>JAQTWZ010000027.1 GCA_028689055.1 Sulfurimonas sp. | reverse complement strand
AAGATAAACTCATCATCACCGCTTGCCCACACAATGACAGAGCAAATTTGGCGCGTGTCTATCTTACGATGAAGGGATATAAGGCCAAATATTTAAGCGACGGACTCTTAAAAACAGCAGATTATCTACGTGGGGAAAATGCCAAAGAGTTTATAGATTTGATGCAAAAGCAACAACAGTGAAGATAATAAAACCTTAGTTTTGATTATGCCTAAATTGAGGGAGTCTTTGAACATTCGTCAAATCAAGAGAAAAAGTTGTGCCTGTGCTACTTGAAAAGACACGCACTTCGATACCAAGCTGTTCGCTTAAACGTTTTACAATGTTAAGTCCCAGCCCAAACCCTTTGACATAAGGAGTTTCGCAGTAGTGACGGTCAAATATTTTTTGCGCATTGTTGATGCCTGAGCCGTTATCTTCTATATGAAGTGTGTTTTTACTCGTTTGTATGCTTCGCGTGGGAACGAGGCAAGTTAAAAGTATGATATTTTACTCGCTAATTTGTTGTAAAACTAAATTATCTATCTCTTTTTCTGTCAAATTTTCTAGTTTACTTTTATCATAGATATAGAGTAAATGGAGTTCATTGTCTATTAGGGCAATGTAGCTTATAAGCCTATACCCAGCACTTTTACCTTTGTTTTTATCGCTATTTTTGATTCTTGTTTTGAAAATATTTGATTTTAATTCTATTCCTAAATCTTCTTTAGAACTTATTGAGTTTAAAAAGTTGTCAATATCATCATCTATTTGTCTGTATTGTTTGGAAAGTTTTTTGTATGCTTTTTGGTAAAGTAGTTTTTCTACAACTTGAAATTTCATTTCAAATTATCAATTTGTATAAACTTGTTAGTTTTATGCCCATCTTCTTGAATAGACGAATGTAGATTTTGTAAATCACTTAAAATCTCTTTCTCGTAATCATTAAAATTATCAACTATTGTGTAATTATTTACAATATTATCTTTTTTAAAAATTTCTAAAAGTTCTAAAAAAATATTTGCTTTAACATCATTTATAGTTAACTGAAGTTGCATAACTTACCCCTTTTATATTTAAGCGTATTGTAGCAAAATTCAACTAAAAGTCATTTTATGTGAGCTATATTGTCAGCGCTGTTTTGCGTTAATAAAAATAAAAGTTTTAAAAGACTACACTTTGTTTTTGATTGACTGATGGTCGGTCATTTATGGAGAGTGAATATGGCGATAATCGTTGATAAGGTACAGAAGAAAAAAGATATAGCGCTTTCGTGTAAAGCGCTGGTGGTCGCAAATGGTATAAATACTTTGACGATTTCTCAGATTGCTAAAGTGGCTGGGGTAGGAAAAGGGACGATTTACGAGTATTTCAAAAATAAAGAAGAGATTGTTTTTGAGATAGCCAATATCATGATGTTGGAACACTCGCAGAAACTCTCACATGAGCTCTCAGGGCAAAAAAGTACAAAAGAGATGGTCAAGAAGTTTTCTGAGTTTTTTTATTCTGAGGCGGATAAAGAGCTTCGGGAGATTTATAAAGAGTTTGTTTCTCTCTCTTTGATGCAGCAAAACCCTGAGATGATGGCGTTTCAAACGCAGTGTTTTAACAACTACTACGGATGGTTTTGTGAGATACTCCAAGCCAGAGTCCTAAGCGGTGAACTCAAAGAAGAGGCGATGTTTCTAGCTAGAGGTATTTTTGTGACGGGAGAGGGGATGTTTATCGCCAAAAATGTTACCCACGCCATAGAAGATCTCAAAAAAGAGCTTGATACATTTATAGACAATATATTTGAATTATTAGAGGTGAAAAAATGAAAAAAATCCTGTTTTTACTGCTTCCTGCGTTTATGTATGCAGATACGCTTGGGTCACTTTTGGAATATGTCGCAGAGAACAATAAGCTCATGCAAGCGCAAACTCTCGATAAAAACTCCAAACAAAAAGAGCTCGATGCGCAGCAGAGCAGCTATTATCCGACACTCGATTTGGGTGCATCGTATCAAAGCTCTCATGAGCGCTCAACGATGATGCCCGGAGATGTTTACAGTGCCTATGCAAAGCTTGGATTTGATATCTATGACGGCGGCAAAAGATCTGCTTTGGTGGAGCAAAAACGCAGTGAATATAAGTCTAGTTCTTATGATGAAGGTGCGCTCAAAAAGAGTCTCTCTTTGCAAATCGTACAAGATTTTTTTACCATAAAAAGTTTGGAATCGTCGCATAAAGCGAGAGAAGAAGCAGGCGTTTCACTCAAAACGCAGCTTGAGAGAATGCGTGCTTTTTATGATGCGAAGTTGGCTACCGTCGATGAGGTGGAGAGACTCAAAGCGAGTTATGAGACAAATCTTTATAATATCGAAGCTATCAAACTTGATATCTTGACAAGAAAACGTTCTTTGGAGTTAAAACTCTCAAAACAAATAGAGACGCTAGAGCAGTCACACTTCAAAGAAGTACCGCTTGATGCCTTGGAAAAGCTTGATGATATCAGCGCACTTGAGGCTTCAAGAGACGCGATCAAAAGTTTTGCCGCGTCCCTTGAGAGTGTCTATTATCCGCAAATTCGTCTTGAGGATACATATAGTTATTATGGCTATAACGACACAGACTTCACCCATCCAGAGGGCATTTACAACCAAAACAAGATTCTTTTGAGTGCAAACTTCAGACTTTATGACGGAGGCGTACTCAAAGAGAGCGCAGAGGCACTTGGGCTAAACGCAAGAGCGCTCGATAAGCGTATAGAGTACAAAAATGATGAACAGAAGATGTATCAGGAACTCTCTCATGAGCGGATAGATACAAACAAGATCAAGATACAAAGTGCCAAAAGTGCGCTCGTAGCGGCACAAAGTGCATTTGAGACAATAGAGAAAAAATATCAAGCCGGTATATTGGACAATGTAGCCTATCTCGATGCTTTGAGCGCGAGGATGGATGCAAAGGCTTTGTATGAGAGTTCTTTAAATGATTTAGAGATAGCGTATGCGTTTTATTATTACTACAGCGGCAAAAATATAGAGGAGTTTTTACAATGAGAAAAGTTTTATTAGGGTTATTTGGTTTGGTTTTATCTTTGAGTGCGGGTGAAGTGTATGCGACTTTTAATGTGGCAGCGGACAAAAATGCCAACCTTGCGTTTGACGCAAGCGGTATCGTCAAAAGTGTGCAATATGATGAGGCAAGTGTTGTCAAAAAAGGAGAGGTTTTGGCCTATCTCGATAACAGCGATATCAAAGCCACTTTGGATATGGCGAAAACTGCGCTCAAATACGCAAAAGCGGATTATGAGAGACAGCTCAAAGTGCGTAGTCTCATTGATGAAGGGAAGTTTGATCAGGTTGCATTTAAGTATGAAGATGCAAAAAATCAGCTTGAATATGCGCAGGCAAAATATGACAAAACCTTTCTCAAAGCCCCGTTTGACGGTGTCATCTATGAAAAAGATATAGAAGTCGGTGATACGGTGAGCGGAATGATGCTCAAAACCGTCTTTAAACTTCAGAGCAAAAGAGAGAGAAAACTTGTGTTGGAGTTTGATCAAAAGTACCATACACAGGTCAAAATCGGACAAAAATTTCACTATAGCGTGGACGGTGAGAGTAAAAACTATGAAGGTGTGATAACAAAAATCTATCCAAGCGCAAATACACAAAACAGAAAAATCAAAGCCGAAGTAGATGCAAAAGATTTTGTAGTCGGACTCTTCGGCAGCGGTTCTATCATCACGCCAGAGACAAAGTAGCCACAGATGTATAAGTTAGCAATCAGAAGACCTATAACAACGCTCATGTATGTTATAACCTTAGTTATCTTTGGTTATATGAGTTTCAAGGCTATGCCATCGGCACTTTTTCCAAATATAGACTTTCCTATGGTCACAGTGCAGACGAACTATCCCGGAGCCGAATCAAGCACGATAGAGTCACAAGTCACCGATAAAATAGAAGAAGCTATCTCACGCATCGGCGGCGTGGACAGTATCACATCCACAAGCAGTGAAGGTATGAGTGTGGTGATGGTCAAGTTCTTTTTGGAGCGAGATATAGACGAAGCGACTAACGATGTGCGAGACAAAGTATCCTCTGTTATCCTTCCTCGTGAGGCAAAAATGCCGCTTGTAAGTAAACTCGACATCGGCGGCGCACCTGTTATAAACCTCTTTTTGACGCCTAAAGATGGGGATATCAAAGGACTTATGGTGTTTGCGGATGAGAAGATAAAACCTGCAATCCAGAAGATAAACGGCGTAGGCGCTATCAATATCATCGGGTATAAAGACAGAGAGATCAAAATCTTCCCAAATCCTGCGATGCTGAGCAAGTTTGATATCACCGTCTCCGAACTCAATGACGCTGTAGCACGGGAAAATGTCAAGATAGGCGGCGGTAAACTTATCTCCACGACAAAAGAGTTTGTGCTCAAAACCAAAGCCGATGCCCTAAGCGTAGAACAGCTTGAGAATATCATCATCAAAAATGATACAAAGTTAAAAGAGATAGCCAAAGTCGAAGACTCTTTGAGTGATGCGAAGAGTTACGCGGCGTATAGCGGTGTCGAAGGTGTTATGCTTGAGGTACAAAAAATCTCCGGTACAAACACGATAGAGATAGTCGATAAAGTCAAAGAAGTTTTTCCAAAACTGCAGCTTTTAGCGGGTGAGAGATATGAAGTGCAACTGCTTTTGGATACGACTCCCGCTATCATCAGCTCACTTGAACATGTGGAGTTTGACCTTATCTACGGCTCTCTTTTGGCTGTTTTGATTGTATTTGTATTTTTGAGAAACTTTACTATTACGCTTGTCTCTGCCATCTCCATCCCTGCCTCTGTTTTTGGGACTTTTGCTTTGATGAACTATATGGGATTTGAGCTCAACAAGATGACGCTTATAGGGCTTACTCTGGCTATAGGTATCATCATAGACGATGCCATCGTAGTTATCGAAAATATCTACAAAAAGATGGAAGCGGGCATGGGCAAATACGAAGCTGCCTATGAGGGAACTAAAGAGATGGCGTTTACCATTTTGGCTATTTCCGCCATGCTTTTGGCTGTTTTTATCCCCGTCTCCTTCATGAGCGGTATCGTCGGAAAATTCTTTGAGTCTTTTGCTATGACCGTTGGGTTTGCCGTTATCATCTCCTACTCTATCGCGTTGAGTTTTATCCCGAGTTTGAGTGCGCGTGTGCTCCATAAAGGTGAAAGTCGTTTCTATGATATGACAGAACCATTTTTCAAAGCACTAGAGAGAGCCTATGATGCCACACTTAAGTTAGTGCTGCGTTTTAGGTTTGTGACTCTCGTGTTAGTGTTAGTGGCGTTTTTCGGTTCACTCTCTCTTTTTCCCAAGATTGGTATGGACTTCATACCAAAAGAGGACAAAGCAGAGTATGAAATCCAACTCAAAGCCGATGCAAGTGTCTCTCTTGAAGAGATGATACGCAAGTCAAAACGCATAGAAGAGCTGGTCAAAGAAGAAAAAGCCGTTGCGTTTACCACTCTGAGCGTAGGTTCAAACTCTGCGCAGGAAAAACACAAGGCAGTTATCTATGTGCGTTTGCTTGATAAAGATAAACGAGACCAAAATCAAGAAGAGCTGATCCAAGCATTTAGAGAGAAGATAGAGGGACATAAAGAGGGTATGTTTATCACCGCGGCAGCAATACCAAACATCAAAGGTGCCGGTGTCTCCGTGCCGTATCAAATCGTACTCAAATCTGATTCGTTTGAAGATTTGCAACTTGCTTCCAAAAATCTCACGGAGTATTTGGCGAATAAAAAAGGTTTTGTGGATATCGATACAAACCTTGATGCAGGCAAACCGCAGATAGATATCAATATCTTACGCACAAACGCAAACCGTTTGGGTATCTCTGCTTCACAAATAGCAAATACCATAGCTACTGCGTTTTCGAGTGATATTGAACTCTCCTATTTTGAAGAAAACGGCAAGCAGTACAATATTACTCTGCGTTTTGACGATACGCAAAGAGTGAGTTTGGAAGATATCAAAAAGCTTCAGATTCGTGATAATAAGGGCAATCTTGTCTATCTTGACGGCTTGGTAGAGTTCGGCTCTTCAAGTGCGCAGGCGACAATCAATCACTATGATAGACAAAGACAGGTGAGTATATTTGCGGATCTTTACGGGCTTGATCTTGGCGGTGCAGTAGCTTATACAAGAGCTGAGATAGATAATCTTATGCCTGCGAGTGTGAGTTATAGATTTACGGGTTTTGCTGAAGAGATGGAAAAAACAGGCAAGGCTTTTGGTGTGGCTATTGGACTGAGCGTTATTTTGATGTTTATCATCTTGGCTATTTTGTATGAGTCGCTTATCCAGCCGCTTATCATCATGATAGCTCTTCCTTTGAGTATTATCGGGGTGATGTTGGCGCTGTTTATCGGCGGGGAACATTTTAGTCTTTTCGTCATGATTGGTTTTATGCTGCTCATGGGGATGGTCGGCAAAAACGCAGTGCTTTTGGTGGACTTTGCAAATGAAGCGATTGCCCATGGCAAAAATGCCGATGAAGCACTGCTAGAAGCGGGAGAAAAAAGGTTGCGTCCAATCCTCATGACGACTATTGCGATGGTTTTTGCGATGTTGCCTCTTGCCTTTGGTACAGGTATTGGAAGCGAGGTAAACGCACCTATGGCGATAGCGGTAATCGGCGGACTTTTGAGCTCAATGTTTTTGACGCTTCTGGTCGTTCCGGTCATCTACAGATATATCTCACCGCTTGATAGATGGATGCGAAAATTTTATGAAAACAAGGAGCTAGAGTAGCTCTTTGGTTATAATGTCTAAAAAAGTAGTTATATGGAACTTACACTTCTTATAAAATCTGTTATGGGTTTGGTCGTTATACTGGGTGTTTTGGTTTTTGTGCTGGTGATATCTTCGCGCAATAAAAAAGCAAAACTTCTGCTAACACCTGAAAATAGCGAAGAAAAAACAGCACATATTGCAAGAGTGCAAACGGATATGCCGACACTCTTGGCTATTATCAAAAATAAAAAATCAAGCTCCAAAGAACTTGGGGATGCTCTTGATCTTGTACTCAAATATCACGGAACAATCCACCCAAAACTAGGCTCCAGAACGCATCCTGATTTTGATGTGTATATGGAGATACTTTTTACTATATGCAGACATCCGCAGACAAACAAAGATATTATTTTAAATTTTGACAGAGAACTGGAGAAAAAAAATCCAGAGTATAAAATAGAGATAAATGAGGCAATCGCAAAGGGTCTAAACTCCAGAGGAGCTTAGTTTTTATGTTGTTTGTGTCTGTAACTTTTTTCTTCTTCTAGCATAGCGTTGAGGCTGGACATCACGCCTGCTGAAGCTTCTTCGGCTTCTTTGAAGTAACTCATGACATTTCTTGACTCTGCTGTACAGGTATGTTTTTCAACACACTGTATAGCTTTATGGATATTGTCATGTACAAGTTTATGTGGCGTTTCTAGTTTAGAGAAACTAGGACATTTGCCAAACTTCTCTTTTCCCGTCCCCTCAAAATACCATGTGCCCAAACGGCACTCTTTGTCTGAAGAAAAATGCCCCACTTTTTTATTTGTAAAGACACTTTTGTAGGCATTTGCCTTAAAGAGTAAATGGTCGAGTTTAGTAAGTATCACAAAAACAGCATAAGTGACATCTCTATTATTACGAGAGATGTGTTTGGTGTTGATTGTTAAATCTTGCATATAGTCCCTTAAAATACTCATCTGCTCACTTGATTGGGAAGAGAGTTCTTCCATTGATTTGGAGTGCTGGTGTACTTCTTGTGTGTTTTGTTTGAGGCTTTGAACAGTTATCTCAACATCACTTGTCGCTTTTTGCGTTCTCTCTGCCAATTTTCTGACTTCATCTGCTACAACGGCAAAACCGCGTCCATGTTCACCTGCGCGCGCCGCTTCTATAGCTGCGTTTAGGGCAAGAAGATTGGTTTGATTGGAGATATCTTTGATAAGATTGATAACCTCGGAGATATTTTCTACACTCGAGTTGAGGGTGCTTACCTGATCGTAGGTGCTTGTAATATGTCCTAGTAGCGCATTCATCGTCTCAGTCATGATTGCGACTTCATTGGAACAATTTTCTGTGTATTGACTGTTTTTGTCATTGAGATGGTCTATCTCTTCAAGTTCGCTAAGATTGGAGCTCAAATCTGCTTGGATAAGTCCAAGATCTCTTGTGCAGCCATCTGTTAGTCCTTCTGTGAGAGACTTGATAAGTTCACCCATAATCTTTGTCTCATTAGAAAGGTTTACTTGCTCTTTGAGTATAACCATTTCTTGTTCTGCTCTTTGGAGTTTCTCTTCAAGAGATTGTACCTCTCTTTTTTTTGCTTCTAATTCTGCTTCGAGCTGCTTGTTATTTCCAAAAAACATTCTTCTTACCCTTTTTATTACATAATGAATTGTAATACTACTATAAAATTGACAATTTAATCATTAAAAGTTATCTCCTCGCTTACTTTGCCTTGTATGGTGTGAATATCTATCTCTTCTAATTTTTCCAGAGTCTCTTTATCCATAACACTGCTGGCTATAAGTATTATCCCAACCGAATCCGTGACAAGTTTTAGTGCGGAGAGAGACTGTGTGTTTTGTGTGAGAAAATAGTTCGCTTCCGCTTTGATATAAAGTGGAAGCAACTCTTGAAGGTATTGATAATTTTGACTCTCACCGATAAACTCGTAGATACCCATATCGACTTTATATTTTTCAAAAAGTGCTTTATACTCTTGTATATCTTTTGTATTTTTGCGTACAAATTTATCCGGCATCTCGATAATAAGTCTAAGCGGGAGTTTCATCCCATACTGTTTTAGGAGTAAAGAGAGCTCATGATAACTCTGCGTTTCTTGAAGGTATTCATAGGATAGCCTTAAAGAACAGGTGGTGTTTTTGAGTTTTGGATCCGTCTTTTTAAAGAGCATATTGAGAACATTCTGATAAACCTTATTGCTCAAACCCAGTTGATTTGCAGGTGCCATAAACTGTCCGTACGAGTATCTCTTTTCCCCGCTGCTAAGAGTGAGAGAGAGTGCATAGTGTGCTACTTTTTTTGCACCTGCGTTTACGACTTTATAAGGAACAAAACTCAAGGCATCTTTGCCGAGTGCTTCTGTGATGATAGTACGCCAAGCATTTTTTCCCATTACTTCAGTTGCGTTTTGCGCGCGCTCATAATGGATGTGAGAGTTACAAAATTTTGCCTGAGTCAGAGCATTGTCTGAGAGGGAAAGAAGTTTACTGATATTTTGTCGGTAGTTATACTCAAAAATCCCGATAGAGATAAAGGTACACTTTATATCAAGTTTGTGTGCTTCAATCACATTTTGGCTTGCACTTTTGATGTTTTTTGCTATCTCTTTGGCTTCTTCTTCACCACAATTTGGAATAAATATCGCAAACTCTGTTCCGTTCATTCTGGCAACGATAGCTTCATTATATACTTGCACAGAGTCGGTAAATATCTTTGCAAGGTTCACGAAAAGCGCATCAACCTCTTCATGACCTATTTGCTCATTCGCTTTTGTAATACCACTAAGAGCTAGCATCATATTTATACCGTCTTTTGACACAGCATCTATTTTGAGATATTCTGGAAATTTATCTATCAAATATTTTCTGTTTTTTAGTTTGGTTGCCGGGTCGATGTATTCGAGTTCTTTTAGCTGTTGTAACTCTTTATTTCCTATATCAAACATCACTTTTACTTTCGAGACCATTGTATTCATCCCCAAAACTACATCTTGAAACTCTTTGGTAGAGGGGATATGTTTTTGAATGATAAACTCGTTGCGTATCACAGCTTCTGCTTGTTTTTGTACCTCTTTGAGTGGTTTTAAAACAGCAGCAAGAAGCAGGTTGAGAAAGCCCAGAGCTATTATTACTAAAATACTAAAAGAGATAAGAAGATTTTTAAGAATACTATAGAGTTCCGTGTAGGCATAACTAAGATCGCTTTGGACATGCAAGATGCCGACTTGATTCCATCCGGCTGAAACATTTGCAGAAGCGATGGGTGCTTCAAGAGTGATGAGCTCCAAAAACCACGCAGGAACATCTGCGTAACTACTCTCAAGAACTCTCTCATACAAGATGGCATCATCAACATCGACAAGAGATATTAGGAGATAGTTTCCGCTGTCAAAATTTGCATTTATCATGGTTGTCATCATTGAGATATCACCGTTTGCACCGCCAAGAGAAAGGCTCAGGGAAGAAGCGGTATTTTTGGCATCTTCATAGAGTCTTTGCGAGATAGATTCGTTTGCACTTTTGAAGTTGAGTGTCAAAACCGTTCCAAGAATTATGAGAAGAAAAAGCGAGAGTAAAATCGCTATTTGCTTGAAGAGTGTCATATTTTTTGCCTTTTCATGTTGCGTTTGAGTTCATCCCACTTTTTGTGGGTTTTGTCGTTATCTACTTTTTTGCCGTTTCCGTTTGCACTTGCTTTGTAGAGAGATTCTCCGTTGAAGTTGTAGATAGGTATCAAGTCATTCCTTTGTGAAGCAGGGAAGATTTTGAGGTTGTAGTTGTCCAAAACAAGAGGTTCTGAGCGTGGTGTCTCAAAGTAGGTGAGCACCATATGTGCGGTGTTGAATTTTATAGATTTTACATAAGAGAAGAAGAGTTTTTTGGGATCGATGCCCAGATAGATAAGGGCGAAATATTTACTGATGACATAGTCTTCGCAATCCCCTATGTCTTTTCCCAAAAACTCCCACGGCGTCGCCCAGTAGTCGCTTGTATTATAGACTTTTGCGTCTGTGGCGTAGCGGACATTGTTAAAAAAATCATTGACTGCGTTTAGTTTTTGCAAATCACTTGCGTTTTGGAACTCATCTAGAGTTTTTTGCAGATAAAGAAATCTATTTTTAGCATACAGTTGGTATTTGCCTTCGATTTTGGACAAAAGTGCATCATCTACATACGGCTCACTTCCTTGAAGTTGCAATACCAATACCAAAAAAAAGAGCGTTATCTTCAATCTAAACATGGAGCGATTATAACGAATTTTGTCTTTTGTTAAAACCTGAAGTTCCCTCTTTTGCGTTTGTACTAAAATCCTCTGCGTAGGGCTTTAAGTATTTTGGGATGGCTCTGCCTTTGAGTTTCATCATATCTTCAAGCATTTTTGTAGCTACAAAAGCCGGCTGGATATTTTGAACCTGTGTGAGATAATCAAACAAAAGTTCCCCAAGTCGCTCTAAAGAAATTTTCCAAGTGGAGTCGGTTTGCGTATAAATCCAGCGACTAAAGTCGTAGAAATTGTGATAAACACTTCCCTCACCCCAAAGCAAAACTACAGAACTTTTAAAGTTGCCGCTGTTATAAGTCAAATCCCAAAAACGGGCGAACCGTTTCATGATCTGTATATCTTCAAAACTCAGAAGCGAATTTTTGAGGATATCATACGGCGGTTTGTCGCTATACACCATTTTAAACTCCTCATCATGGCGTTTGATGTATGTGCCTGAGAGTTTTTTGAGTATGCCTATTTGTATCTCGCAGCTGCTCATGCCGACAAGTGCGTCGAGGTTGGCGCCGAAACTCTCCAAACTCTCTCCCGGAAGTCCTACGATGAGGTCAAGATGGATATGCGCATGGGTCTGCGTTTGTAAGAAGCTGATATTTTCGTTTATCTTTTGCAGGTTAAGCTGGCGCGAAATATTGTTTGCTACTTCAAGGTTGAGTGTTTGTATGCCAATCTCCAGCTGCAGAGCTCCATGAGGAAAGAGGGCTATTTTCTCACGAAGCGATGCGGGAAAATGGTCGGGAATCACTTCAAAATGTGCAAAATAAGGCTCACTTTTTGCCAAGAAAAAGTCCAAAATCCTGTTTGCTGCTTTCATATTGAGGTTAAAAGTCCTATCGACAAATTTGAAGTTTCTAGCACCCCTTTGCCAAAGTGTCTCAAACGCAGCAAGCACTTTGTCCAGATCAAAAGCCCGTACTTTCTCATCCATAGAAGAGAGGCAAAACTCACACTCAAAAGGACATCCGCGTGATATTTCTACATAAATGTAGCGGTTTTGGATATCTTCATCGCTGTAGTGTGCATAAGGAAGTTCAATCGACTTTAGATCAGGCAAAGTCATTTTGATGATTTTTTCTTGAGGCTGCGTTTGGGCAACAATACTTTTGCAGAGTTGATAAAACGCAGTGTCGCCTTCACCTTCTATGATGAAATCCGCTCGTTCAAAATCGACTCTGTAAGGTCGGTAACTCACTTCAGGACCGCCGAGGATGATGCGTGTTTGGGGAGCGACTTTTTTGATGATTTCTATCAGTTCGTTTACTTCCAAAGCATTCCATATATAGACACCTATGCCCAATATTTCGGGAGATTCTGCTAAGAGTTTTTCGGCAACGCTCTGCATTGCATCATTGATACTAAACTCCATAATTTTTGTTTCTTCTTGGAGTTCTTGCATATTTGCATAGAGATATCGCAGACCGATAGCTGTGTGTGCATAACGCGCATTGAGGGTTGTTAGGATTATTTTTGTCATGATGAGAGTGTAACATAAGCCGCTAAGAAAGAGAAGTACTCAAGCCGAAAAGGGAAAAAAGAGGCTTGAGTGACTGATAATAGTTAGGAGAGTATATTCTCGCTTATGAAAGGGGGGGGGAAACATAATTGAGATTTAAAATTATAATAAGTCTAAGTTAACATTTAGTAAATTAGGAGCAAAAAATGTACAATAAACAGCATAGATTTTATATTGGTGTTTGAGTCATTAGCGCTATAGTTGAAGGTGATATCAGAGAAAATGTGAAAAAAGTGGTGGACAATGTGAGATTCGAACTCACGGTAACTTGCGCTACGGCCGCGTTCCAGGCGACTGGATTCAACCACTCTCCCAATTGTCCACGAGGAAAGAGTGAAATTTTATCCATAGTTATATTTATCTATCCTAAAACTACTTCCAAAAAGAACTTTTTTTCAAACTCTCTCCTTCTAGCTTACACCGTTTTATAAGAAACTCAAATGCTTTGCTATACAATTGCGTAAGAATTTGTCAAGGATTAGTATGCTCAATATCAGATCATTTTTAAAACTTTTACGAGAATCTTTTCGAGATTTGCTCCCTATTATATTGGTCATTATGTTTTTTCAACTTGCCATCATCCAAAATGTACCGGACAACTGGCTCTCAACAGCGATAGGACTTGCTATCGTCGGTGTCGGTTTGGCTGTATTTCTTTTAGGTCTTGAAGTCGGTATTTTTCCCGTTGGTGAAGGGCTTGCAAGTGAATTTGCACACAAAGGCTCGACGGGCTGGATTATGCTTTTTGCTTTTATGATTGGTTTTGGTACGACTGTTGCAGAACCTGCGCTTTTGGTCATCGCCGACAAAGCCGCAAGTATCAGTACCGGACGCATTGATGCTTTTACCCTGCGTATGGTCGTTGCGTTTTCAGTCGGTTTTGCGATAGTTTTGGGTGTTTGGAGGATTATCAAAGGCACGCCTATCCACTACTATATTATCACTGGATATGTTTTAGTCGTAGCAGCGACTGCGTTTGCACCAAAAGAGATCGTGGGACTTGCGTATGACCTCGGCGGTGTTACCACTTCAACAGTCACCGTGCCTTTGGTGGCGGCACTCGGCATCGGTCTAGCTTCGACCATCAAAGGGCGCAATCCCGTGTTGGATGGCTTTGGACTTATCGCCTTTGCTTCACTTACGCCTATGATTTTTGTACAGTTTTATGGAGTGTATGTTTACCAATTCATTGAAACTTCAGATATTGCTCTCCCGCTTGTGCAACACACGGCAGAAACAGCTGCTGCGTTTGACTTCTCTTTGCTGAACATACTCAAAGGTATGATTGGTGTTGCCACAGATGTTATCCCGATACTCGCCGTTATCCTCTTTTTTCAGTACGCTGTTTTGAAAAAACCTATCGACAATCTCAAAGAGGTACTCATAGGTTTTGCTCTTGTTATCTTCGGACTTGACGCTTTTGTTGTCGGTTTGGAGATGGGGCTTTTCTCACTCGGAGAGACGATGGCCTTGCAGCTTACACAAAACGACAGTAACATCATCATCTACTCTTTTGCTTTTGCTATAGGCTTTTCTACCACAATGGCAGAACCTTCACTCACCGCTATCGCAAAAAAAGCCAAAGAGATAAGTGATGGGAAAATAAACGATTTTGTACTGCGTTTATTTGTCGCGTTGGGTGTGGCGATAGGTATCTCTTTGGGTGCGTTTAGGATAGTCAACGGCGGAGAGATAGTCTATTACATCATGGTCGGTTATATGTTTGTTATAGCGCTCACCTTTATCGCGCCAAAGTACATCATCCCTATCGCTTATGACAGCGGCGGGGTCACAACATCAACCGTCACGGTTCCGCTTGTCGCAGCTTTAGGGCTTGGACTTGCTACAAATATTGCCGGACGTGATCCGCTGATTGACGGATTTGGGCTTATTGCGTTTGCATCACTTTTTCCTATGCTCACCGTCATGCTTTATGGTGTCATTACAGAGAAAATAGGAGTCAAAGGCGAACATGAGCTTGAAGTGATGCATATGCAAGAGTTGCGTCATGCGCTTGAAGATGCCCAAAATATGAGTCTCTCCACGGTAAAAGTCCAAGGAGCGACAGAAAAACGCCACTCCTACCAAATGGCATTTTCCGCAGTTCATGTCATCGTACCGCAAGAAAAAGAAGAAGAGGCTCTCCTCGCTGCAAAAGATGCAGGGGCTAGAGGTGTGACTATCATGCAAGCCCACGGTATGGGGCTCAAAAAGCTAGACAACTTCTACAACAGACTCCACAGCGATGCTACTGATGCAAACCTGATGTTTATCACCCCTTCCAAAAATGTCGATGCAATCATCCGCAACATCATGGATAAACTTGATATAATCGGCGATGGTGAGGGGATAGCGTTTTCGTACCCCATAACACATCTCAAAGGCTTAACGCTCAAAAGTAGTGACTTATGAAATATAACTTTTCCGATTTTCTCAAAGAACACAATCAGGTTATTTTAGAAGATTTTATCGATAAATATACTTCCTGTATCCATTACAAAATTGATGAAAAACTTCCGCTGACTCCTGAATACTACAAAAAAATACTCCATATCTTAAGTATGCCCTTTCATGAAGATAAACTTCTTGACGCCTTTGAAGCGCTTGCACACTACAAAGTTTCATGCGCCATTCCTTATGTCATCGTGGCCAATGAGATTTACGGACTCAAAACTATTTTGATTGCAAAAATGTCACAGCACACTACACATATGCAAATTGTAGCGCTTCTTGAACTTATCAAAAAAATCAATGATAAGGTTGCGTTTATCTACCTTCATACCTATGCAGACAAACTCATATCTTCAAACAACGTACGCATCAGTTCTCTATCTGACCTTGTAGAAAAACATATCATCACGCATTATGAGTCCCACCTCACATGGCTTAATAAACTTGCGTTTTTGATTAAAAACGGACAAAAAGAGGATTTTGTCGAACTCGATGACACTTTGTGTGACTTTGGATTGTGGCTGCATACTAAAGGGAAAAAAGTTATTCACAATAACTCAAAATACAAATCTATCCAAAAACTTCACGAGAGCCTGCATCTTTTTGCAAAAAAAATTTATGACCATATCGGTACAAATGAACACCACATACTCATCAACTATCTTGAAAAGTGTGAGCTTATATCACTGGGTATCGGCACGGAACTTGCCCTTATCGACAATATCCTGATGAATAAACGCATCATCAAAGATGCACTGACCGGAGCACTCAACCGTCAAGCTTTGGAGAATGTTTTTGAGAGCCAATATGAACTCTCTTTGGCGACACATTCACCGTTCATCCTTGCAATGTGTGATTTGGACTTTTTTAAAAACATCAATGATACCTATGGGCATATCGCAGGGGACAAAGTTTTGACTTATTTTGTGCAAGTTGTAAAACAAAATATCCGCAACTCAGATATCATCATTCGTTATGGAGGAGAAGAATTTATCATTTTACTTCCTGCAATCAACAAAGAAAAAGGTCTTTTTGTCTTAGAAAAGATCCGTAAAAGTTTTCAAGAGATGCCTCTTGTGATAGAAAACGCAACGATTCACGCTACTGTGAGCATCGGCATGATGGATATCAATCCAGAACATCTGTATAAAAAAAGTTTTGTGGAAAATTATCTTGTTTTGGCAGATAGAGCACTCTACAATGCAAAAGAAAACGGCAGAAACCGTATAGAAAGCTTCTGCTTGTAAAATAAGCCTTAGAGAATATCCTCGTAATTATATTTCTCTAAGTCGATATAGTATTTTTTACCGACGATAATGATGCGTTCTTCTTTTGTCGCTCTTGCATCAAATCTTTCTTGGATTTTTTTTCTCTTCTTTTTTGAGAGCACTTGTTCTTTGAGGTATTTATTGAGTGATATCACTCCGTTTGGCTGGACATAAAAGACCTCTTCTATCTCCGCATCAAGCGCCGTTTCATTCTCTTTTGGCTGTGGCGTAGAGAGAGTAAATTGTGACTGAAAAGTCGCGAGAATATTTTTGAGCTGTTCATCTTTGTCTCTATATATCTGCTCTATTTTGATGCGTTCTTCTATAAGCATCTGCTCTTTTTGGTCTCTGAGACTTCGCGTTTCATCTTCAAGTTTTTCGACTTTTTGCTGCAGTTTTGCATTTTGTTCTTCGAGAAATTTATAATATTTATCACTTGCAACATTTACGAATGGTTTTTTGCTTTGTACTTTTGTCTGGCTTGTCGGTTTTGTTTCGACTAGAACCATCTTCACATCGCCTTCAAGGACGCTCTCAAGTGAACCTCTTCGGACTCTGTTGTGGATTGCCTCTTTGGAAACGCCATAATACTCCGCTGCGTCCGCTACGCTCATCTTGCTCATGACAAATCCTTATCGCATATTTTCAAAAACGAGTGGTGCTTCCCACTCCATAGAGCGGATAGTCGCGATCACTTTTTGCAGATCATCAAGCTTCGCACCTTTGACACGGATAGAGTCACCTTCTATTTGGGCATTGACTTTGAGTTTGAGATTTTTTATCTCTGCTGTTATTTTTTTTGCCTCTTTAGACTCGATATAATCAACAATCTTAAAAGTCGCTTTTCTTGTTCCGCCGCTTGCATCTTCAACTTTTTGCTCATCCAAAACTTTTGATGAAAGCCCCTGTTTTAATAACTTTGCAATAACAACATCTTTGAGTGCGTCAAGTTTGTTATCACTTGAAGCCACTAACACAAGCTGCTTCTCTTTTTCTTTATAGTTCACTTCAAAAGGCGTACCTTTAAAGTCATAACGGTTTGCAACTTCCCTCTCTACGAGGTTTATCGCATCTTTAAAGCTCTGCATATTTATTTTTGCACTGATGTCAAACGAGTATTCTTTCGCCATTTTATAACCCTTTTTTATAACAATAAGGTTGATTATAACATATTTTTAAAACGACAAACTCCCATCAAATCCAAACCCACCGCCAAAACTGTTCGCAAAACTTGGGTCTTCATAACCTGCCATAACAGATTTTGAGCGAAGTTTTTCTATATCTGCCTTGCTTGAGATATCTTGCGGACAAACAAGCGTGCAGGCATTACAAAGTGTACAGTCCCAAACACCGTTTGTTTGAATAACATCGAGTTTGCTCACGTTATCACTCTCGCGTTTGTCACTCACATATCTCCAAACTCTTGTAAGTGCAAATGGACCTAAAAACTCTTCGTTGACGCTATAAACAGGGCAAGCGCTATAACATGAGCCACACAAGATACAATCACTCTGAATCTCATTGATTTTTTCATCTTCTGGGCTGAGTAAAATACCTTGGCTTTGAGAACTTAACCATGCTTTTGCTCTTGCATTTGTATCGTATGCCGCGTTCATGTCAACAATCAAATCACGAAGCACAGGAACATTTCTCAAAGGTTCTATCACATCGCCCTCTTGGACTTTGTACGAGCATGCCAGAACTTCTTTGTCATTGACCCGCATAGAACAACTTCCGCAAACACTGCTTCTACAGCCGCTTGAAAAAGAGAGTGAAGCATCCTGTTTTGTTTTTATCTCTTGCAAAACTTCTAAAAGCGTTGCGTTTTCTAAAGCGACTTCATACTCCAAAAACGCCTCTTTGACTTCAGGCTCGCTCGTGTATCTTTTGACTTGTACTCTCATCTTCTACTCCATAAAGTCGGCACACAAAACGCCGTCTTCTTTCCACGTAATAGTATGTGCTTTGTAAGCCATATCATTCTCTTTTGGGATATCACTTCTATAGTGCGCGCCACGGCTCTCGTTACGGCTGATGGCGCAAACCAAAATGATTTCACAAAGCTCAACCATATTGCCAAATTCTATAAACTCTACAAGGTTTGTGTTGCAAATTTTGGATTTGTCTTTTGGTCCCATAAAAGGGATTTCTCTCTGTATTTGACGGATAGCTCCAAGAACCGCTTTGAGTCCCATATCATCTCGGCTTATCCCTGCGTTATTGTAAAATATATTGCCTATAAAGTTGCGTTTCTCATAAAAATCTATCTGATTTGTAAAGTATTTGACACCTTTTACAAAGTTATTTGCACTCACTTCATGCTGGGAAGTGTCTATATTTTTATCAAACTTTTTAGCATATATAGCTGCGTTTGCACCCGCCTGTTTGCCAAAGACAACTAATTCAAGAAGAGAATTGCCGCCCAAACGATTCGCTCCATGGACTTTGTGGTTGGCACATTCGCCTGCCGCAAAAAGTCCTTTGAGTTTAGAATGTGAGTTTTTGTCCACCTCAATGCCGCCCATCGTATAGTGCGCTGCCGGTTTGATAGGTATCAGCTCATGCAGTGGATCGACATTTTCATAAAGTTTTGCAAGTTTACGTTCTTGAGGAAGTTCTGCATCTATAAAAGCTTCACCAAGATGTCTGATATCCAAAAAGACCTCTTCACCTTTGTTAATCTCATCGTTGATAGCACGCGCTACTTCATCTCTGGGTGCGAGTTCATTTGTAAATCTTTCGCCTTTAGAATTGAGTAAATAGCCGCCTGCACCTCTGGCACTCTCAGAGATAAGTATGGAAGAATTTTTGAGCGCTGTCGGGTGAAACTGCACAAACTCCATATCACTCAGCCTAGCACCTGCGCGAATAGCCGCGGCGATACCGTCACCCGTCGAGCTTGTCGAGTTTGTCGAGTGTTTGTCATATATACGGCTGTATCCGCCTGTTGCGACGATAACAGACGCGCTTTCATAGACTTCCACCTCACCACTTTGGATATTGAGCACCGTAGCGCCGCCCACATAAGGTTTTTCATATTGGTCATGATTGACGATAAAGTTCAGCAGATAACGCTCAGAGAGTATCTCAATACCCGCTTCAAGACATTTGTCATACAGTGTGTGAAGGATTTTGAGACCTGTGTAGTCTTGCGCATAACAAGCCCTAGGAGCCGAAGCACCGCCAAGAGTTCTTTGAGCGATTTTTGACTCTTTGGTACGCGAAAAACAGACACCGATACTCTCAAGCCACTCTACCGCTTTGGGTGCTTCTTCGCAAAGATAACGCACCGCCGCCTCATTTGCTAGCCCATGAGCGGATTTGAGGGTATTTTGTATATGTGCTTCGACACTATCCTCACCTGCATTGCCAAGCGCTGCGTTTATACCGCCCTGAGCCATTGAAGTTTGACTGCGTGTCGGGTACTCTTTTGTGAGCACGCGCACCTTTGCACCAGCTTCACTGGCAGAAAGAGCCGCCACCAAACCAGCGCCTCCTGCGCCTATAATCAAAACATCACTTCTCATACACACCCTCTTCAATAATTATAAACTCTACAAACTAGATTCTGGACTTGATCCAGAATGACGAAAAATCAAGTCCAGAATGACGGAAAATCAAATCCGCAATGACGGAAAATCTAATAGTACAACAAAAGGATTAAATAATCTGCGCTATAAAATAGTACCTCACAACCCTTAAGCTTCCGGCAATGATAACAAACCAAACAAACCGCAAACGTAACACACCTGCGACAAGTGTTAGCGGATCACCCAAAATGGGCAACCACGAAAAAAGTAAAATGAAGTAGCCATACTTGTGTCCGTAATCCAAACTTTTTCTTCCTGCTTTTGAAGCTGCAAGTTTTGTTCTTGTTTTTTCATAGAGCCAATATCCAAACCAATAATTGAGGATTATGGCAAGAACATTGCCGCTGGAAGCAAAAAACATTGCGTTCATCAAAGGCATATCATTTGCCAAAGCAGCCACAAAAGCTACTTCTGAGGAGAATGGGAAGATAGTCGCTGCAAGAAATGCCCAGAGAAAAAGTGCTATTTCCTGCATATTATTTTTATGCTTTGAGTGTGTATATATTCTCTATAGTTTGCGCTATAAGTTTCTCTCTCGCCTCAACGGAAGTCCAAGCTATGTGTGGAGTCACATAAAGATTTTGCTGATTTTTTATATCAAAAAACGGATGATTTTTTCGCATCGGTTCTTGCATGAGCACATCCAAACCAAAAGAGATATTTTTTGTATCAAGGATACGTGCAACTGCCTCTTCATTGATGATACCGCCGCGTCCAAGGTTCAAAACAACGGCTCCCTCTTGACACATTAACAACTGTTCATAGTCCAAAAGATTGGTCGTTTTTTCATTGAGAGGCGCATGAATAGAGATGATATCACAACTCTGCAAAAGCACTTCGAGTGAGACATTTTGATAGCTCATGTCACGATTTGCACCACTTGTCGAGTAGTAGCAAATCTCCGCTCCAAACGCAGTAGCAATCTTCGCTACACCATGCCCGATAGTCCCAAGACCGATGATGCCCCACTTTTTACCTTTGATCTCAAAAAACGGTTTTGATACATCCGTAAAAATCGGACTGCGTGAATAGGTACCGTCTTTGACGACTTCGTCGTAGTATTTTGCATGACCAATCAGGTACAAAAGCATAGAAAAAGTGTGCTGGATAACCGAATCGGTTGAATACCCCGCTACATTTTTTACCGCTATGCCTCTCTCTTTTGCTGCGGCAAGATCGACATTGTTCGTGCCAGTTGCCGCTACACAGATAAGCTTGAGAGAGGCTGCGTTTTGCATATGCATCTTACTTATAACAACTTTGTTTGTTACTATAACATCTGCGTTTGTTATCCTCTCATCTACTTCATGAGCGGCTGTCGTTTGATAGGCTTCTACTGTACCGAGTTTGTCAAATCCGCTAAGATCCGTATCACCGAAAGTGAGCGTATCAAGAAGAACTATCTTCATAAATTACGCATCTTTGATTTTTTTGATAAGTTCTCTAGCTTGAGAGAGTGCGCTATCCACTTTATCAAAGACAAGCGCCACGGCAAGACGTCTGCCTTTGTGTGCTTCTGGTTTGGAAAATATTCTTACAAAGCTGTTAGCAGAAAAAAGAGAATCATCTACATCTACTACAGGCGCGTAGTTGTGAGCATCTGACTTAAAGGCAGCCGAAGCACCGTCTCCATAAAATGTAAAACCAAGAGGAAGCCCAAGAACAGCACGCAAATGCAGAGCAAACTCACTCTGAGATTGTGTGATAAGGGTCACCATTCCCGTATCATGCGGACGAGGAGAAACCTCAGAGAAATAGACCTCATCGCCTTTGATAAAGAGTTCTACCCCAAAAAGACCGCGACCGCCGAGACCGTCTGTAATCTTTTTCGCCATATCCTGCGCTTTTTGTTTTGCCACAGCACTCATCGCCATCGGCTGCCAAGAAAATACATAATCCCCGTCTCTTTGCTCATGTCCGATAGGCTCGCAAAAAATAGTTTCTTTGCCGTTTCGAGCCGTGAGAAGCGCTATCTCATAGTCAAAATCGACAAAGGCTTCTACGATAAGCTCACTTGCATCTCCGCGCGCCTCTTTAGCCATCTCCCATGATTTTTCTATATCATCGGCACTTTTGGCGACACTTTGTCCGTGTCCTGAAGAGCTCATGACGGGTTTGATAACACAAGGAAAGCCCATACGCGCGGCTGCGGCTTTGAGCTCTTCGAGTGTTTTTACAAACTCATACGGACCGGTTTTTAGACCCAACTCCTCTGCTGCAAAACGGCGAATATTTTTTCTGTTCATCGTTTTGTTGACCGCTTCTGCGTTTGGTATAACATTGAACCCTTCCGCTTCTGCGGCAAAAAGTGCTTCTATAGATATCGCTTCGATTTCAGGGAGAATATAGTCAGGTTTTTCGCGACGGATGATCTCTAAAACAGCCTCTTTATTTTGCATATTGACCACATACGCACGGTGTGCCACATGATGTGCGGGAGCGTTTTCGTATCTATCGACTGCGATAACTTCAAGACCGAGTCTTTGCGCCTCTATGACGACTTCACGGCCAAGTTCCCCTGAGCCTAGTAACATTACTTTTTTTGAGTTTGATTTGAGTGGAGCGGAGAATTGCATTAAAATTCCTTTTGATATTATTAGTCCGTAAAAGGAACAAGTCCCTTTTTCTTCGCTTACGCCGCTGTGGCGACTAAAGCTAGCCTTTAAAAAAGGCAGATTTGATAAAAAAGTATAGCAAAAGTGAGTGAAAGAGAAGCTAAAGGAAGCTTATTTCCTTTAGCGCGTAGAGAAATTAGAATTAAACTACTGTTTGAGACCGATAAGTGTCTGAAGCAACTGATCTGAAGTCGTGATAGTTTTCCCGTTTGCCTGAAAACCGCGTTGCACGATGATAAGCTGGGTAAGTGCACGGGAAAGGTCAACATTGGACGCTTCAAGCGCAGAACTCTGGATAAATCCGCGTCCCGCCGTAGAAGCCGTACCGATGATAGGGTCTCCTGAGTTGGCTGTTTGGATGTAAACATTTCCGCCCTCCGTTGAGAGTCCCTCATTGTTGGTAAATTTTGCCATAGCAATCTGTGCCAAACCAAAAGAACGTCCATTTGAGAATGAACCTACAAGCGTACCACTCTGATCAATCCTGATACCAACCAAATCCCCACCCGTAAAACCATCTTGGCTTATACCCGAAGTAGATGAGCGTGAATCAAAACTTGTCATACCGTCAAAGGCATTTGCAGTACCCAAACTCAGATTTACCTGCTGGTTTGGTGCTGAACCGTTGTTGCCGGTAAAAGAAAGATTTGGCGGATTGTATGTAGCCAAAGAACCGTCATTGTTAAAACGCACCGAACCGTCTTTCTCGTCATACGGCAGAACCGTATCGATAGTTGCCGGTGCCGGAACACTCAAACGCATAGCCCAAGAACTTCCTGTCGCAACATCAACAGCAGTTTTTCTAAACTCCATACGAAGTGTATGTTTTGAACCCAAAGAGTCATAAATATCTATCGAACTTGAGTGCGTAGCCGCATTAAAACTTTGAGAAAAAGCTTTTCCGCCGCTTGCAGCAGGCAGTGTTGCATTGAGTGCTTCCATATTTCTAGTAAAACGATCATTTTCAGTGATGCCACTTCCGCTGATACCCGTGATGGCGATATTCACATCATAATCATTCGCAGTTCCTCCCGGATTTGTGACCTGAAATTTTCCCTGCTCGTTTACAATAACCTCAATATTACTTGTGACACCGCCACCTTCAGAATTTGCCTGCTGTTCCATCGCATAACGTAAATCCGCTAGTGTCGTAAACGTTTTGCTCGTACCTACTAGTGCCGAAGAACCTGAAGGATCATACTGGTATTTGTATGCCGTAATACTATCGTTTGCCGCGCTAATACCACTGTTGTCTCCAGCACCAACGGAAGCTACTTGAATATTATGCGATGCAGAAGCGTTATTATTCGAGTTTGTCAAAGTAATGGTATTTGTTGTCGTATCATAATTCGCTTCAACACCTGTTACAGATGTTTGTGCGTTGATTGCCGCAGCATAACGCAAACCGTTTTGGTCTTGTGTATAAAGTGTACCAGCACTATTGGATGTAGTGATTTGTTTTGTCGAGCCATCATCAAGCGTCAAGGTTATATCAAGATTTGCTGCACTATCCGCCGCACCGACTGTAGCTGTTGCTACGGATTTAGAACTTAAAAACGAAGCCCAAATACCTTGATCTTTTTGGAGTGAAAACGCTTCCCCTATTTCATTGAACAAAACGCCGACATCCCCTGAAGCTATCGCTCTTCCATTTGCATCAACCGCATCTCCTTGCCCAGGATTTGTGATATGGTTTGGAGTCCCTGTCGCAACTGCATACGATGGAGAAAAGCTTTGTACGAGTGGACCTGAGTTAAGATTTGCTTTTAACACCACTTCAGAAGTTGGACTTGCCGGAGTAGTAAGTCCCGGTGGTATATTGATATTTGTTATCGGTGCAGTTGCATCAACTTTACCTGTAGCCGAGTCACGCAGCCATCCTTGTGCGATAAAGCCGTTATTGTCCACGAAGTTTCCGCCGGCATCAAACTTAAAGTCACCTGCACGCGTATATTTGTAAGTGTTTCCGCCATCTGGAGAGATGATAAAAAAGCCGTCTCCCTGGATAGCTACGTCGGTATTTTTATCTGAATTTTGGATAGAACCTTGAGAAAAGATACGTGTCATAGAACTCACAGTAGATCCCAAGCCGACTTGCACAGGGTTTTTACCGCCGAGTTGTCCTTGCGGAGCCGTAGCGATTGCCTGCGTTTGTGCTAAAAGATCAGAAAAGTTTGCACGGGAATATTTAAAACCTACCGTATTTACATTGGCAATATTGTTCGATTCAACATCCATTGCAATTTGGTGGGATTGTAGCCCAGATACACCGGAGAAAAGAGATTTTAACATTTGTTATCCTTTACCTATAGTATGCTTCAAAGGAAAAAATTCCTTTGGTTTAACTTTCACTTGGAAAGCTAGACTTTTATTAGTAAAGAATTATTAGCATTTAGTGTTCCAACTTTAGAACTACTATCTATGCATTTGCAATGCTTTTTGTATCATCTGATCTGCTGTCGTGATAGACTTTGAGTTTGCGTCAAATGCGCGCTGGAGGATGATAAGCTCTGTAAGTCCCTGAGACATTTCATAGTTGGAACTCTCTAGTTTAAAGTTCATCACCGTTGAACCATTGATATTATTGCCCGCTGCATCCGTGTATAAAATAGGGCGACCGCTGTTGGAGCTCTCCTGAAAATGTGTCCCGCTCAGACGCTCCAAACCTTGGTCATTTTGAAAATGAAAAACAGCCACTTTACCGACACTGCTTTGTTGACCATTTGTAAAAGTAGCGATGACCTCTGCGTTTTGGTTGATAGCATATCCCATCAAATCACCTTTGACAATGCCATCTGCACTACTTGAACCGGAAAGGAGAGGAACATCTATCGAAACAACTCCATCGTAGCCACTTCCAAGATTGATACGCACAGGTGCACCGTTGTTATCTATGGAAGAGAGAGTATGTGAGACCAAAGCTCCGGCATCGTCAAAGATGACGCGTCCTGTTTGTGTATCATAAATCGTTGTACCATCCAAACTTTGTGTTGTTGCCGTGACATTCCACTGACTTCCCGGAAGTGTTTGTGTAGGATCTTTCGTAAACTCTAAACGCAGATTGTTTCTGTTTCCCTGAGGATCAATAACATTTGCGCCAACCGTTTGCACTTGCGGATTTACACCCACATTCGCGAAAAACTTTGCTTCGGTAGAAGGTTCCGTCGGATAGGTGAGTGTGCTTGGAAAACGCAGCTTCTCTTGTGCATTTACACCTGCTAATTGCAAAGTATCTATCTTTGCAGTCAGAACATTATCCGCACTTATATTGTTGCCCATCGTTCCCAAAACATGATAACCTTCGAGTGAGACTAGGTCATCATTCGCATCAAAAGAAAAAGTTCCATCACGCGTATATACAGGTTCGTTCAAGCCCTGTATAGCGAACCAGCCTTCTCCGTTTATCGCCAAGTCGGTACTTCTATCTGTAAGCAAAAGTGAACCTGTTTTTTGCATCATAGAGGTTGTCTGTACTCTTGAACCGACACCGACACTGCTATCAAGAGCTTTTTTACCGATACTTGCTATCTTCTCTTCAAAAAGAGAGGTAAATTCCAAATCATATCCACGGTATCCCGTCGTACTGATATTTGCTATATTATCCGTCACAACATCAATACCTGTAGAGTTGGTTCTAATCCCAGATATACCACTATAAAAGGCCTGCGTCATCATGGAAAATTCCTTTAGTAGATCTCTACTACATTCTCAAGCGGAACATAACTTGATCCGACCTTCACAAGTGTACTTCCGTTCTCAAATCTCACCGATTCTATAGGATAAGCTCCTAGTCGTGTTTTGAGAGCATTTCCATCTTGATCGCTATAACTTGCGTTTACACGGTAAATACCGCTATCGGCTTTGTTGCCCGCGCTGTCTGTTCCATCCCATGTAAACTGGTAAACGCCGGATGGGTTTGTTCCGACATCAAGCGTTTTGACAATTTTGCCATCAAGATCCGTAATCTCAACCGTTCCATTTTGGATGCTTGATGGAAAATAGACTTCAAATGTGGAACTGCTTCCCTCATCAAGAGAGATAGCGTCACTGCCCAAATCTGCTGTTTTACCTATTGCCGCCACGGTAGAAAATTGCTGCGAAGCACCTAAAGAGGCTGCAAGTTCTTCTAAGGCTTTGTTGGTATTATCTGCAGATTCAAGTGTTGCAAGTTGAGAAGTTTGCGTCAGAATCTTTTCACTATCCATAGGTTCTGTAGGATCTTGATGTTGTAGCTCAACCAATAAAAGTTTCAAAAAATCATCTTTACCCAAGATGCTTGCATCTTTTTGTGTGGAGGCAACCGTATATTCTGGATTTGTAGCTGCGTTTAGACCTGTTGATGTGATAGCCATAAAGGGCTCCTTTATCTTATTTTATGCGTAATTTGCGACAACGATTTCAAGTGAACTTAAAATCTCTTCGTTGGCACTCTCTTCGCCAAAGTAGTTATACTCTTCATGAGCCTTTTGCTCATGGTGTCTATTTTGACTTTGCCCGCCAAACGCACCGGAATTATCACCTTGTGCATTGTTACTAAAGTTCAAAGAAGCATTATTTATTCCATTGTTACTGAGTTGCGTTTTGAGTTCGTTTGCATTTAGCACAAGGGTGTTGATTGCTGCGTTGTTGGAGCTGATATTTACATGCAGATTTTTGCCCCGCTGCACTATCGTCAACTCCACTTCACCGAGTCTTTGAGGATTGAGCTGGACTTTGACTCTTGTAAATGGAGATTTATAATCCTCAATCGCCGTTTTCACATCACTTGAGAGGTATTTGATCATCTGTTTTGCTTCATTGAGTTTGACTTCAAAACTATCAGCTTTATGTACAGAAAGTCCATCTAGTTTGGATATATTTGTGTTTTCTTTTTCCTCACCGCGAAGAAGCTGCTCCAAAGACTTTGCACCTTGTGTCGGCGTATTTGAAACAAGCACTTTTGCTGTTGCTACAGAAAAATCAGGAGTGCTCGTAACTGCGTTTTGTGTAGGTTTTTCACCTCGCAGAAGAAGTTTGAGCGTCTCATCTGCTTTTTCTTTTGGTGTTTTTTCTTCTATTTTAAACTGCTTGCTTTGTACAAGCTGCTCCGTTGTATGTCCGCTGCGTTCCTGTGCTTTAAAAAGTGGCGTTTCTTTGAGTTGTGAGACAAAAATCGGCTCTTGCGTTTTGCTCTCATGAGCCTTTACTGCAGTTATATTTTGCGTATCTGCTTGGGCAACTTGTGTCTGTTGCACTGCTTCTGCTTTAGTCGGCTGCGTTTGATGTTTGCGTGTTTGCGTTTTTGGGGTTTCTTTTTCTTGTTCTTTTTCTTGTGAAACTTCTTTAAAAACTTGAGCCAAACGCAGCTCTTGTTTTGGTGCTTCCTTGCTCAAAACAGAAGGAATTTTCTCTTCCTTTGCAACTTCCTTGCTCACAGGAGCAGTGCTACTGCTTTCTTTGGAAACATCTGCTGCGCTCAATACTTCTTTTATCGGCTGCGTTTTGGATGATTTCGTTTGAACTTGTTCGAGTGTGATTTTTGAGATATCGATATCAAACTTTTTCGCGACTTCGACTAAA
>JAQTWZ010000026.1 GCA_028689055.1 Sulfurimonas sp. | reverse complement strand
CAACACCTCCATGTTCAGAGGGTGTGAGATGGTTGGTTATGAAAGAATACTCAAACATTTCCGCTGCGCAAACAGAAGAGTTTTTACACCTTTTCCACCATGCAAACAACAGACCAATTCAAGCAATAGGTGCTAGAAAAGTAGCAGAGTAATCTTCAAGTAGTCTCTAAAAAAAGAGACTACTTATCAAACATGATAGAACCGAGTCTGACCATATTTGAGCCGCATTCGATAGCAAGCTCAAAGTCGCCGCTCATGCCCATAGAACAGATAGTTGCACCTTCGAGTTCTTTGTAGATAGCGTAAGTAGTTTCAAAACTTTTTTTGATGATGGTTTTATCTTCGCTGTGTGCGCCGATGCTCATGACACCTTTGAGGTTTATATTTGGACATTCATCTTGTATCTGTGCATAGAGTGCCGCCGCATCTTCAGGCATCACGCCGTGTTTTGACTCCTCTTTTGCAGAGTTGATCTGAAGCAGGGCATCAAGGCTCATCTCACGTGCTCCAAGCTTTTTTTGTAGCTCATGTGCTAGTTCTAGGGAGTCAAGAGCGTGAAAAAGGGCAGGATTTAAGTCCAAAAGATTGTTGATTTTGTTTTTTTGCAGATTGCCGACGAAGTGCCACTCAAGTGGCAGTTCTTCTAGCTTTTGTGCTTTTTCTTTGAGGTCTTGAACCTTGTTTTCTCCAAAAGCTCTTTGCCCGATACGGTAAAGTTTTTCTATCTCAGAAGCATCAGAATATTTGCTGATGGCTACTATCTTGACGATGTGATGATCGCTGACTTTGAGTCTAGCACTCTCTACTCTTCGTATAACGCCGTCTATGTAGATTTTATACTCTATTTCGTTCATATTTTTATCCTACCAATCTTGTAATATCGTTATAAAGTCCAAGTCCCATGAGCGAGAAAAGTGCTACCCAGCCGGCGATGGTAAGTTTGACCAAAACTGCTTCGCTAGGAGCACGCCTAGCTATCATCTCATAAAGATTAAACATAATATGTCCGCCATCAAGTGCGGGAATAGGCAAGAGGTTCAAAACGCCAAGGTTTACGGAGATAAGAGCCGCAAAAAAGAGCACACTCATCCAACCAGCTGCCGTGGCATCTGAAGTGAGTTTGACGATACTTATCACCCCGCCGAGTTCTTTTGCGGGAACATCACCCATGATGAGTTTTTGTACTCCCGTGAAGATAAGTGTCGAAGCAAATATCGTCTGATTTGTCGCATAAGAGAGTGTCTCAATGATGCCAAGCTCAAGCGTGTGTGTTACGCCTGCACTTCCTATGCCTATCATCTTGCGTTCTACGACTTCGTTGAACATATTGGTCGTTTGTGTGCTTTTTGGCGTGAGTGTTTTGTACTCGATAAAACCTGCTCTTTGTATCTCCAAGTTCAAAGAACCTGTAGCGTTTGCGATGATATCCGCCATCTCTTCCCATGTTGTGATGGCAACTCCGTCTATAGAACGCACGGTGTCGTTGGACTCAAGACCTGCGACAAACGCAGGAGAATCTTTGACTACATTTCCGATGACGGGAGAGAGGATATTTGGTCCTCCGAGTGCTATAAAAAAATAAAGCACAAACGCAAGCGCAAAATTTGCAAAAGGACCTGCAAGAAGGATGAAGATGCGTTGCAGCGGCGTTTTGACATTGTAGCTATCACTATCAAGAGAGATGTTGCTAGGATCAGAATCGTCTTGACCTTTCATCTTGACATAACCGCCAAGCGGGATCATAGCTATTTTCCACTCTGTGCCCCACGCGTAAAAAGAGGCGATTTTTTTGCCAAAACCTATGCTGAAGACTTCGACATAAACACCCATAAGTCGTGCCGCCATATAGTGACCGAGCTCATGAAAAAAGATAAGTGCGGATAAAACGAGAAGAGATACTAACCAGCTCATGCTATTTCTCCTTTGAGAAGGGCTGCTCTAAAGCCCCAAAGATACTCAAGTCCTGAATAAACCGTGAGTGCAGTTGCAAACCAAAGAAGTTCAGCTCCAAATGGCCAGTGCATCAGTAAAAAACCGATGGCTATCATCTGCGCAACGGTTTTGACTTTGCCTGCCCATGAAGCTTTGACACTCAAGCCTTCACTGACGGCTATAGTACGGATACCTGTGATAAAAAGCTCACGTACGATGATGATATAAATAGCCCACGCAGAAGCTTCGCCTATCATCATGAGCCCCAAAAACGCAGCCAAAGTGAGCATCTTATCGGCAAGGGGATCGAGTATAGCTCCCAAAAGTGTCATCTGGTTCCATTCTCGTGCGATATAACCGTCGAAAAAGTCCGTAGCAGAAGCGAGAACAAACAAGAGCGAAGCAAAGTAATAGTTCCAAGTGATATCAAAACCGTTCTGTGTAAAAATCTGCGGGTTGAGAATGATCCAGAACATGAGCGGTGCTAAAAGTATGCGAAGAGATGCCAAGAGATTTGGTAGATTTAGCAAAAAAAGTCCTTGAAGTATTGATGCGCAATTCTAGCTTCTTGGCTCTTAATATCGGCTTGTATCAAACTACTGGAGTGATTACACCATATACATATCGAGATGTGTAAAAGTGAACATGATGGGGGAAATACAAGTAAGTGTTCTTATCTTGGGGTTTTATATAACAAGGATATGCTACTCAAATACAAAGCATTGGCTTTGCATAAGCCCTCTTTGAATATAATAATGAGAATTTTTTATAAAGTAGGTCCATGAGCTGGTACAATTTTTTTGAAACAAAACCCAAGATACGCCACGCTTTTGGACGAGGCATAAACGCAGCTATTGCTGCTCATGAAGAGGAACTGTTTAATAAATCTTATGAAGCTTTTGAAAAAAAAGAGTTTTTAGATGCTTATGAATATTTTTTTGATTCCCTGCAAAATTTTACAGATGAAACACCCAACAATAATGTGATACTAAAAAAGGATGAAAAAGAGTTGCGTTTTGAACTCTATCAAGGAAGTGCAAAAGTGCTTGGTGTCGTTACAGATACGACTTTTTATGCAGAGGTAGTCATCATAAAAAAAGCTCAAGCAAATGTAGCGCTCAAGAGATATATACTAGAGAGAAACTATCAACTCACATACGCAAACTACTTCAGTGACGAGCAATACATAAAACTGAAAATTTTTCACGACAATTCTACCATGAGCCCTCAAAAAATATTTTTTCCTATCAGAGAAATCGCTCTAAACGCAGACTTCGACAAGGAACATATCAAAAGTGAATTTCAAGATATCGTACTTGAAAATATCGAACATTTACAGCTCTTAGGGACTGAAGAACTAAAAATAAAATTTGATTTTTTACATCAAGCAATCGATGAAGTAGAACTCAAAGTAGCAACACTTCCATCCAATGATAACTCTGGAATGCAAGCCTTTTTGTATCTCAATCTCTTTTTTGAACTCGACTATCTTCTTGTCCCAAAATATGCCATTTCACAAAACATGAGCAAGCTTATCCAAGAATATTTCGGTGATGAGGACAATACTATAGAGTCAAAAAATGAAGAGCTCAAACGCTATGTAAGTCTGCTTAAAGAGATGAATTTTGATACATTTTCAAGTAATTTTTATCATGCAAAATATACCTTTCATCTAACAGAAAAAACATCCTTTGAAGAACTCAGCATCTTCATCAGTGAGTCGCTCATGAAGATACGATGGTACAAAAACAACAGATACCATCAGATTATCCCGACTATTTACAAATACATTGCGTTTTATATGCTTTACAACTATGGGCTCAATCCTATTATCAAAAATCTTTTACATCTTTTAGTAGAGATTCAAAATCCGGAGTTTTTCAAAAAACTCGGTTATACAACGCTTTGGAATGAGCAAGAAAATACTTTTACTAAAAGAGTTATTATTGCACGCATTGAAGAGTGCATTCTTCCACATCAAAAACGCTATAAGATGCTCAAGCCTTTCGGAAGTGAGCTAAATTTTACAAGTATAAATGAGTTTAGCAATAGTTACTATTTACAAATTAAAAATCTAAATTTCGAGGAGATCTAAAAATGAATACCCAAGCTATTCTCGAAAAATATATAGAAAATATTATACAAATAATGACGCCGTATGGCACAGGAACTGGCTTTATTATCGAGAATCTTATCATCACAAACTCACATGTAGTAAGTGGGCTCAAAGAAGTCGTCATCAGTGCAAAAAAAGTCAAAAGAACCATCGCTAAAGTCATTTATGATGATCCAGATTATGACCTTGCGTTTATTGAGTTTGATTTTGAGCTTCCAAAAAATAGACTCAAACTCTCTACTATCAATGTAGAAGATGGCGATACCACTATCGCTATCGGACATCCATACGGTCTAAATTATACAGCCACAGAAGGGATAGTTTCGCGTGCATCAAGGCTTCAAGGAGATCTTGAATATATCCAAATAGATGCAGCAATCAACCCAGGCAACAGTGGTGGACCGCTTCTCAATATAGAAGGAGATGTCACCGGTGTCAATACTTTTATCATCCAAAACGCAAATAATCTGGGTTTCGCCCTTCCCTATTTTTATGTTGCGCAAGCGCTTGAAAATTTCACAAAACTAGGCAAAAAAAATATCATAAAATGTCCTTCTTGTAAAAACCTCGTCGATGAGGAAATCATAGAAAATGATTATTGTCCCGAGTGCGGCATCAAACTCGAAGTTGCAAAACTCAGACGAAAAGGCTATACACCCACAGGTGCGACCAAACTCCTCGAAGAGATACTCAGCGCACTTGATATAAATGTAACACTGGCAAGAAGAAGCCAATCTTCGTGGAGAGTGGATGAGGGAACCGCGCGTATAGATATCAACTATTATGAAAACGGCATCATCATCGGTGATGCAAAACTCTGCGGTATTCCGAGTAAAAATATCGACAAAATTTATGATTATCTTCTTGAAGAAAATAACAAACTCAACTATTTACAGTTTTCGATCAATGAAAACAGTATCTATCTCTCCTACTTAATCGTGGATTCTTCTTTGACACAAAACGAAGGCAAGACCGCACTAAAGAGACTCTTTAAATATGCAAACAAATTCGATGATATACTCATAGAAAAATTTGATGCTATCAGACAAAAACGCGATGAAGAAGACTAAAATAAAGGAAAAAATATGTCACAATTTATACCATTTCAACTCGAACTAGAAAATTTTCTGGAAGAACTTTCAAATAAACTCGAAGCTAACAATAAAAATATAGAAAATTTCTTAAACTTGGAAGAGAAAAGTTATGCAAATTTTGTCAAACCATTGCAGATAATGGAAGAAAATCTTGGCAATTTTTTTACGCCTCTCTCACATATAAACGCAGTCAATAATACTCCGCAAACGCAAGAGATCTACACAAACGCACTTCCTCCACTTACTGAGTATGGAACAAAACTTTCACAAAATCTCGACATCTATAAAGCATATAAAGAGATACTGCAAAAAGAATCCGACTCGCTTAACTATGAGCAGTTACGTGTTCTAGAACTCAACCTACAGCACTTTGAACTCAGTGGTGCACATCTTGATGAAACGACAAAAACAAGACTCCAAGAAATCAATCTTAGAAAGAGTGAACTCAGCAATCAGTTCTCACAAAACCTTCTTGATGCTACAAATGATTATGAATATATAATCGAAAATGAGGCTGATGTCGAGGGGATTCCAGAGAGTGAAAAAGAGGATGCAAGATATGAAGATGGAGGGATAACTAAATATAAATTTACGCTTCAAATGCCTTCTTACATTGCTTACATGAGCTATGGAAAAAATGAAAGTATCCGTGAAGAACTTTATAAAGCCTATACAACCAGAGCACCTCAAAACGCAGCTATTATCGATGAACTTTTATCTTTAAAACAAGAGATGAGTAAACTTCTCGGATTTGATAACTATGCCCAGTATTCACTAGCAAGTAAAATGGCAAAAGATACACAAAGTGTTTTAGAGTTTTTAAACAAACTCCTCCATCATTCAAAGGCTCAAGCAAAAGAAGAACTTGCAGAACTACAAAATTTCTCACCAAAGCAGCTCCAAAGTTTTGATGTATCTTTTTATTCCGAACTCCTAAAAAAAGAAAAATATGAAATTGATGAAGAACTTTACCGTCCTTATTTTGAACAGACAAGTGTCATCAGTGGAATGTTTACATTTTTAAACAAACTCTTTGGTATCGAGTTCAAAAAAGTAAATGAGAAGTTGTGGGATCCCAAAGCAACATCGTATGAGCTTTATCTTCACGGCAAACTCAAGGCAAAACTTTATGCTGATCTTGAAGCAAGAAAAGGAAAACGCGGTGGCGCTTGGATGCACAACTGGCAGTCGCATCACCTAGGTGCAAATGAAGAAGAAAAACTTGCTACAGCGTTTATCGTATGTAATTTTCCACCATCAAGTACAACAAATCCTTCACTCCTGAGACACGATGATATTGTGACACTCTTTCATGAGATGGGTCATGCACTGCACCACCTACTCAGTGATGTAAGTGAAATTGAGGTCAGCGGCGTCAACGGTGTAGAATGGGATGCGGTTGAGTTTCCTTCTCAGTTTTTGGAGAGTTTTGCTTATGAGCCAAAAGTTCTCAAACTTTTTGCAAAACACTACCAAACAGGAGAAATACTTCCAGATGCGATGATAGAAAAACTCGTACGAAGTAAAAATTTTTTATCAGCGATGGCAATGCTAAGACAACTTGAGTTCTCACTGTTTGATTTTACCCTTCACACAAAACTTTATCAAGATGAAGAAGTTCAAGACCTTCTCAATAGTATCAGAGCTGAAACTTCTCTCATAAAAGCACCGACTTACAACAAATTTCAAAATGGCTTTTCCCATATATTTGCAGGTGGTTACGGCGCAGGATACTATAGCTATAAATGGGCAGAAGTTTTGAGTGCCGATGCTTTCTACAGGGTCGTCGATGAGGGGATATTTGATGCTCCAAGTGCAAAAAAATATCTCGAAATCATCCTCAAAGGAGGAGGTGCCAAAAGTATGGGTGACCTTTTTATAGAGATGATGGGTACGGAAGCAAATCCAGATAGTTTATTAAGGTTAAGCGGCATAAAACAGTGAAAGGAGTTCTTTTTATCTGTTTATTGCTTGGTTCACTTTATGGAGATACAGTTTTGAAAATCGCTAGCTATAACGTAGAAAATTTATTTGATTTAGAAACAAATGGCTATGAATATACAGAATATATCCCAAATACAGATGCAAACTGGAATACAAAAACATATAAAATAAAACTCAAAAATATCGCTCGTGTCATCACAGATATAAACGCAGATATCATAGCACTGCAAGAGATAGAGTCCATGCAAGCTTTGAAGGATTTACGATTTACACTTAAGCAAAATGGTCTTTATTACCAGTACTATGCGCTTGCGGATAATAAAAATACAAATATAAAAGTAGCTCTTTTGAGTAAAATTCCTTTTGTATATTCAAAAAGTTTATCTGTAAGCGCATCGTTTAGCTACAGAGATATATTGGAGACAAAATTTAATATAGAAGGAAAAGAACTCTATATTTTTGTCAACCACTGGAAATCAAAAAGTGGACCTGAAAGTAAACGTATTGTGTCTGCTAAAGCACTTCTCAAAAGAATCAAAATACTCGGAGAAGATAAAAATATTATCCTAGTAGGTGATTTCAATTCAGACTATCAAGAGAATATAAAGTTTCTAAGAAAAAGAGAACATAATGATACAGACGGAAAGACTGGAATCAATCATGTCCTTAAAAGTACAAAACAGACACAAAAAGCAGTAAATACAAATTACGAAGAGGGGAACTTCTATAATCTCTGGTATGACACAGAACCAGAACTACGCTATTCCTATATTTACAAAAAAAACAAAGAAACCCTTGACAATATCCTCATATCACAATCACTTTTACAAAGAAAACAAATATATTATATGCCAAACACAATTCACTCATATAAAGCTGAATACCTCTTTAAAAAAGAAAAAATATTCGCATGGAAGATAAGTAAAAAAATGCCTAGAAAACATAAAGGCGAAGGTTATTCAGATCATCTTCCCATTGTTGCAGATTTTAGAGTTACACCATCTATTTAAACAGATTCAGAATTTTTGTCGATGTGCTACTTGAATTCTCTCCTTAGCACTATAATAGAATTTTGAACGATTCCGAAAAATTAATTTTGTGACATCTCTAACGCAAGAAGTCTATTGTACTTTGGACTTTAGCCAAGAACTACGAAACTATATAATGATAAATACTCAGATGCGTTTTATGGAAGCCTCGTCTATTGTAGAATTGCAGAGCGTTTGCGTTGTCCACGTCGGCTGCGAGTTGTATGCGTTTGTAGTCGTACTCTTGGGCGATACTTCGCATTTTGTTGATGAGGCGACTTCCTACGCCCATTTTTCTGTACGCTTCTTTGACGACAAGGTCTTCTATCTGTCCCACAAAACCGCCCTCTGCACTTGAGATAAGTCTTTGCATCGTTATCATACCGACGACGATTTCTTCATCTTTGGCTACGAGCAAATCTGCTCCTTCATAAGCATGGAGCTGTTTTATAGCCCTGTGTTGCTTCTCAAAATCAATGCTAAAGTCCGTCTCTATCGCAAAAAGCACACTCAAAAGCTCTGCCATTTGTTTAATGGTAAGCCAAACTGTTTCATCTTAAAGTTTTGTTTCTATCTTCGTTTTGCCGTCTTCTGTTTAGTAAATTAGGATTTGAGTGTTTTGGGTTTTAGTCATTGGTGATTTTCCTTTTGAATCAAAATATTTTGGTTTACAAAGATATTTTGATTGATTTAATTAATAATAAATACAACATTACAGTAACCAAATCAGTATGGACTAAAATATCTAATTCGTTCAAGTATCGGTAATTCTGTACTATTTAAAATCTTTTGAATAAAATTTATCTCATTCATATTTTTAAAATAATCATCTATACTCTTTGTAGCACCTTTGATATAGTCTTCATGTATCAAATTAATAGTTTCAAGCCAAATAGATATATTTGAATTTTCTAGCTTGAAAGCATTTTGACTTTTTCTTATATACTTAAGTGCCTTGCTCTTGTCGTTTATATGAAATTCAAAAAGTGCTACTTCTCTTAAAATAATGTCCATTGGATGCCCATGGATATTTAAATCAATAAAGGTTAATTGATTATTCACTATCTCTTTTATTCGTAAAATATTAATAGTCTCTTTTGCTAATATACTATCATTGATCGATTTTAAAAACCAAAATAAATCAAAGATATTTAATACTAGAGTGGGAGTTTCATCTATTAATTTTACAAAATAATTCATAGCGAGCTTCGGCTTTTTTTGCTTTAATAGTAGCATTACTTTGTAATTTGAGAAGCGACTAATATCCATATTGTTTTTTAAAGTATTTTCGTCGAAGTTTGATAAATAGTCATCTGATAAACTATAGCTATATAGACCAATATTTAAGATATTACATCTAAATAAAATCATGGAAGACTTTATATATGCCCTAGAGTATTCAAATTGCTTTATATCCTCATCAACTAAGAGCTGCCAAACCTCTCTATAATTAGCAATCAGTTTTGAATATTCAATTGATAATGATAGAGCTTTTTCTAATTCTAAAGAATTGATATATATCTCAATTTCTATAGCTTTAAAGTCTAATATTATTTGAAAATACTCTGGATTTGATGCAAGGTAATGTAAATCAATGTGTTGCTTATTAGCAATGCTGATAGCATGGCTTGTGTCGCCTAGATGATTACATACGATGAGCATTAGATTTCTCAATCTGAACATATATTGTTGACTATTTGAGATTAATTGGTCTTTAAAATATTGTTCCAACTCTTCTTCAAACAAAAATAACATATTAATGAGTGCTTTGTAATTATTGATAGAATTATTATTTCTCCATAATTGTTCTAGTAGCGCTTCAAATGATATTTTTGCTCCAGATGTTCCTCTCTTGTTGAATATTTTTGACAATATTCTTTGTATTGATTCTGATGCTTTTTCATTTTTAGAATTAGCCAATATAATAATCCATCTATAAAGTGCTACAACAAAATCATTATCTCTTTCAGAAACACTTGCTCTTCTGCTTCCAAAATCACCAAATGATTCAAAAATCGTATATTTCCCTTTTTTCTCTAATTCATATAAATATTTTTTTTCTTTTTCTTTTCTATTGTGATAACTTAAATTGGCTAAGAAGTCTGCACATACTAATCCCCAAGATTTATTAGCATAATCCATTTTTACTTTAATGTGTTTACCAATTAAATCAACCATCCCTTTTGTAGCTAAATCAACTTCTAGAGCAATTGGTAATGATTTTATTATTTCTTCTTGAATGTTACTGATGCTAGTCTGGAGTTCTCCATCAATAGTTCGAGTTGCAACGACTAAATCTAAATTTTCAATTACTTGATTTTCTGGTAAAACTGTCTCACACATAGCTAATAAATCAGCTAGCATAAGACGATAGGTTTTTTCTCTATTTGAAAGTGAAATTTTTGAATAGTTGATTGTTACTAATCCATAATAATCAAAAGGTAAGTAATCAAGTTTATTGAATACTTTGATCGCCATATCTACAGCGATTGAGTGGTCAAAGTCTCTTCTAAATTCGGTGAGATGAAAATCTCTTATTGAGCCTAGATTGAACTCTCTAGGCATATTTTCTAACTTGTTGATTAATTGTGCTTCACAATTTTCATAAGTATCCGAGAACAGCATTCCAGATAATACCCATTGCCCTTTTTGTGATACAAAATCTCCTGATTCATCTATGTATAATGTATAGTTCATATTCTATTACCTTCTCCCTGCTTAATTGTAATTAATTTCATGCCAATATGCAGCACAATGTGGACATCGTATATCGTAAGGTTTTAAAACCTCTAAAGCATGGTAACTCCAATAAGTGTCATTTTTTATCAATCTAACTTTACAATTCCAACAATAAAAATAGACAAAACTATGTTCACAATCTTGGCATTTCATCTGATAATAATAACCTGTTTGGTTTCTCGTCATTCCACTGTTTACAACTTTAATTTGATGTGAACCACATTTAATACAAAATTCTTTTTCTTTAGGTTTTGGATCCAATGGTCTAGTGGTTAGTTGATTACTTTCAAGATTATATTGCAATCCTAAACCTATTAGTCTTTGCAAGCTATCTAAATACTGCCCTTTTTCCTCTATGGGAGATAAAAGTATCGCTCCATATTTATGATTTGGCTTTTTATTTTTATCCCATTCATAATGAAACATATCTACTTCACCATAATAAGATTTAGTTCCCCAGTCGGTATCAGTAAGTTGTTTTTTGATAGGATTTGTTGCATCTGGATGAAGTATGAAAACTGTATTTTTGCTATTCTGTGAATAATTCTTTTTTTGAATGTTCCCATGTCTATCTCGGGGACACTTTTTATCAAGCTCTGTAATATTTGATTCGTCTAGCGGGGGATACAGTTCATTAATTAATGCATCAATTTCAACATCTTCATGAAATTTTGCATCCATAATCAGTTTATGCTCATTAGAGTTTCGTAGCGATTTAATATCAAGTGTAAAATCTGGTCGTTTACCTTTTGGTGAAAATTCTTTCTCATATCCAAAGCTTATTTTTCTTTCTGCATTTTCATTTAAAAACTCAATAGATACATTTCTAATGTTATTTGGATTCGCTAAAACTTGACTTGCTAACTTTACTTTCCAATCTTTTTCTGGGATATAGCGATATTTATCTATAAGCACTTTTATTATTTGTAAAAGGCACCATCTTTCATAAAGAATTGGCAAATCCAGCACACCAATCTTTTCAGCTATTTGCATTTGTATAAATAAACTTTCATCAATCCCAACTATACCTTTGATAAGTTCATAATATTTGTATGTTCCTTGATAATGAGGATTTTGCACAAAAGTCATAGAATTTGGGAAGTAACTACTTTGGGAAATGGAAAGTTTTGAAAACTGTCGCAAGAGCTGTTTAAGTGTAAATATCATTGGTTCTAGGTGCTTACTATATTCCGAAGTCACATTTGAGTCTTCATTTAAAAGTTCAATTTGTTGCCTTATGGCTTCTTTTTCTTGATTTTGTTTGTTTATTTCATCTGGAGTTAATGCTCTTTTCCAGTCTTCAGCCTCTAGTTTTGTTTTTTGATTTTCATTGTTTTTAATTTGCTTTTCTAAAGCTGAAATGGAGACTTGCTCAATCTGTGTGATATATTTGAAAGTTCTTTTGTGAATTAATTTTTTTCTACCTTCTTCATTCTCTTGTCCTTTTTTTGGATTTGAACTTTTGTCATAATAAGCTGTGATTTTATACTCTGTTTGTTCCTGTAGGCAACCATCAAATGAGCTTTTATCAAACTCCAAGCTCAGAAAATCACCTTCTGGAAATTGATACCAATTTTCTTGGTTTTCAAGTCTTGCTTTTCCCCAAAATTGAATTTTGTCATTAAAATACTCACTTTTGCTACCAAGAGAAACAAAAATAGTTTGAAAGGTTAACTCATTATTGTTGTTTCGATTAAGCGGTATCAGCTCAATTATATTACAAAAAAATATTTTGTGTAGCGTTCTATTGTTTTTAGTTTGTCGTGGCTCATACTCTGTCTTTGCTTTTATATAAAATTCTTGATTTCCATCTAAAAATTCAAATATACTTGCATCAAATTCCAAACTATACGAATCTTTATCTATTTCTCCATCCCATGTTTCAGCATCTTTGATTTTAATTTTTCCATAAAATTGTCTTCTATCACGATAATCTGCTTGCTTATTCTCAAGTTTTATATGAAATATTTGAATATCTTGATTATTTAAATCAAGATTTCCTTGACTTTGTATTGCCCTAGTAATTTGGACATCTAAACTAGAGTTCATTTTAGCATTTAAAACTATGAGTTCATTTTCATCTTGACTTGTAATGGCATTTTTCAAATTCTCATTTATCGTTTCGAGTTGATGTTTTAAATCCTCAAGTTGATTATTAAATACTTCTTTATTGATTATTTTTGTATTGCTAAAAGAGTTAAGCCTTTTACTTTCTGCTTGTGCTTTATTTTGATAAAAACTGTTAATATGTTTTGAAGCTAAAAGCATATTAAAAACCAAAAGATAGACTTGTTGCAAAGTAAAATGGATATATTTATTTTCAGCTACATTGTACGATTCTTTGTTGTCTCTACTAGTAAGTTTTTTTTTAAATCCACCAGAAGCAATCTCCATAAAAGTTCTTGGCACAGGCCTTACTTGTTTGATATCTTTGAGTCCTTGTATTTCTCGTAGTTCTTTTTTTGGATTTTTTAAAATATTTTGAATGTATCCTATAAATCTTGATAGTTTTTCGATAGTATCATCATTTAAAATTTTAACTTGATTTGCTTCGTTATTATTTTCAATATTGACTTGTGCGAGACTATCTCTCTTGAGTATCAAATACCAAAAATCATTTTTAAAATCTTGCAAATACAAATCTAATTGCTCTTTTGTAAAACTAATAGCACTAATATTTACAAGACATCGAATATTTCCTAAAAATACTGTAGTTTCCCCAACATGGTTCCATAATTCAGACAACCTGCGTCTATACTGTTGAGACCAGTTGCCATCTTCAATCCACCACTCTTTATTATTTAGTGGATTTTTGATTTTTAGGAGAGGGATAGTATTGCTTTGAGCATTAGTAAAATAGGGCTTGCTATCGCTTTTATTATCCAAAAAATGAAAAGCTATTTGCCCATCAAATCCATTTTCTATTCTTTTGTATGTTTGTATGTCAATTGAACAGTTTGATACATCTAAAGTCTTTATTTCAATAGCGATATTTGCTTCTTCAATACTTGAAACAGTATCTCTATCTATCCACTTTATCGCTATATACTTTGCCTCAAAAAGTTCTTCCATTCATCATGCCCAATAATTTACAATATTATTATTATTCCTAGACATTCTAACTATTTCTTCCAGTTCGTGAATGGCATTGTTTGTTTTATATTCGATTGTATTTTCATCGATAGCAATATATTCTTTTAGTTCATTTCTAAATTCATCCAATAAAGTAATTTTTTCTTTTTCATATCCATCAACCATAACTTTTTTTGAACCATCAAAAGTAAGTTTTGGTAGTATTTTATGCATTACAAAGTTATTTATTACAAAACTTTCATTTGAGCCTTGTTCTATAAATATTTTTTTATAGTTCAGTCCTTGTCTAATCGTTCTTAAGCCAACTTCAATACCCAATGGAGAGAAATATTTTTTTGTCAACTCTACAACATTCTTACAGAATTCATTTTCTTTATTGAAAGAAGGGTATGGACTTCTTGTCCCAAAGTCATCAATGTCAAATTTCAACTTTAAACTTGTATCAATATCATATAGTCGATCTTTATTGATTTCATTTTCGATTGAGTCCCAATCATACAAAAGAGGGCTTCCAAATTTCATGATATGGGCTCTATCTAGTATTTTTGGGGATAAATAATGTGTGGTTTCATCAATATTGATAGCACCTATGATTCTTACATTTTTTGGAAAAACAATAGATGATGGTGTATTAATAATACCACTGATCATTCTTCTAAGATCAGAATGATATTTAATTAAAGAGTCTTTATCACTAAACCCAAAAACACGTTTAAGTTCATTGTTAATTTCTTCATCCTGTAACATTTTCACAAAATCTACAACATGGTTCTTTTGGTATCGTTCTTTTGCTGCACCTATTAGATCAAGTACATTTTTAAATTCTGACAAAACATGAGAGGATTCATCTTCCGAATAAAGTTTAATTTCTGGCAGTCCATTTCTTTCTTCCAGAAGAGATAAAAAATCTGCAAAATAATATTCCACTCTTGCTAAGTTCATTTCATCGAGACATATCAAATAAAGTTTATTCGGATTTTTATTAGCTTTAATCAGTGCATCTAAAAATGGAGTGGAAAGATACTTTTTTTCAAGTGGATTGTAATATCCTAGTAAATCTTCAGAGCTAGTCCAGTTTGGTTTAACTGGTATGATAATTGACTCTCCACCAACTGCTTTAGCAAACGATTTCACCAAATTTGTTTTTCCAGATCCCGATTCGCCTGCTAAAACTATCAAATCATTGGTTTTAATCAATGCAAAAAAATCTTCGATGATATATCGTGGATAAGCTATTTCATTTTTAAAAAGATAGGATTGAATATGTGAAACTGCTTCAGAGAAATTACTATCAAGTTCTTCATGAAAGTTTACATATGTTTCCATGTCTTCATGATTACTTTCTATCATCATAATATCATCATATTCTTCTTGCTCAATCAACTCCAGATTTAGCAAAGTAGTTGCCTTGCTTTTAGCAAAACTTCTGAATTTTTCTAATTTTTCTCCCATGAGCTCTTTTTCCTTTTCGGCTAATATTTTTAACTCTTCGATTTCATTTGATATAGTTTTCTTGTGCTCTTCTCTTTCTGTGATTTCAACTTCCAATGAATTGATATTTTTTTTGAGGATTTCATTTTGTTGGTTTAGTTGTTTAAAATCTTTATCCAACTCATCTTTTTGAATTTTCACATTGTTGATATTTTCTTGAATCTCTTTGATATTTTTATGCACATAGTGATTTAAAATACTGTCTTTGACTAGAAATTCCCCATTGTCATCATTAAGAATTTCATTATTGGTAATTACATGTAATCGATGTGCTGTACCTACTATTGCTGAAAGATATAATGGATTTGTGCGTCTAGTTCTTTCAGCTTCAGAGGATAATTCAAGCATAGCAGTCACTAAAATAACTTTTCCGCTATTGACTTCCGTCTTAATTGATTCCTCAATAGATCTAGGAACATATATATCAGATACATTTTTATTATCTAAGTCACTTATAGGATACTCTATATGTTTACCATTATTTAGTCGTATATTATTTAATCTATAAATAATTACAGCATCTAAATTAAGTGTGCGTGACAAATCACCAATAATTTGTATTGGCTCATCGCTGGATATTCCCCAACTTTTTTTTAAAATATTAAGACGCTCATCATCATTAAAATATTTTAATTGCTCTTTTGTGTATATTTCCAAATTTTCTACTTTAATGAATAATTTTTAACAACGAGATTGTTACTAAGTTGCCTATCAAATTTTCTTTGTTGCTTTATATTTTAGATTTATTATATCTTTAATTTAAATGAGCCGAACTAAATTATGCTCTATTTATGAAATAACTTCTAGCAACTTTGTAAATTTCCTTCTTTTTCTAATCCAATCTCCAAAACATCCCCTTCAACCTTTCGTATAAGCTCCTCTTCCGTTGGTAAAACCATCTGATACTTTGATACAAAAAAATTGTCTCTGTCGTTTATGTGGGAGTATTTTACGACTGTTTCATCTTTGTCTGTGCAGAGGATTATCCCGATGGTTGGGTTGTCACTTCCATCTTTCTCCAAATCATCGTACATGTTTACATACATATCTATTTGCCCTATGTCTTGATGGGTGAGTTTGCCTATTTTGAGGTCTATGAGCACGAAACATTTTAAAAGATAGTTGTAAAAAACTAAGTCTATATAAAAATCACTCGTCTGGGTTTTGATGCGTTTTTGTCGTGCCACAAACGCAAAACCTCGTCCAATTAAAAGTTTGTAATGACTCCAGCTCAATTCTCTCCACAATGTAGAGAGAATTGGAAAAGCATTATAAAACTGTCTCATATTCCATAGACTTTGAGCTGAAAAACCTTTTCCAAATTCAATAGTAAGTTGGGCTGAAAGCTCTTTGATAATATAAGTACCATACTCGGCTCTGTCGTTACCTTTTTGTTCCTCTTGGACTATTTTTTTGCCAATATTCCAATAAGCCTCAACCATGATAAAATTTACAGATTTATAGGCATTGTTCCGTGCAAGTTGTAAGATGGATTTTATATCTTGAAAAAAATCATTTTTAGCATTTTCTATATGCGTTTTACACATCCAAAAAACCTCCTTAATATTAAGAGTAGTTCAATAAATTTAATTTTAATAGATTATAACTTGAAATGCTAGGAATGAGGTTTAAAATGCAGAAAAACGACAAATCACTTTACGAAGGCAAGCCATCGCTTTCATATATGAAAACAACTTGGCATGTGGAAATTCAACTTCCCATGCTATCTCTTATGTTCTAACTACGAAACGATATAGTGGTAGATACTCAGATGCGTTTTATGGAAGCCTCGTCTGTTGTAGAATTGCAGAGCGTTTGCGTTGTCCACGTCGGCTGCGAGTTGTATGCGTTTGTAGTCGTACTCTTGGGCGATACTTCGCATTTTGTTGATGAGGCGACTTCCTACGCCCATTTTTCTGTACGCTTCTTTGACGACAAGGTCTTCTATCTGCCCCACAAAACCGCCCTCTGCACTTGAGATAAGTCTTTGCATCGTTATCATACCGACGACGATTTCTTCATCTTTGGCTACGAGCAAATCTGCTCCTTCATGAGCATGAAGCTGCTTTATACCTGCATACTGTTTTGCGTAATCTATGCTAAAGTCCGTCTCTATCGCAAAAAGCACACTCAAAAGCTCTGCCATTTGTGCGAGGTCTTCTTCTGAAGCTCTGAGTATTTTTATTCCTGTTTTCATATTCATATCACATATCTCCGGGTTTCGTATAGCTATTATTTTTTTGGACGCTTCACTCAGTGGATTTCCGTTGACATAAAGCGTGTTGAGATACGAGAGATTTGCCAATGAGTCTGGAAGCGCTTCTATCTCGTTGTCGTCTATATCAAGTTCTTTGAGATTGGTATAGCGTTCTATTGCGTTTGGGACTATTTTGATTGCGTTTGAGGAGTAACACAAAAGCTCCAAAGCAGTTGATGATGGAAGCAAGAACTCTTCTAAAGCACATCCGTCACAGGAAAACTCTCGTAAATGAGGCGCAAAACTTTCATCCATACTTAAAAAGTCAAACGCATTGTTATCAAGAACCATCTCCTCCAAAGAGTCTAGCTCATATAAACGCAGCGTAGAGAGTGCATTTGAAGAGAGATTGACCTTCTCTACATCCAAAGTGAAAAAAGCCTCATCTATCTTTTGAAGCTGATTGTCTGAGCAGTCAAACTCTTCAAGAGACTCCAACATAGAGATACTTTGTGGCAGTTCTTTGAGGAGATTACCGCTGAGATTGAGTCGCACAACGGTTGATAATTCCCCAAACGCGGCACGCATATCTTTGATATAGTTTGAAGAGAGGTTGAGTGTTTGCAAGTCGTTGTTGTGTGCAAAAATAGTATCGACACTCTCAAGTAGATTAGTGCTCATGTCCAAAACGCGGATATGCGGGCATCTTTTTAGAACAGAAACATCTCCTAGCTTATTGCCGCTTGCATTGAGAGAACGCAGTTCAAGTTCACCCAAAAAGTACGGCAGAACTTCAAAGCTGTTACGGCGCAAATCAAGATTACTCAGATGTGTGCAGTTTTGCAAAGACTCCGGCAAAGAGGAGAGTTTATTGTTTGAGAGGTTCAGTGCTATGAGTTTGGAAAGTACCCCAAAACTCTCTGGAAGCGTTTTGAGTGAATGCCCGCTGAGATCAAGTCGTGTCACCTGCTGGGGCGAGATGATACTCTCATCAAGCGCGCCGTATTGGTCTAGCCAGGTTTTGAGTCTATCCCATTCATAGTTGTACATCACGCATCCTCCCCGCCAAGTCTTTTAAGTCGCTCAAGCCGCTGTTCTATGACATACGCTATTTCATCATAATCAAATCTTCCAAACTGTTGCATATCATATATCTTCAAAAGCGCTACTCTGCAGCAACTTTTGTTACACTCTGTGACAAGTTTTTTGGCCTTTTTAAAGGGTAAAGAGGTGTCTTGAAATATCTCTATAGCATCTGCGACACTCTTTTGTCCGCATTCGCATATCTCCATCGCAAGAATTTCTTGTTTCTCTTTCATCACCGATATCCTTTGCTATTTTAGAAAAAAGTGATGCCCTCACCTCTTTTTACAACAGCACTACAGCCCGAAGCTGTAACACTTAAAGATTGTTTTTCTCTTTAAAGTCATTTGCTTCTTGCACTGCAATTTTCAATTTTTCTGCAAGTTCTGGCATCTTTACATAATTAGTCCAGAGCGTATCTTCCACGATATCGTGTATCTCTGATGCGATCTCAACAGCCAAACGTTTGAGTTTTGCCAACTCGCGTTTTGCATCTTTTTCTTCTACTGACATATTATTCCTCCTCTTTAAATTTTGTGAACTTCTATCAAACTCGCTTCACTTTTGCGAAGTGCTATAAATGAATGGTTTATCATGACCTGAACGGTACTTTTAAAGAGTCCAAAGTTTTTCACACAGATGTTAGTATCACGAATAAACCCAAGTGCGTTTAAGCGTTTTTTGAGTTCACTGTTTACATTCAAAGCATCTATACAAGCCATTTCACCAACCTTCATCTGCAACAAACACATTTCTCTCTCCTAAAGTGAAAACGCATAGATATTTTCAAAACAAACCTTTCTGTCTGCGCCATAAGACATATGGACAAAACTCTGTTTGCTTTGAAAATGGTAGCGTTTGTAAAGATCTACAACATGAGCCACACCAAGCGGAACATCTGCAACAACTTTTTTGAGACCGCGAAAATATAAAACGCCGCGCATCATCTTCTCAGCTTCATCTTCATGACCTGCTCTCACCTGCCATGGACCGAGATAAACATGCCTTGCATTTACGATACTAGAATGCTGAAAACCGTTTGGGAGAGTAAGTTTCAAAGAGCTTGTTCTATCCATCTCATCCATCAAAAACGATGTTCTATTTTCATGAAAAGTCTCTCTATCTATCTTGGAGATGGCAGCTTCAAAGTTTGAACCGTCCAACTCTTTTGCATGAGCGTTGGTAAAATTAAAAGGAGGCACTTTACCGACATTGATAAATCTTCCGACTTCCATTTTTGACTCAAAACCGTAAGATTTGAAAAAATCAACCATATCAGGATTTGCATGGAGATAAACACTCTCATAATCAGCTTTGAGGGCAAAAAAAAGTGTCTCAAAGAGTCTTTTTCCTATGCCCTGTTTTTGATAGCTTTTTTCAACCATGAAGTATTTTATCATCGCTGATTTTTCAAATGTAACGGCCATGATAGCACCGACAAGTTTGCCATCTTCATACGCACCATAACAGAGATGCATCGAATGCATCATCATGAGCTTGACATGATAGCCATCAAGAAGCCAGCCGACCTCTTCGGATATCTTGACAAGATTGTTCACATCTGAGAACTTGAGCCAGCCTATGAACATAAACTCTCCTTGTAGAGTGCTACGAGCTCATAATTGTCTAAAACGCGTTTGCGCGAAGTGACTATTTCACGGATACGAGGTAGAAGTATCTGCAGTGTATGTTTTTCTGCCGTGATGCCAAGTTGCTTGAGATGGTACATGATAGTACTTGCACCTGAGTGTTTTCCTATAGGATAAGCACGCGTACATCCCACTTCCTCTGCATCAAACGGCTCATACGCCAAAGAATTTTTCATCATACCATCGGCATGGATACCGCTCTCATGAGAAAATATACGATCACCTACGATAGGAGCGCTTGGAGAGAGAGTTATACCGGCTGCGTTTGCAACAGTCGTGGCAAGATTGTGCATCTCAAAAGCGTCAATGCGGCGCTTTTGACCATAGAGATGTTTCAGTGCCATAGATATCTGTTCAAACGAAGCATTTCCGGCGCGCTCACCTAGACCGATAACAGTCGTGTTGATACTGAGTGCACCTGCATCAAGACCGCTGAGGGCATTTGCATTTGCAAGACCAAAATCATTATGAGTATGCATTTCTATTGGAAGGAGATTCAATGAAGTTAATGCTTTGATATCCTCATAAGTCTGCATAGGTGTCATGATGCCTATAGTGTCACAGTATCTAAAACGATCAGCGCCAAGTTCACGACCAAGATACATCACTTCAGCCATAAAATCGAGTGAACCGCGAGAGCTGTCTTCTGCGCCGATACAGACGAAAAGACCTTCTCTTTTTGCAGTTCGTATGGTTGCTTCGAGCTCTTTGAGCATGAGCGATTTATTCCCGCCAAATTTCAAATCTATCAAAATATCCGAAATAGGGATAGAGAGATCAACGGCTTTGACACCACACATGAGCGAAGCTTCAAGATCACTCATCTTTGCACGATTCCAGGTCATCATCTGCACATCCAATCCCAAAGCCAACAACTCTTTGATATCCTCTTGCTCTTTAGTACCCATCGCAGGTATGCCGATCTCAAGTTCATCTGCACCGCAGGCGACAAGCCCTTGTGCTATAGAGAGTTTTTCTTTGGTATTAAACGCAACATAGGGAGCCTGCTCGCCATCTCGTAGTGTCGTGTCATTAATAATCATTTTTTATCCCTTGGTGGAACTAATTGATTTCCATATCTTCTGAGAGATTGAAGTATTTTCTCGTTGCTTTGAGCACTGATATCTCTATAGGTTCATACGCATAACTCTGGTCTGCTATCAAACCTGCTTTTGCCAAATCATCTTGTGGACATCCACCGATTTTTGCCGTGAGTATTAGCTTACAATCTTTGAGTTTTTCCAAGATTGGCTCCATTGGATTGGCTCCATCTGGACCTGCACAGTACTCATAATCAAGTTTTCTGTGGTGGATAAAACGGATACCTCTATCGCCTGCTTCATAGATAAGGAACTCTTTGACCGAGCCAAAGTGTTGGTTTATCATCCCCTCACCCGCAGTTGTAACAGCTACTAAAATAGTCTGTCCATCAGATGCCAATTCTGCTTTTTCTTTTACAACACGCTCATTTGCACGATCGAGGAAAAATCTGAACTCTTCGATTTTTGCCTGTGCATCTTGACGCGCTGCTATATTGTAATGTTGTTCTAGAGCATCAAAACTCATCTCAGAAAAAACATTTTTTGTAAACTCAGCTCCACGGTCTTCACCGATAAGTCCGACTGCATCCGCACGGCACTGACGGCAATGCTGCATGAGCTTCATATCCATACCGCACGCTTCTTGAACTTCCATTTGTTGCTGGTCTGTTGCACTTGGCACGCCGCCAAGACCAAACGCAGTCCCGTGTTCAGGCTCAGAGATGATTGGCATAATGTTGTGTAAGAAAACACCTATCTCTTTGAGTTTTTTTGCAACTTCCGGTAAGTGTTTATCGTTGACACCGGGAATCAAAACAGAGTTTGCTTTGATGAGTATCCCTTTTTCGACACACATTTTCATACCTTCAATCTGACGCTCTAAAAGTATTTTAGAAGCTTCTTTTCCATAGATGCGTTTGTTGTTATAAAATATCCAAGGATAGATAAGAGAACCTATCTCGCCCGTTTCATCAACGCTGTTGATAGTTACGGTGATATGGTCAATGTCGTATTTCACCATTTCATCTACAAACGCAGGAAGCTCCAAACCATTTGTTGAGAGGCAGAGTTTTAAGTCTGAGGCTCTTTCTCTCACAAGCTCAAATGTTTTAAATGTTTTCTCAGGATTTGCAAGCGCGTCTCCCGGACCTGCGATACCAAGAACGCTGAGGCGTTGGACTTCTCCGCCTACATACATCACTTTTTTTGCAGACTCTTCCGGAGTCAAACGCTCACTCGTTACACCGGGACGACTCTCGTTTGAGCAGTCGTATTTTCTATTACAATAGTTACACTGGATATTACACGCAGGAGCGACGGCAACGTGAATACGCGCATAATGGTGGTGTGCTCCTTCTGAATAACATGGGTGATTATGGATTTTATCTTGGATATCCTGAGGCATCATCGCTTCGGCAGGATTACTTGAACTACAGCTCATTTTAGTTTCCTTTATATTATTTGTACACAAAAGAAAAAAATTCCTTTAGCCAACCTCTTGCAGAGGCAGAGTACAAAATATTTTTATTTAATTGGAATTCAAATGATCTCGCATCATGTAGCTACAATCATTATTGCTGTAATTAATGCAATTGACGTTCTAGGATTTTTTTTGTTATATGGGAGTAATTGTGACAATTTTGTACTGTTGTGTTGTGGAAATATTGTAGAAATATCTTCTTGTTATTCTTTTTTTGGTTTTGCTTTTGCTTTTTCTATAAACTTGACATTACTTTGCTTTTGTACCTTACGGAACCGCAGTCGATGTCAAATAATTTTAAAAATTTTATTCTGTCGTAAGCAACTTTTCAATGTGTAGAAGCTTAATCGTAATACGTTTTTTTTTACTATAAGGAGACGATAACCCTGATTAACATATCTCATAGTATCAATATATTTAGAGTATTGAGTCCACATTTCAGCTCTCGTTGAAGGACTTAAATGCGCGCCAACCGTGAAGATAATGTCATTTTCAAACCAATAATTTAAAACCTTCACTTAATAAGACGCTCTATCAGTTCGTAGATATTTTAAGTGTACTCTTTTTGGAAGTTGCTATCAGGTGCAGTTTTACTCTCTTTTCTATCATATCTTACGATATTTGTACTTGGTTAATGATTTTTCTATTTCGTGATTTTGGTCTCATTTCGCCGTTGCCAACTAAAAGGTGTTTTTGAGCGAAATAGTACAAAACGTACTATTTCGCATATACTACAGCGCGTAATTCTCTGATAACATTGACTTTTATCTCACCCGGATACTGTACTTTTTGTTCGATTTCCTGCGCTATTTCTTTTGCTAGGAGTATGGATTCGTCATCATTAATAAGTGTTGCGTTTACGATAACACGGATCTCACGACCTGCGTTTATAGCATATGCCTGTTTTACTCCGCTATGTGCGGATGCTATCTCTTCTATCTCAGTCACACGTTTTAAGAAACTCTCTAGCACTTCACGTCTAGCTCCCGGACGAGCCGCTGAGAGTGCATCTGCCGCACATACTGCGCCACACTCGATAGAGTTTATCTCTTCTTGTCCATGATGCGCATAGATACCGTTGATGACGACACTGTGCTCATTATGTCTGTTACATATCTCAGCACCAAGATCTACATGGTTTCCTTCCTGCTCATGTGTCAATGCCTTGCCTATATCATGAAGCAAACCTGCACGTCTAGCAAGTGCAGCATCTCCGCCCATTTCAGCCGCCATGATACCCGCTAAGTGTGCGACTTCAAGCGTATGTGCCAAAGCATTTTGACCATAACTCGCACGGTAACGCAAGCGTCCGATAAGTTTCATAAGGTCAGGATGCATCACACCGACATTGAGGTCCGCTACGATCTCTTCACCTTCACTCAGAATCTTATCTTCAAACTCATCTGAAACTTTTTGAAAAATCTCTTCTATTCTGGCCGGTTGAATCCTTCCATCTTCTATAAGAAGTTGCAGTGTTTTTGTTGCTATCGCTCTGCGATAGAGGTTAAAACTACTCACAAGGATTGCGTTTGGCGTATCATCGATAATAATATCCACACCCATCAAAGTCTCCAGCGCTTTGATATTGCGTCCTTCTTTTCCTATGATACGCCCTTTAAGATCGTCATTATCAAGATGCACCAAATTTGTAAGGCGTTCAGAAGCAAACTCACCTGCAAAACGGCTTGTTGCCTGCGCAAGGATATAATTTGCTCTTTTTTTACCCTCTACCCTTGCTTCATTTTCACAGCGTCGCACGATATGCGCGATCTCTGCACGGGATTTCTCTTCTACTTTTTCTAGTAAAACCGAGACAGCTTCATTTTGTGTCATACCTGCACTGTGTTCTATTGTATGCAGTGCTTCTTCTATCTTATCTTCATATCTTTTTTTGAGTGAGTCGAGTGATTTTTCATTTCTTTGCAAATCAACTTTTCTGACTTTAAGCGCACTACTCTCTTCTTGAATTTTCTTCTCTTCAATCTGTTTGTATCGCTTAAAGTTTTGCTCTTTTCGGACTACATCATCTTCTCTTTGGTGAAGGTCTGCTTTGGCTCGTTCTTTTGCACCCTCATAGTGCTTTGTAGCTTCTAGCTCCATCTCCCGAGATTTCAAACTCGCTTTTTGCAAAAGCACTTCTGCCTCACTTTCTATCGCTTTTGCTTTTGCTCTTGCTTGTTCTGTGTAGATATCAAAATTTGCACTAGTTATTTTTTTAGAAATTAAAAATCCCACAAGCCCGCTCACGGTGGCTATTGATCCACCAAGCAGTAACTCGCTTAACATTTTATTTCCTCTTTTGAATTCTAGTTCTAGCTACCATTGTATGCTTTGGCGTCAATAACAAATCACATGCGACATCATAATTATCGCATAACAATTTTTTTGTGTAACAAAGTTCAGGTTGTACAAAAATTATATAAGGTCTTTTTTTTAACTTTGCAAAAAACCTGTCATACATCCCTTTTCCAAAACCAATCCTTTGAAAGTTCCCATCAACACCAACTGCCGGCACTATTGCTATATCAATTTTATTTATATTTCTTAATGTATTTCCCGCTTCAAAAATACCAAATTTTTTTTCTATTAGCGGTAACCTAAATGGTACCATCTTAAAACTTTCGCCTTCCATAAATGGGATGAAAACTTCTGTTTTTTGTCTCATTTTTGTGAGAGTTTTTGTTATATTTACTTCAAATTTTAGTGGATAATAGAGAAGAAGGCTTTTATTCTTAAACTTTTTGAGCTCATGCATGAGCCTTGCGTTGAGTTTTTTATCTTTATAGAGCTGATTATGAGACGAAGCCGTTTTAAGCTTTCGTAAGCAACTTTCTCTAAATGTAGTTTTTGTAAGAGGCATATTAAATCTTTATCGCTATAATTTGACTCAATTTTACAATAAAAAGGTATCTATATGCATAAAAAAATAATATTATCTCTTATTTTGGTCTCTTCAATTTTTCTTCAAGGCTGTAATGATAAATCTGAGGAGACAGCCAATAGTATGGTAGCGGGCAACGAATATGTTTTGACAGACACAGACCTCAAACAAATCGTAGTACAAAAACAAGGGGAAGGATACACTATCGAAGGTGCCCAAAACAAGATAATTATTTTTGATATATTTGCGACATGGTGTCCTCCATGCCAAGAATCAGCTGCAACGATTTCCGCACTTCAAGCAAAATATAAAGACAAACTCATCGTTATCGGTCTTACGATAGAAGATAAGATTTCAAATGATGATCTTATTACATTCAAAAAAACATACAAAGCTGATTACTCTTTGGCAAACTCAGATCAAAACAGACGTCTTATCGATGAACTTGCAAAATCTTTAGAGCTTGGAGAAAGATTTCCAATCCCCGTCATGGCAATATATAAAGATGCAAAACTTATAAACCACTACCTTGGTGCTGTTGAAGAAGAATTTGTGGAGAGTGATATCAAAAAAGCTTTGGAAAAGTAAAGGCAGGAAATGTTTGGATTTTTAAAAAATTCTCTTAGTAAAACAGTTGAGGCTATAAAGACAGTAGTCCCCAAGAAAAAAATCACATTCTCCAAAGAAGAACTTGAAGAGATTTTGCTTGAAGCGGATGTTGAGTACGCTCTTGTAGAAATTATTATCGGTGAGATTTATCAGGATAAAATAACAAGAGAGATACTTCGCTCAAAACTTCTCGCCACACTTGCTTATACCTCTTATAAAGAACCTGCATTTACTGCGCCTTTTGTCGAACTCATTATCGGTGTCAATGGAGCAGGAAAAACGACCACTATCGCCAAACTTGCCCAAAGATATAAAAATGAAGGCAAAAAAGTCATCCTTGGTGCCGGAGATACTTTTCGTGCAGCTGCCATAGAACAACTCACACTTTGGGCAAAAAAGCTTGATATCCCCATCATCGCATCCAAACAGGGGCATGATTCTTCTGCAGTTGCGTTTGATACTATAGACTCTGCCAAATCAAAAGGTTATGATCATGTTATCATTGATACGGCAGGACGTCTTCACACACAAACAAATCTTGCACATGAGCTCAAAAAAATACACCGTATCTGCGATAAAGCTCATACAGGAGCACCGCATAGAACCTTACTTATCATAGATGGAACACAGGGAAATTCTGCTATCGCGCAGGCAAAAGCCTTTCATGAGATGGTAGGAATAGACGGTATCATCATCACCAAACTTGACGGGACGGCAAAAGGCGGAAGTATCTTCAGTATAGCCTACGCACTTGAATTACCTATTCTTTTTGTAGGGACGGGAGAAAAGCCTGAAAACCTGATTCCTTTTGACAAATATGAATTTGTCGATGGTCTTTTGGATGCTATCTTTGTAGAAGATGTGAAGTAATACCGGCATCTACTGTGTAAAAAAGCTGTAACTATTGCGTCCTTCTTGTTTGATTCTATACATCGCTGTATCTGCATTTTTGAGCAAAATTTTCAAATCATTCCCATTATTTGGATACATCACACTTAAAAATAAAAGCATCTTCCTATCCATATTACATAGTGCTAGCATTAGTTTGCTATAATATAATGGAAGTCTGTAAAAATCAAAGGATATATCACAAACTCTATAAATAACAGAATAAACCTCAAAGCAATAGGAAAAGAAATATTGAGTGAATGTTAGAATAAGAAATGCAAAAATTGACTTAATTTTCCGCGAGAAAAAACTTAAGGCAGGTGCTTTTAGGCTGTTGTAAAAGTGAATTTTTAAAGTCCCCTTATCTTCATATAATATAAAAGGTTATAAACAGTGAAATCTCTTTTTGGTAAAGTCTTTACAATATGACAAACATCATCCTTTGCGGCGGAAGCGGCACAAGACTTTGGCCTATCAGCCGTACACTTATGCCAAAACAATTCGTCAAACTTTTTGATGAAAAATCTCTTTTTCAACTCACGCTAGAGAGAAATTCTAAAGTATGTGACAAAAACTTCATTGTATCAAATGCAGAACAGTATTTTTTGGCACTTGACCAGCTCGAAGAGCTAGATTGCCACGCTTCTGTAAGATATTTACTAGAACCTATCGGCAAAAACACCGCTCCGGCTATCGCTCTTGCTTGTATGGCGTTGGATACAGAGGAGATAGTCCTTGTTACTCCGTCTGATCATCTTATCAAAGACGAAGAAGTATATGAAAAAGTTTTGTTACAAGCAAAAGAACTTGCAAAACAAGGCAATTTAGTTACCTTTGGAATCACTCCTACATTTCCTGAAACCGGGTTTGGGTATATCGAAAGTGTCAACGAGTTTGATGTCAAAGCTTTCCATGAAAAACCTGACTTTGAGACAGCTACGGCATATCTAAACGCAGGGAACTATTATTGGAACTCTGGTATGTTTATGTTTAGAGCGGGAGTGTTTTTGGAAGAACTTCAAAAGTATGCTCCTGAAGTTTTTGAGGCTTGTGAAAAGGCATTAGGTGAAAGAGGTACGGCTAAAGCCTGTACGTCCGAAGAGCTTATAAGAATCAAACACCATGATATGGCAAATATCCCTGAAGACTCTATTGATTACGCAGTCATGGAAAAATCAAATAAAGTAAAAGTCATACCTTCGGATATCGCATGGAGTGATGTAGGCAGCTTTGATGCACTTTATGATGAACTGCCAAAAGATACAAACGGCAACACAGCCAATTCAAATCACATCAGCATAGACTCTAAAAATAACTTAGTTTATGGTAGTAGCAGAAAAATCGCTACTATTGATATTGAAGATTGTATCATCGTAGATACGGGAGACGCACTTCTTGTCTCAAAAAAAGGCTCTTCTCAAAAAGTTAAAAATGTAGTAGCAAAACTCAAAGAGCAAAATAGTGAACTTCACAATATTCACTTAACGGGTCATAGACCATGGGGAACATATACTATTCTCGAAGAGAGTCCTGGATATAAGATAAAACGTATCGTAGTAAAACCCGGCAAAAGACTGAGCCTGCAAAAACATTTCCATAGAAACGAACACTGGATAGTCGTAAGCGGAACTGCAACAGTAACAGTGGGAGATGAAACAAGACTCGTGCGACCAAATGAATCCACCTACATAAAAATGGGTGAGATACACAGACTTGCAAACGAAGGTATGATACCTGTAGTCCTCATCGAAGCACAAGTGGGTGAATATACGGGTGAAGATGATATAGTAAGAATTGATGATGATTTTAAAAGAGAAACAATACAACATGAGGGAGAAAATATAAATGGAAAATAAGAAAGTAGCACTAATAACAGGCATAACGGGACAAGATGGTTCATACTTAGCAGAGTTTTTGCTCAAAAAAGGTTATATCGTTCATGGTATTAAACGCCGTGCTTCACTTTTTAATACTGACCGTATAGACCATTTATATCAAGATCCTCATGTTG
>JAQTWZ010000066.1 GCA_028689055.1 Sulfurimonas sp. | reverse complement strand
TACTCATAGTCAAATAATCCTCTGCTCTTCTTGCTCATTCTCTTCTCCGCTACTTTTGATCTTGATATCTTTTATTTTATCGAATTGCTGCTTATTGGAAAATATGTTGGGTTTTTAGAGGTGCCCTAATATCATTTAAGTCTGCCTGCTTCAAAATTACTATACTCTTCATCCTCATTTGATATATCAGAATTTTTAACTGTTGCATTTTTTGCAACACTTAGTTTATATTGCGTCCAACTCAATTGCGAACGCAGTGCGTTCACAATTGGAAAAGCTTTGTTGAACTGCACAAAAAGATAGAGTTGTCTATAAGAGTATCCACTTCCATAAATAGGTTCCAACTCATCTGATAAGTTTTTAATGATGGATTTCCCATACTCAGCCCTATCATCGCCACCCTGAACCTCTTCATAAATTCTTTTGCCAATATTCCAATAGAGTAATACTCTTTCAAAATCAATAGCTCTTATGGCTTTTTGTTGAGAAGTCGTTATAAGAGTTTTTACATCATTGGTTAGAGTAATTATTTTTTTATTTTGTAGGTTTATTTTTCTCTCACTCATTGGTTTTCATCCTTCAAATTTCTTTCAGTGCTGTTACAATTAAATCAATGCAGTTTTTTAATCCTTTTCTATCTTCTAAACTGTTTAAACTATTGTCAATGGATAAACGACTTGGATATAAATTAAGCATATTTTGTAAATCATTAATTGCCGTAGTTTTAATATCATCACTTAAATTATGTTTTTTTAGTTCTTTTTCTACAAGTACTACTAAGTCTTTACAATCTTTCTCAAGTAATATATTGATATAGATTGAACCTCCTAATGCTTTAGCAAGGATACGATTTTGGTCATCTACCTTTTGTCCTCTAAACCCAACAGATAAAAGAATCTTTCTAACTTCATGTGTAATATCTGTCAAACCATATTTATGTGAATCTACTGCCAATTTAAATATTGTATCTGTGAAATAAACCATTTCCAATAAATTTATAGTATTTTCATCTTCTCTAATTAATGAAAAAATAGATATTAATCCTTGTGCATTATCTTGAAGTTTTAAAGAGAGAGTTTTGTCAACTATTTCAAGAGTTGAAAGTGCCATAAGAGATCTTGATACATTGCTAATAAAATCAATAAGTTGATGTACAAAATTAGAATTATGTTCTAATGCTAACTTAAAAAGCTCTCTATTTTCCCAACGAATACTATCTGACCATTTTTCTATATTTTCAATTATTTTAATAAAATTTTGTTGATTAATATCATCAAAATTTTCATTCATTAAATTATTTGTAAAATTAATTAGTTCATTACTAAACATAGAATAATATGTATTTTCAAAATAAAAGTATGAGCTATCAAGAAATTTTATTTCAGTTTCGCCAATTTTATATAAAAATTGATTCATCTCCTTTGTAATAAAACTAGTATTATTCTCTTTTGATTCTAATAATTTGATTGTTATTATTGCTAGTGAATGTAAACCATCTTTTGATATAGGTTCTAGCTTTTTATCTATTATCCCATAACATACTAAGTCAGCAATTATTTTAATCATACCACTTATAGTTTGACTACCACCATCAATAATTTGTTTTTGTGCAACTTGAGTTAAACCTCTTATTCCAGCTAATAAAACATCAGGTATATTATGAGAAATAGAATTTTTTACTCCTTCTATTAAATAAAAAGAAGCCAACCCATTATCTTTACCTGAATAACAAAAATGCAAATCTTTTAAGATTTCAAAGTTGTTTGTGATAAACCTTTCATCATTTCTTGAAAGCCCATCTCCTATATTTTGCCGTATCTCCTCTAAGGTATCTTCAATAAATTTATCATTCGATAATAGTGGGTCTGGAAAAGGTCTTCTGCGAACAAAAGCTTGGTTTTTAACTTTTATATATGTGGTATTTATTTCTACAATTGATTTTAAAGCTTTTTCAGAAGTGACATAATCATTTTTTTCTATTAATTTTTTTGCATAAGCATTACAATAAACTATATCTTGCTTAGCATTATCAGCCCAATAAGGATTATTTAGAAAGAAATCATATTTTGATAAATTATTTTTGTTTTTTTCATACTTCTTTGACCAGCTAAATAAATCATCATTTGCATTTTTAACTATTGTTTCAAGTTGATAAATAGGACTAATTAATTTTAATGCTCTTGTATATGAATAGATAAACCCACTTAAGATAAATACCAAAAATAATATAGCAAATTGTATTGTATATAAAGCATATTTAGCAGATAAAAGACTAAATGTGGCAATAGATATAGACAATATCAAAGTAAAGATAAAGGCAGCAAATAGTTTTTTATCTCTACTAAGCTTTATAAAAATATCATGAGGCACTCTCTCATTATTGACTTGGAGTGTGAAAAGTATAATAGAAAATATAATTGCCGTAGAACCAATAAGTGCAGAGCCTACACTTAAAAATATAGCCTGTAAAGATTTTAATGTATCACTATCTGGGATATAAATAATATTTGTATTAATTATTACAATAGCATAAATAAAAATAAAACTTATAAAAAATATTACTATATTCATTTTCTACACCTCGTTCCCACGCTCTGCGTGGGAACTAATACATATTCTGCCCATCCGTTACTCCTGTTTTTTTCTATCATCGGCTTATATACATTCCCACGCGGAGCATGGGGGACGAGAAGCTATTTTCGTCATGGCTTCTCATTTCTACTTATATCTTTTTGGATAATCAAATGAGATTAGTTTTGCGTTTTTCGGACTAATTTCACTCCATTTGCTGCAATCAAACTCTATTTCTACTATGCCGGTCGTAGGGATATTTTCATGAAAGCCGACATAGCGCTCTGCAAGCGCGTTTAAACCGGGGTTGTGTCCGACTAAAAAAAGCGTTGCGTTTTCATCATCAACACTTTTCAAGATCTCATGAAGTGTCTCAGCACTCGCTTCGTAGATATTTTCTTTGAAGACTATCTCTTTGAAAAAACCTATAGTGCCAGTGATGGTCTCCGCCGTTGTTTTAGCTCTGAGCGCAGGACTTGAGAGAATCATATCCGGCATGATATTCTTACTCTTGAGTACCTTTGCCATAAAAGGTGCGCCTTCTTCCCCTCGTTTGTTCAAAGGTCTCTCAAAATCATTTAAAGTCATATCTGTCCAACTAGATTTAGCATGTCTGATTATGTAAAGTTTTTTCAAATTAAATTCCCATACTTATAATACGCCGCACACGCACCCTCAGAGCTTACCATACAACTTCCTACAGGCGTTGTGGGTTTACATGCTGTGCCGAAGATACTGCACTGCGGCGGTGTTGCTTTGCCTTTGAGGATATCTCCGCAGATACAAAGTTTGTGGTCGTTTATCTCTTGTGTCGGGAGGATATCTTTGTAGATGACCTCTGCGTTTAGCTCTCTATAGACATCTCTCAAACGCAGTCCGCTTCGCGGGATATCGCCCAGACCTCGCCATCTGAAGTTCTGCGCTTTTTCAAAAAACTTCTCGATAAGCTCTTGTGCTTTGAGATTGCCTTCATGTGTGACGGCGCGTTTGTACTCTACTTCAAGCTCACAGCGTTTTTCTACGAACTGTTTGACTATCATACTGATACTTTGCATCACATCCACAGGCTCAAAACCTGAGACGACTACGGGTTTGGCGTAGTCTCTTGGGAACTCTTCGTATATCTTAGAGCCGCTTATCACACTCACATGAGCAGGTCCCAAAAAGGCATCGATATTACACGCCACATCCGATAGAAGTGCCGCCATCGCTTCGGGAACCGTGACATGATTGATATGAAAAAAGATGTTTTTGATATCTTTGTTGATGACTGCGTTTAGCAGTGCGGCGGTCATTGGTGTCGTCGTCTCAAAGCCTATAGCAAAAAAGATGACTTTTTTATCAGGGTTTTCGCTTGCGATTTTGAGACAATCCAGCGGCGAATAGACAAAACGCACATCCGCTCCTTTGCTTCTTGCGTTTTGCAGGCTTCCATGACTTCCGGGGACTTTTATCATATCGCCAAGTGTGACAAGGATGACATCGCTCTGCATCGCCAAAACATAAGCATGGTCAATCCGCTCTTTTGGCATGATGCAGACAGGACATCCCGGACCGTGGACAAATTTTATATTTTGGGGGAGAAGTTGCAAGATGCCGTACTTCATGATGGTGTGTGTATGTCCGCCGCATACTTCCATGATATTTATAGGTTTTTCTAGCTTTTTGGCATCTTCTTTGATGATTTTGGCATAAGCTTTGATGGTCTTTGCATCTCTAAAATCATCATAGAGATTTTTGAGTTGGAGTTCCATTATACACTTCCGTTAGGACAATTATCCCCTTCCAAAATCGCCCTCTTGCGCTCCTCTGCATCCATCTGCGCGATAATCTCCCTATACGTCTCCAAAGATAATAGCGCATCTTCTTCATCTATCTTATTCATGATAAAACCGATATGCAAAAGGACATAATCCCCTATCTTTACCTCATCTTCGCTCATGAGATCCAGACTTGCATCACGCTGCACGCCCATCGTATCGACTGTTGCCAGATTCGTTTCTTTGTCGATTTTTACGACTTTTGAGGGGATAGAGAGGCACATTATCGCATCTCCATTTTGAACTTAATCCACTGCGCGACTCTTAGCAGACTTGCCTCGTCTTTTATGCTGACTTCGAGGATATCGACATTTGGTCGAAGTTTTCTTGCCATCGCTTTTTCTTTTTCTATGTCATACTCAAAATAGGGAAGCAAATCTGTTTTGGTGAACAAAATCAAATCCGCTTTGCGAAACATCACGGGATATTTGGCTATTTTGTCTTCGCCTTCAGGAATACTTACAAGTACGATATTGAGATGACTTCCCACATCATACGAAGCAGGACAAACGAGGTTGCCTACATTTTCGATAAAACAAACATCTATCGAATCCAAATCCATATGATGCAGGGCTTTGTGTACCATAAACGCATCAAGATGGCACGCTGAACCTGTTTGTATCTGATGCGCTTGAATATTTTTGGCTTTGAGTCTATCTGCATCACGAGAAGTTTCCAAGTCACCTTCGATGACACCAAACCTAAAATCCGCTATATCTACAAGATATTCCAAAAGCGCTGTTTTTCCGCTTCCGGGGCTGCTCATGAGATTGATACACAACACGCCGTGTGCATCAAAATGTTGGCGATTATGCTCTGCTTCATGGTTATTTTTGTCCAAAATCTTTGTGATAACTTCTATGGTTTTTTTATCATTGAGCTGCGGATTATCATGCAGATGTGCATGAGCGCTTTGATACTCACCCTCATCTTCGTGGTGGTGCTCATGTGAATGTTCTACTATACTACAGCCGCAATCTTTACACATATTGTTTATCCTTTATTCTATTTTACCCAAGGAGCATATTTGAACCGACAACTACAGAGACAACTCCGGCAGTCGCAAAAACTCTTCTTAAGTTTTGTTTTGAGTGTAGCAGGTTTTGGTTGATAGTGAGTATAACCATACCAAAACCTACAAATATAGCCATCACACCGAGTGTAAACGCAAGTACCATCATCAAATCCACACTCTGCCCTTCTATAGCACCGAGCGTGACAAGCATACCACGCACGCCGCCTATCCCCATGAGCGCTCCGATAGTAAAGGCGGAACTTGTGTCAGCGTTGGAGTGTGCGTGCTCTTTTCCAAACCAGATATGGATATGTTCTTTGCCTTGATGCAAGTGTTTTTGAAGCTGGATACGGTCTGTAAAAACCATAAACAAAAGATACAATCCCATACCCAATATCACAATAGAAGAGATCGTGTCACCATAGCCTAAAACCGCCTCACTGATATGATAACTCTCAAGTATCTTTGCAAAAACAAACAGAGAAGTTCCATGTCCGATGGCAAAAAGTAAGGTAATAAGCATCGTCTTTTTTTTGTTTTTGCCGATAGAAAAATCTGCAATTGCACTGAGATGGTCAGGTCCAAAGGCATGTAAAACGCCGTACCAAAAGATAAGAAGTAAACCCAAGTTTCCCATCTTGTAAACCTTTTACGCAGAAATATGAATCTATATTCTATATCTTTTTTGTAAAAAAAATAATAATTTGAAACTAAAAGTGGATTTTTAGCAATAATTTAAGAATTAGGCACTCTGATGCGTTTTGGACTCTTTTGTGTCAGGTGCATAATAGGTGACAAGCTGGATGATACTCATCATCACAACAGAAGCAATCATTCCCGCGATTACAAGTGCGTTATACTCTTGAGAGCTTATTGCGTTTGCGCCTATGCCGATAGTCGCGACTGCGAGTAAAAAGGTAAGCGGCATCGAGTCTCCCATCGCAAACATGAGCGTATTTTTGACCCCGAGTTCGCTGAGATAAAGCATAGAACTTATCACGCGAAGTGCTAGCATGATGCCCACTATCTGTAGTGATAAGAACAAAACATCCGCAGAAAAAAGCGCTTGCATATTGACCGTAGAACCCACATAGATAAAATAAACGGGAATCAAAAAGCCAAATCCAAGTGAAGAGAGCTTATGCGGCAGTTCTTTTTTGTGCTCAAAAAAAGTCGCGACAAACATCCC
>JAQTWZ010000025.1 GCA_028689055.1 Sulfurimonas sp. | reverse complement strand
TTAGCTGATCGATATGCGAAAGCTTGTAAAACTTCTCTTTTGATTCAAGCAGGTATTGCTCATGTTTTTGTATCTCACTGATGATTTGTAGATATTGCTGATGCATCATTTTAAAATAGTGTTGTGTGAGAAAAAACAAAATCACCGTAGTAGCCAAAATATAAAACCAACCTTTGTATGTCTGAAAAAGAGTGATTTTATGTGGATCGTCCACAAAAAGTGAGAGAAGCAAATCTGAAAGCATAATCCACAAAACACCAGCCACAAAATAAATAAAAGCAATTTTGAAACTCTCTTTTATGTTCTGCAACCTTTTTGTATTCATAATGAAATCCTTGAACTCTCTTGCATGAATGATACCACATGAATGAGAGGTTTTGTAGAAACTGAAAAACGAATGAAGTTATCTACTATTTTTATTTAGGTAGAATAAACTCTTTTAAAAAATACGACACACTTAGATGCCCTCATGAGGCATACGGTGACTTCACCGCTCCGCAGTCGTTTAGGTATTTGGTTTGAGGGAAGTTGTGGGTTGGATGGTTTGTGGTACTAAAGTGAATGTTGGTATGAGTGAAACAAAAGGGGCGAATTATGTGGGCAGATAATGAAACAACAGAAGATTTTTTAAATTATCAAATACATTGTGATTTAATAAAAGAATATGTAACAAGTCCTAATTTATTACCTTTAACCATCGGTGTATTTGGCGATTGGGGAAGTGGAAAATCAAGTATTATGCGAATGCTTGAAAAAAAACTAAGAGACGATGATAAAGTTTTAACGATTTATTTTAACAGTTGGTTATTTGAAGGCTATGAAGATGCAAAAGTATCATTACTTGAAAATATATTATTAGAGTTATCTAAAAAAGAAAATCTATCAGAAGTTGGAAAAAAGAAGTTATTAGAATTATTATCAAGAGTTGATTATATGAAGTTAACATCTGATGGTATCAAAAAGTATGGTAAAAATATTGTTGATATTATTACTACTGGTGGTATAGGAACAGCTATAGAAGCTGGATTTAGTATGCTAAATACAGATAAATTAAAAGAATTATCTACTGCAAATATGTCAAAACTTGATGAGTACATCAAAGAAGAACAAGAGAATAAAACAAAAAGTACTATAAAAACATTTAGAAGAGATTTTGAAGAATTGATAAAAGCAACTGATTACGACAGCGTAGTAATTTTTGTAGATGATTTAGACAGATGTATGCCAGAAAGAGTAATAGATACTCTTGAAGCTATAAAATTATTTTTATCAGTTCCAAATACTGCCTTTGTGATTGGAGCTGATGAAAGAATTATAAAACACTCCATATCAATGCACTTACAACTTCACACTTTTAACAATAATTCAGATTATTTACAAAATACACAGCAGATAGTGACTGATTATATTGAAAAACTTATACAAATTCCATATAGAATACCTAAGTTATCGCCATCCGAGATAGAGAGTTATAGTAATCTTCTTTTTTGCTCTAATCTCTTAAGTAAAGAAGAAGTTGAAGAAGTTTATGAAAATTATTTAATATTTAGAAAAGAAAATTTTTACAGTCCTTATAATTATGGGAATATAAAAGGGGTTGTTAAGCTAGATAGTAAAATTGAATTAGGAAATTTGATTAATCTGTCTCATTTTATGAGCCAAATGATTACAAACATTTTAAAAGGAAATCCAAGACAAACAAAAAGATTTTTAAATACATTTATTTTAAGAATCAAATTAGCTAAAGTTGCAAATTTAACTATTAATGAATTTATTCTTATAAAACTAATGCTTTTAGAATATTATGATACTAAACTATTTAAGAAATTGAATGATCTTCAATCAAGTAATGATGGATTTATTAAAGAAATAAAATTATTGGAATCTGTTTATGTTGACGGTAAAGAGAACACTATATCAGATGACTTTAAAGAATGGCAAACTGAACAGATACAAAAGTGGATAAAAATTGAACCTCGTATTGGAGAAGAAGACTTAAGAGATTATTTTTGGCTAGTCAGAGATAAAACAGAGTCTACATTATCCAATTCGCATATGTTGAGCCAGCATATACAGAAAATTTTTAAGGGTCTTATCTCTGAAAATAAATCTGTTCAAAGGGTAAATATTGAAGAAACAAAAAGACTTGATGCAGAAGATTTGAATGAACTAATAAATCAATTTAGCAAAAATATTAGTTATATTGATGATATAAAACAACTTTTAAAATCCTTGTTTGAATTAGTTCTTGATTTAAATACATTTGTTCTTTATCAAAAATTATTAGAAATAATAAAAAGTATACCTTATGGAAAAATTCAAAGTTATGCGTTTGTAGCTGATAGATTAGAAACTATAAAAATGAATGAAAAAAACTTAAGTAAAGAGGTGAATACTCTTTTAGAAAATTATACAAAACAGGAAAAAGGTAAGTTGAAAATAGCATCTTTACAATCTATAAATAAGGAAAAATAGATGGGAACATCAAAAGGTTATCTACCACCACAAAAACAAGGCAGTGCTTGGCACTCACTTAATATTCAACTTGGTAAGTTACATAACAATCCTGAAAAAATTGATTTGGTACTTAGTAAATTTATTACATCCATAGGCGGTGCAAATGCTTTTTCATCATCTAATAGTTCAAGTTCAGGTAGCGGTACTTTTAAATCATCATCTGCAAGAAAAACGGCACAAAAACTAGGTAGTTTTTTTAGCGATACAAGTGGCGTTGGTTTTAAAGAGGCACTAAAATCAAGAAGTATTGAGTTTGAAGGAAAAACAGTTAGTGAACTTAAAGAAATCCTAATAGATTATTTTATTGAAACATCAACTGATGCGGATACATATGCAGCTTCTAAAGCAATATCAAATATTATGGATGAACTTTTTGAAGGGATAGATTCGGAAGAAGAACTTGAAAAGTATTTTACCCACTTAATTACATCAGAAAATAAAAAAATTATAATGTGTGGTTTTTATGAAAATTATATTTATTTTCTTTTTGAAAGAATTATTTTTGAAAAAAGAAGCGAACACTCTGGGTTGGATGATGCGAGTGAGATTTTAGAAAATGCACGAGATGCCATTAGTGCTAAAGTTCAAAAATTTCAGTGCAATAGGAAATTGGAAGATATAAATTTTAATGGGGAAGAAGGTGCAATATTTGTTCAAGGTGTGCTAAATGAAGTATTAGAAATTATGGAGGATGATCTGAATGTTTAATGTAAAAATTGTACTTAAAAAGAAAAGAAGAAGTAATTTATTAGATCTTAACTTAATTGTAAATGATGGTACACACAGAACTATTTTAAAAATATATCCTCATAAATGCTTTGACGAGTTTATCTCAATGCCAACATTTTCAAGCTTGGATGTGTTGTATTTTACAAGTATTATTTATGCTATCGACAAGCTTATCCCAAGAAAAGAAGCTGATGATAATTGGAGTCGTGATATTGAAGTTGATATTCCAGTAACTAATGTAGCTTTATGGGAAAATGCAAAAAAAGATTTACAGGATGCATTGAATTTCTTAACTAGTGATAATTGGAATATATCTTTTTCTCAGTTAAAAAGAGAATACTTTAAGCGAGAAAAAAATGTTTTACCTATTAATGCAAATATAGAACAAATTTGTCTTTTTTCTGGTGGACTAGACTCTCTTGCTGGAGCTATAGATTTAATACATAATCATGATAATGTATTGTTGGTTTCTCACACAGATGGTCATGCGGCCAACTATCCACATCAAACTGATTTAATTGATAGTATAAAAAATGAGTACAAGCTGAAAAATATTAAGCATTCTTATTTAAAAGTAGAAGCAGATACTTTTGAAGACTCAACTAGAGGACGTTCAATATTATTTCATGGTCTAGCCGTATTTCATGCTATGAATTTTGGCATTAAAAAAATAATTGCTCCAGAGAATGGAGTTATTAGTATTAATATACCATTAAACCCATCAAGAAGTTGCTCAAATAGCACTAAAACTATGCATCCGTATTTTATAAAAAAACTTCAAGATGCATTATATAAATTAAATATTTTTGTAGAAATTGAGAACCCATGTCTTTTTCAAACTAAGGGTGAAATGTTAGTTCAAAATCAGAATCAGAATCTCATAAGAGAACTTGCAAATAAAACAATTTCATGTTCACATGCAACATTAAGAATGAATTGGACTAGAACGGATAAAAATAATTGTGGATATTGTATTCCTTGTAGTATTAGAAGAGCCGCAATTCATAAATTGGATTCCACATTGGATGATGGATTAGAATATGGCTACGATATAGGAAGAGACGAAATAAGTTTTAATACTAAAAATGAAACAAAGCTAGATATATTAGCTCTATCATATTTTTTAAATCAGAAACTAGATTTAAATAAACTAAAAAGAGAAATAAAATTAATGGCAAAAGTTGACAATATAGATGACATAGCCAATATGCTAGAAAGAGGATATGAAGAAATAAAAAAATATCTTAATGATAAGGGTAGTGACAATATACAAAGGTTGCTTCATTGAAAAATGAATTAGTCGACACTCATTGCCACATAAATTTTTTTAAAAACGCAGGAGATATTGCACTTGAATGTGAAAAAAGAAAAGTGCATACAATTTATGTGACGACATTGCCATCTCAATTTGATGAAACATTTAAGTATGTGAAATCATTAAAATATATTTACCCATCACTAGGATTTCATTGTTTAGAAAGTGATTACAACTTAGTGAAAGAGAAAAGGTTATTTTTAAAACATGTCAACAATACCAAATTTATCGGTGAAATAGGATTGGATTTTTCAAGAAGAGCTGTTAAATCAAAAGAAGAGCAAATAGAACTTTTTGAATTTGTTTTAAAAAATATAAACACCAATGAGAGTATTTTAAATATTCATAGTTCTAGTGCTGAAGATGAAGTGTTAGATATGCTTGTAAAATACAATGTAAAAAAAGCCATTTTTCATTGGTACAGTGGAAAAATTGGAACATTGAATAAGATTTTGGATTGTGGCTATTATTTTTCTATAAATGAATCTATGTGCAAAAGTAAAAAAGGTCAAAATATTATTTCAAAATTACCTAAAAATAGCGTTTTAGTTGAAACAGATGCACCATTTATTGATGTGCTTCCATATGAAAACTTTAATGTTTATTACTATTTAAGTGAACTATGGAATTTAAAAATTGATGATGTGTTCAATACTGTATCAAATAACTTTAATAATCTACAAAATGAAAAGTTAGATTTGTTTAGTTATGCATAAAATTAATACAAAATACAAATATGAAACTCTAAAAAGTGTTGAGAGAATTACAGAAAACAATAAGATGAAAGAAAAAAGGCAAAACCAAAAATGAAAAAAAACATAATAGAAGAACAAAGTATAAATGACAACAACTATAAAAAACTAAAAGAGCTTTTTCCTCATGCGGTGAGTGTCGATGAGGATGGTAAATACACCATTGACCCTCAGAAGTTGCAGATGAGTCTTGATCCTTCACTGGCGAACATTCGTGAGGATGGGTATGGGTTGAACTGGGTGGGGAAGAAAGAGGCTTATCATACTGCGTTTTCTAAGAACTATAAGGTTTTGAAGCCTCTCAATGATGAGGCGAACTCTAAGGAGTGGGAGACTACGGACAATATTCTCATAAAAGGGGATAATCTTGATGCTTTGAAGATACTGCGTCACAACTATTTTGAATCTATCAAGATGATATACATCGACCCGCCTTATAATACTAAAAATGACGGTTTTGTTTACAATGATAACTTTACAAGCTCAACAGAACAAACCCTTGAGGAGTTAGGGTATGACAAAGAGTATATCGACTACATAGAGAACATCCAAGGGGCGAAAACGCATAGTGGGTGGCTCTCGTTTATGTACCCTCGGCTTTTACTTTCTCGTGATTTGCTCAAAGATGATGGGGTGATATTTATTTCTATTGATAATAATGAAGTGGCACAGTTGCGTTTGCTTTGTGATGAGGTTTTTGGGGAGGAAAGTTTTTTAGCAGAATTTATTTGGAAAAAAAGAAGTGGTACAAATGATGCAAAAAATTTAGTTTCATCTGACCATGAATATATTTTATGTTATGGAAAAAATCAAGATATTTTATTAAATGGAAAAGAAAAAACATTTGAGAACTATAAAAACCCTGATAATGACCCATTAGGTGCTTGGACATCTGGGGACTTAACCTGCAATAAAACAGCAACAGAAAGACCAAATCTATATTATCCCATTATAGACCCTGAAACAAATATTACTTATCAATGTAATAAAAATAGAGTTTGGGCATATGAACAATCTCGTATGCAAAAAAATATAGATGAAAAAAAGATAATTTTTCCAAAAGATGGAAAAGGTTCACCTATGTACAAGAGGCATAAAAATGAAGTAAAGTCTGATACAAAACCATTAAGTAGTCTATTGGGAGATTTTCTAAATGCTACTTCAACAAAAGAATTAAGAGAGCTATTAGATGGTCAATATTTTGATTATCCAAAAAATATTCAATTACTTAAAACACTTGTCACACAAGCAACAAATCAAAATGACATAATCCTAGACTTCTTCGCAGGAAGCGGAACAACGGCGCATGCGGTGATGGACTTAAACGCAAAAGATGGTGGAAATCGTAAATTTATCTGTGTGCAGTGGGCAGAAGAGACACCTGAGAAGAGTGAGGCACGCAAGGCTGGGTATGAGACTATTTTTGATATTACTCGTGAGCGGATTAAGAGGGCTGGGGAGAAGATTCTGAATCAAGTTCAGAATGACGGTGGTGGGGTTCGCAATGACGGTGGTGTTGATGAGATTCTGAATCAAGTTCAGAATGACGGTGCTGGTGTTCGCAATGACGGTGCTGGTGTTCGCAATGACGGTGGTGGTGTTCGCAATGACGGTGGTGGCGTTCAGAATGACGGCGGATTGGATGTTGGTTTTCGCACTTTTGAAGTGGTGGAAGATGTCAAACAAAAAATCTATCAAAAATCACTCGAAGAGATGACGCAAGAAGATTTACTAAGCTTCATGAGTAAGCCTAATATTGAGAATAACGAAGAGATACTTTACAACCTTTTTGTAGCGGAAAACCTGCCTCTTAGCGTGAAGTACGAAACACTGATAGAAAACAAACTCTTTTTAGCGCACAATGTCGCTTTTGTACTTGGCGATATAAACTCCGATGCGTTAGTCGAAGCACTGAGAGAGAAAAAAGCGTGTGAGTACATCACCGTCTATTCGCCTGCTATCAGCGATGATAAATTTACACTAGAGATAGAGAGCAACATTAGCAAACTCGGTATTAAGCCTGATAAATTAAGATTTAGAGGATAGCATAATGGACAAACTCAGTACCACAACTATAGTGAGCACCCTTAGAGAGATTGTAATTGACTCAAAAAAAAGTGCAGTCCAAAATGTAAATAGTATTTTGACTCTTATGTATTGGGAGATTGGAAATACAATAAATAAAGAGATTTTAAAAGATTCAAGAGCTAAGTACGGTAAAGAAATTGTCGTAACAGTGTCACGAGAATTGGTTGGAGAATTTGGCAGAGGTTTTGAAGAAAAAAATCTCAGAAGAATGATACAGTTTGCCACTACTTTTGAAAAAGAAAAAGTCGTGACATTGTCACGACAATTGTCTTGGAGCCATTTTTTGGTAATTTTGCCTTTAAAAGATGAGCTTCAAAGAGATTTTTATTTGCAGATATGTCAGAGTCAAAAGTGGAGTGTGAGAACTTTTAGAGATAGAGTAAACTCAATGCTTTATGAGAGAACGGCACTCTCTAAAAAGCCAGACGAACTTATTGCTTATGAGATAGAAACATTAGCAAAAGGAAAAGTATCTCAAGATGCTCTACTCAAAGACCCTTACTTGCTTGATTTTTTAGATTTGCAAGATAGATTTTTGGAAAAAGATTTAGAAGATGCGATTTTGAGGCAGTTAGAGCAATTTATCCTTGAACTAGGACATGGCTTTAGTTTTGTTGCTAGACAAAAAAGAATACAGCTTGATGGCAATGATTTTTATATAGATTTACTTTTTTATAACCGAAACCTAAAAAAGCTAGTAGCAATCGATTTGAAAATTGGCGAGTTCAAAGCTTCTTACAAAGGGCAAATGGAGCTTTATCTTAGATGGCTTGATAAGTATGAGAAGCAAGAGGGCGAAGAGTCTCCTCTGGGCATCATACTCTGTACAGGCAAGCAAGAAGAGCAAATAGAGTTGCTAGAGCTTGAAAAAAGTGGTATCCATGTGGCAGAGTATTTGACCGTTTTACCGCCTAAAAAACAGCTTGAAGCCAAACTTCATGAAGCGTTGCAACTAGCAAAAGAAAGATACCATGTTGAAGACTAGATTAGATAATCTATGGTTTAGGGGGTAAAAGATGGAAGAAAAATCAAACATCATTATCTATTCAAGCGATGATGGTTCTACCAAGCTAGAAGTCAAACTTGAAAATGAAACTCTATGGTTAAATCAAAAACAGCTTTGTGAGCTTTTTGGAAAGTCAAAATCGACTATCAGTGAACACATCACAAGTATTTTTGAAGATGAAGAGTTGGATGAAAAAGTGGTTGTTCGGAATTACCGAACAACCACACAACATGGTGCAATAGAGGGGAAAACGCAAACAAGCGATGTAAAATATTATAACCTTGACATGATAATAGCTCTGGGATTTAAAGTACGAAGTAGAAGCGGTGTGCAGTTTCGCAAATGGGCGAATAATACTCTAAAAGAGTACATAGTAAAAGGTTTTGTAATGGATGACGAACGACTTAAAAATCCTCCTATAGCAAACTCTAGTGTTCCTGATTATTTTGAGCAAATGCTTGAGCGAATACGAGATATACGAGCGAGTGAGCGAAGAGTATATTTACGAGTAAAAGAGATATTTGCGCTTGCTAGTGATTATGATCCGTCTTGGAGTGAGACTACACGTTTTTTTCAACATATACAAAACAAGCTTCATTTTGCAGTTACAAAACTCACTGCCGCTGAGATTATCTCTCAAAGGGCTGATGCTAAAGTGCCAAATATGGGCATCACAACACTTAATACAAACACTATAAAAAGTACAGATGTAACGGTAGCGAAAAACTATCTAAGTGAGCAAGAGATAGATGAACTTAATCGTATAGTAGTGATGTGGTTAGATTATGCTGAAGATCAAGCCAAAAGAAAGCAAAAAGTATTTTTAAAAGAGTGGGAAAATAAGTTAGATGCATTTTTAGAGTTTAATGAAAGAGATGTTTTACAAAACTTTGGACAAGTTTCTAAAAAAGATGCTGATATAAAAGCTAAAGAAGAGTACAAAAAGTTTGCTGCACAAAGAAGAGCGGATAAAGAAGAGTTTGGTCTTAGTGAAAATATAAAAGCTTTAGAAAATGCAGCAAAAATGATAGAAGAGAAAAAACAGTGTTAAAAATAAAATTTGATAGACTTGATTACCAAGAACAAGCGGTAAATAGCATAAGCGATGTGTTTAAAAACATAGCGTTTACACCAAATGACAATCGCAAGAGCAATCCCTCTTTTGATTTGCAAAACTCTAAAAATATTTTAGTAAAAAATATCACAGATGTACGAGCGTCAAACAAAGTAGAAACTGGAGATATCAGCATCAAAGATGAGTTAGTCGTAGATACTTTGATGGAGACGGGAACGGGGAAAACTTTTACTTTTTTGGAGTCTGTTTATAGGCTCAATCGTGATTACGGGCTTTGTAAGTTTATCATCCTTGTGCCCTCAAACGCCATAAGACAAGGGACTATAAAAAATATCAACATCACCAAAGAGTTTTTTGTAAAAGAGTATGGTAAACATATATCAGTCTATAACTACAGCGAAAAAACCGTCTTAAATTACATAAACGCAAGTGACCAAAATATCTCCGTACTCGTATCGACTTATCAGTCATTTAATAAAGCCTCAAACTCCATCAACAAAAGCAAGATAGAGCAAAGCCTTATCGGTCGTGCAAAAAGCTATATGCAGGCACTTGCACAGCTTCGCCCTGTTATCATCATAGATGAGCCTCATAGATTTGAAGGAAAACAGACGGCGAAATATTTGAGTGAATTTAAGGCTCTTTTTACGCTGAGATTTGGCGCGACTTACAAAGGCGATGAATACAAGAATCTTATCTATACGCTTGATAGTGTGGATGCGTTTAGCCGTGGACTTGTCAAAGCCATCACGGTCGATACGGTGGGGAGTGAAAATGTAGATGCACACACTATAGCATTTACTAAAGTGGCAGGTAGTAGTCAAAAAGATTATAAAGCTACTATTGAGTACAAAGATATTAACTCTAAAACGCAAAAAGTGGTTTTGGAGCTTGGGGAAAATTTAGGTGAAAAAGTAGATATAAAGTATCTAAGTAGCTATGTGGTAGAGAAAATCACAAAAAGCGAAGTGCTATTTACAAATGATATTTCACTGCCTTTGGGAGAGAGTGAAAGTTACGGAATATTGCTTGATGAGATGCAAAAAGTAATAGTTGATACTGCCATAAAAAACCATTTTGAAAGAGAAGAAGAGCTTTTTAAAATGGGGATAAAATCGCTTTGTCTCTTTTTTATAGATAGAGTAGATAAATACCTCACGGATGATGGAATCAACGGCGCATTGGCGCAGCTTTTTGAGAAGCTTTATCTTGCAAATTTGGATGAGGTTTTAAAAAAAGAGACGCTTGATGCAAAGTATAAAACTTATCTTTTAAAAACAAAAGAACGCGTCAAAGAGGTGCATAGCGGGTACTTCGCAAAGTCCAAAAAAGAGGGAGACGAAGCCGAAGCGATAGAGCTTATCCTTAACAAAAAAGAGGAGCTTTTGAGTTTTGAGAGTGATTTGCGTTTTATCTTTTCGCAATGGGCACTGCAGGAGGGATGGGATAATCCAAATGTAATGACTCTTTGTAAATTAGCTCCAAGTAACTCCAAAATATCTAAACTCCAACAAATCGGACGCGGTCTGCGTCTAGCGGTAAATCAAGACGGTAAGAGAATCACAAAAGATGATAACAATTTTGACTTTGTCAATGAGCTTTTTGTAGTTCTGCCGTCAACGGAGAGCGATTTTGTGAGTTCCATCCAAAATGAGATAAGCCAAAACAGTATCAAGCAGGTTTCTAAAGTGTTTAATGAAGATGTGATGGTAGATAATGCCATCGCAACAACTCCAAGAAACGCAGTAAAACTTTTGGATACATTGGCTGAGATGGGCTTTATATCGATAGATGAAAATGATGCGAGTGAGATAATACTCACAAAAGAGGCGTACGCCGCAAGAGCAAAAGAGCTTGAAACACTCGATATCAAAGGGTGTGACAACCAAAAACTGGGAGAGTATTTTGACAGCTTCTTTAAAACTACAAGCCGTATAAAAACCAAAGAGAGAAGTGTCAGCAAAGATAAGGGCAAAATCAAAATCAATCAAGAAAACTTTGCAAAGTTCAAAGCACTTTGGGATATTTTAAATCACGATGCAGTCGTGAAATACGACATAGATAGTGAGATTTTAGTACAAAAAGCAAAAGAGAAAATCAATCAAAACTTCATAATAAACGGACAAGACATCATTGTAAAACGAGATTCAAACATTGAAGACAAAACTAAACACGATAGTCAAAGCGATACAGTATTTATAGAAACGCACTCCATCTTTACGCTTTATGAGTTTATAAAAGCACTCTCAAACAACACAAAACTAAGTATGCAAACGGTGGCAAGAGTTTTAGGTGCGATAGATGAAGAGAAGTTCGCACTTATACCCAAAAATGAAAATGTAGCTCTAAAAAAAATAAAAGAACAACTTATCAGTGCCATCTATGAAACCATCATCAACAAAATTTCTTACGACATCAAAGAGATACGCACTTCAAATATCAAAGATACTATCAATGTTGGGAGCTTGGGAAGAGAGACTTATAAAATCACTAAAAAAACGATACGAGAAAAATCGATTTATGATGAGGATTTTATGGAGGTCGATAGTGAACTTGAAAAAACCATCATCGATGAATCCGACGATAAAAGAATCACCGTATTTGGGAAATTACCACGGGTAAATATCCCCACAGCTCACGGGCGAAACTATAATCCTGACTTTGGATATGTGATAGAAACTGCTGAGAAAAAAGAGCTCTATTTTGTCGTAGAAGCTAAGGGATACGACACCTTTGAAGAGATAAGTGATAGTGAAAAACTAAAAATCAAAAGCGCAGAAGCTTTTTTTGCTGCATTACAAAACAAAGGGTTTAATGTGAAGTACGAAACCAAACTCAATACTCCTACATTGTCGCGATTGATAAGTGATATTTTAAAAGAGCAATAGATTCTCTATGTCAAGCGTGGAATGACAGAATCACGGTCATCCTGAACTTGATTCAGGATCTAGTTTTGCTGCGTTTATGCTCAAACTTTCACACTATTTTCACACGGACATACTAGTATTTCACAACAAAAAGGATTTGCTTTATGTCAAGATTTATATTTTTCTATCTATTTTTACTCTTAAGTTTATCTGAGGCAAGGCTTCTTACGCTTGATGAGTGTATAGATAAGTCACTCAAGAACCACCCTGATATAAAAAAAGCTTCACTTGAAATACTCAGAAGCACAGAAGCAACAAAAGAGGCAAAAAGTGCTTATTTGCCGCAAATAAACGCAACTGCGCAATATGCTCCTGTAAATACTTTTGTATTACCTCAAAATGGGACTTTTAACACACTCGAAGATACATTTTGGCAAACCTCGGCATCTCTCAATCAAAAGATATACGACTTTGGTAAAACGGCCTCCATTATTGAGGCTTACGAAAAAGCCGCTCAAAAGGATGCGTTTAATTTAGAAGATGCAAAGGCACTTCTCATTTATAAGGTCAAAAGCTATTACAACCTAGCACTTTTACAACAACACACCCTCAAATCCCGCCAAATGGATCTTCAAACCAAAGAGGAGCTCTACAAACAAGCCCTTGCGTTTGTCAAAGAAGGAGTCAAAACAGAGGCGGACTCTGCTAGTTTTGAAAGTTCGTACTATATAGCATTGGAAGAACTTGAGAACACAAAGGCGGAGTTTCAAAAGGCTTTTAGCTCACTCCTTTTATATATGGGAGAGAAGGTACAAGACGGTGCTGTAGCGGAACTCTCGGATACAGAGCAAAATATATTGAGTCGCGATGAAACACTTGATCAAGCAATATCACAAAACCTCTCTCTCAAAGCCCTTGAGAGTGAAGTGAGAAGTATGGAACTCTCCTATGAAGCTTCAAAGTCCGCACACTATGGCTCACTTGATGCTTATGCCGCATACTCCTACCAAAATTCTCTCAACGAATATGACACCACACAAGCTGGTATAACGCTTACTATTCCCCTCTACACGGGAGGAGCACTGAGCGCAAAAAGTGAGCAATCACGCATCATAAAAGAGAGTGCAAAGAGTTCTTATGACGCTAAAAAACTTGCCTTAGAAGAGCAGACACAAAACTTACTTTTGGATCTCAAAAAGTATGAAGCCGCCGCCAAAAGTAAAAAAGCGACTATCAATGCCTCTTTGGTGGCGAAAAATATAGTCGATGCAAGATACAAAGAAGGACTTGCGACTTATATAGAAGTGCTTGACGCAAATACAAAATACCTTAATGCGAAGATGAGTTTAGAGTTCAATGACTTTAACATACAAGATACTCGCAACCAACTAGATTACATACAAGGACGATCCGAATGAATAAACTTTTAAAATATGCAATTTTTGCTTTTTTTGCGATTGTAGGTGCAGCCTTGTTTTACAACAAGGTCTATGTCGTCAAATCAACATTTGAGATAATCAAACCCACAACCGGAAATCTACTCGTCAATGTCCGTGGCATAGGAAACATAAACGCAAAAGATATTTACGAAATCACTTCACAAAGCGGCGGGATGATCGAACATATCTACTTTGATGAGGGCGAATGGGTGAAAAAAGGCGATTTACTTTTTACTATAGATCCGCTTGATCTGCCTATGCTTCAAGAAGAAGCTCATGCCGTATTTGAAAAAACTCATACGCAAAAAAATGCTCTCATGAGCACAAAAGAGGCTCTTTTAGCGCAAAAGTCTCTTCTAAAATTGACACATGAGCGATACAAAAAACTTCTAGCACAGAAGTTTGTCACGCAGGCAGAATATGATAAAAGTAAAAGTGAACTAAGCACTATAGACGCGCAAATAGCGACAATGGATGCTGAAATATCTTCTGCAGAGTTTGAAGTCATCAAAGCAGAAAAAAGTATTGCGGCACTTCACGCAAAACGCTCCGTCTTAAATGTTTATGCACCCATAGATGGCTATATAACTCTAAAAAACGCACAAAAAGCGCAGTATATTTTGCCTTCACAAAGTGTATTTAAAATCGTAGATGCTACTACTCTTTGGGTGGAAGCAAATGTAGATGAAAGAGTTGCAAAAAATATCTCTCTAGGATACCCGGCTACTATCAAACTAAGATCTTCTCAAAAAATATTTCATGCCAAAGTAAAAAGGATATTTGCCCAGAGTAACCTCGTAACCCTTGAAAGAAAGGTAGCCGTAGCGTTTGACGAAATACCTGAGCCGTTTTATATCAATGAACAAGCAGAGGTCAATATAACAAGTGCAAAGTATGAAAATGTCCTCAAGATACCGCTTGGACTGCTACAAAGCAGAGACGCCAAAGTCGGAGTATGGATAGCCAAAGGCGATGAAGCATATTTTAGTGAAGTGGAAGTATTGGGCAAAAGTGATGAGGAAGCAGCGATATCAAAGGGTCTCTCCAAAGAAGATATGTTGCTAGTTCCGGCAAAAGATAAAAAACCATTGATGGATGGGATGAGAATTTTTAGATGATAAATCTTGCAAAAAGAGATATACAACACACGCTTGGCAAGTTTATAGTCACCGCCATGGGAGTGGGAATGCTCCTTGGCATAGTGCTTATCATGATAGGGGTTTACCGTGGCATGATGGTCGAGGTAGAAATTTTGCTAAATGATATCGGAGCAGATATTTGGATAGTTCAAGAAAACACGCTAGGACCATTCGCCGAATCTTCAAGAGTCCATAAAGACCTGCGGGACACTCTCTACATCATAAACGGCATACAAAAAAGTGAGGCTATAACTTTTCAAAACATTCAGTTGCCGCACAAAGACAAACCCATAAGAGTCGTCGCCGTCGGTTACGATATATACGGCACCATTATTCCTATAAAACAAGAGAGACTTATCAAAGGAAGAGAACTTAAAAACGATCGCTATGAGATAGTTGTGAGCGATAAGACAGGCTTTGATGTAGGAGAGGAGATAAAACTCGGACGCAACCTCTACAAAGTAGTTGGGATAGTGAGCAAAAGCGTCTCAAACGGCGGCGATCCCCTTGTCTATTTCAGTCTCAAGGACGCGCAAGAACTACAGTTTTCTTACTCCAACAAAGAGATACAAAACAACGAAGCAAGAGGCATAAAAAATAGCGAATCAGACATGGTAAACGCAATAGTTGCCACCGTCAAAGATGGCTACGACATCGATGCAATCGCAGATGATATAGCAAAGTGGCAACACAAAAGCGTCTATACAGCCGACGAGCAAAAAACCATCCTAACGAAAAATCTTATAGAAAAATCCTCAAAACAGATAGGACTTTTTACGGTGATACTCGTCATAGTATCTACTATTATCATCGCACTTATCATCTACACCATGACACTAGAGAAGATGAAAGAGATAGCTATTATGAAGCTTATTGGCTTGCCTAACTCCCTTATTATTGAGATGATAGTCAAAGAGACGCTCCTTCTTGGGGTACTTGCGTTTATATTTGGCAATATCTTCTCGCATCTCATCTATGATAAATTTCCAAAACTCGTAGTGCTTCAAATACCCGATGCGTGGATACTCTTTGGGGTAGTGCTCATAGCAAGTATTCTTGCCTCTTTTGTGGGGGTCAAAAAAGTCATAAGCGCAGATCCTGCCGCGGCGATAGGAGGATAATATGGACAATCATATAGCGATACAAGTCAAAAATCTTGTAAAAAACTTTGGAAAAGGCGAAAACAGTGTCAAAGTTATCGAAGGTGCTTCTTTTGAGATAAATAAGGGTGAAGTCGTAGCGCTTATAGCTCCAAGCGGGGCTGGAAAAACAACTCTGCTCATGATGATCGGATGTGTACTCGAACCAACTTCAGGGGAGATATGGCTAGGAGAAGAGAGAGTTTACCATGATAAGTGGCTTATACAAGATACTCGAAAAATTCGCAGAGAGAAGATTGGTTTTATCTTTCAGGCACACTATCTCATACCGTTTTTAAATATCATGGAAAATGTCACCCTCGTCTCTTTGGCAAAGGGAGCTAGCGAAAAAGAGGCGAAGAAAAAAGCTATGGAGCTTTTGGAATATTTGGAGATCGCGGACAAAGCAAATAACATGACCAGCCAGCTCAGCGGCGGACAAAACCAAAGGGTCGCTATAGCGCGTGCGCTTGCCAATAACCCGCAAATCATTTTGGCAGACGAACCCACTGCAGCACTCGACGGTGAGCGTTCGATAAGTGTCATCAAGATGCTAAAAAAGGTAGCACGGGAGCAAAACGTAGCTATCATCACAGTCACGCATGATGAGAGGATACTCCCCTACTGTGACAAAATTATGAAGATAGAAAATCGCACCGTAGTTTTTCATGAGCTTGATGAAAAGATAGTATAATCCTGCTCATGAAGATTTTATACCTTGAAGACGACATCAATCTTTCTCAAACTGTTTGTGAATTTTTAGAAGAAGAAGGGTTTGAAGTGGTGTGTTCGTATGACGGTAAAGATGCACTTGATGCGACTTACAAAACAAACTTTGATCTGCTTTTGCTTGATGTTCATGTAGAACATCTCGACGGCTTTGAACTCCTCAAAGAGTTAAGAGCTTCTTCTATAGAAACTCCCGCCATGTTTATAACTTCGCTTGATAGCATAAGCGATTTGTCAAGAGCTTATGCAAGCGGAGCGGACGACTACATAAAAAAACCTTTTGCACTCAAAGAACTCTCACTGAGAGTAAACGCACTCTTAAAAAGAGGCTTCAGAGCACACAAGTCGCTTGTAGAGATAACACAAAATGCAAAACTCAATATACTGACACATGAGCTTATTGTCGATAGCAATACATTGCAGCTCAATCCAAAGGAATATACTCTTTTAAAACATCTCATAAAACGCAGAGGTGAATGTACAAGTTTTGCAGAAATCTACATAAATGTATGGGGATATGAAGAGACACATAGCTACATGAGCCTTAGAACTTACATAAAAAACCTACGCAAACATATCGGAAAAGAACATATCCTCAGTATCAAGGGTATAGGATACAAACTTGTATAGCGGTGAAAAAAAAACTATCTTTTATGTTTTGGTGCTTTACTTAAGTTCTACTGTTTTACTTATAACGACGCTTTTTAGCGGTTATTACCTCTATGAAAAAGAGCGTCTTTGGCAAGAAGAGAGGGAACTTTTGAGCAGATACGCTTCAGAGCTTGAGGTTGCATTGTCAAAACTGCACGAATCCAACGAAGATACATTGGTCTATCCAAGAAATACTGCGTTTAGAAGTGCTATCTATGACAGTGATAAAAAGCTTATTTTTTCAACTATCGAGAGTCTCATCGATATCCAAGGAGCTGATTTTTTTACAAAAAACAAAAACACTTACCTTATCACACCGCTCTCACCACACTATCTAGGAGCTGCGTTTTTAGTAATACAAACAGAGTCAAAACCACTGGGAATACTCAGAGATATACTCTATATCGCTCTTTTTATCATCGCTGTAGTTATCATAACCTCTTACTTTTTGGTCAATATAATCCTCCGTCCCCTCAGAGAGAATATAAAAATGCTTGATAATTTTATAAAAGATACAACACATGAGCTCAATACGCCCATAACCGCCATCCTTGCAAACATAGAAACCATAGACGCAGACGGATGTGACCCAAAAACACTCAAGAAACTCAAGCGTATAGATATTGCTTCAAAAAGCATATCCAACCTTTATCAAGATCTTGCCTATCTTCTCCTCAACCACCAAACCTCCACACAAAATCAAGAGCTAAATCTAAGTGAAATAGCACGCGAAAGAGTCAATTATTTTTTAGATATGGCGCAGATAAAGAGACTTCGTTTTGCGTTGGAGATACAAGAGGGAGTGCGTTTTTTTGCCGACAAAAATAAAATAGAGCGCCTTTTAGATAACATCCTCTCAAACGCCATAAAATATGCGAAAAGAGACACAACGATACAACTCTTTTTGGATGAGCACTCTCTTATCATAGAAGATGAAGGCAAAGGAATGAGCAAAGAAGAGCTTGAGAGAGTGTTTGTACGCTACAGCAGGTTTGACAAGAGTCAAGGCGGTTTTGGCATAGGCTACAACATAGTCAAATCCATAGTCGATGAGTACGGCATATCCATAGCTATAAACTCACAAATAGACATAGGGACAAAGGTAGAACTCAGATGGTAAAATTTCTAACGCTCCTCACACTCTTTTTTTTGCATCTTAGCGCACAGAGTGATTTTGACAAAAACTGTATGAGTTGCCACGGAGATGACTTTAAATTTTATATCATTATGAAAAAATATACACTCAAATACAGCAGTGCGACATCTATCAAAAAAGCGATGTTTGCGTACCTCAAAAATCCGACTTTAGAAGCATCTATACTGCCGCCTGAATATAAAACAAAGTTTGGTATCAAAGAAAAAAGTGACCTCAACGATGAAACATTGAAGCAGATGATAGATATTTATTATGATAAATACAATTTAGCATCAAAATTGAAGTAAAATATCAAAAATAAGGAAAAACTATGGAAATCACAAAAAATACACTTGTACATATTCACTACCGACTCAGCGATGAAGAGAATAATCATCTCAACCCCGAAGAAGAGGAACTTATCTATCTTCATGGCGGACACGGTCATATATTTGACGAACTTGAAGACTCACTTGAGGGCAAAAAAGCGGGAGATACTTTCAAAGTAACTATCCCTGCTGAGCAAGCTTTTGGTCTCTATAAAGAGGAGCTAATCGTACATGAGCCACTTAGCGAACTGCCTGAGGATATTTTTATCGGGATGGAGCTTGATAGTTTTGATGAGGAGTCGCAGGAGACTCTTATCTATGTGGTGACAAATATAGAAGACGATTTTGCACTCCTAAACGCAAACCACCCCTTTGCAGGACGCGCTTTGACTTTTGAGGGAACGATCACAGAACTCGAAGAACTTACCCCTGAAGGAATCCAAGAAATTTTGGCACATGAGCATCACGACCACCACGACCATTAACTCACGCAAGGAGTCAACATGTTAGAAAAAATACCCAAAAACGCAATGCATCTTTCCAACCAAGGCTGGTTGGAGAGTCGGTTTCACTTTTCGTTTGCAAATTATTATGATGCTAACAATATGAACTTCGGGGTTCTCAGAGTCCTTAATGACGATATCCTCCACCCTCAAAATGGCTTTGATACACACCAACACCATGACATGGAAATCATCTCTTATATCGTAGAAGGTGTGATCACGCACAAAGACTCGATGGGCAATGAAAGAAGACTCGGACGCGGTGAAGTGCAGTACATGAGCGCGGGAACAGGAGTTTTTCATTCTGAGTACAATCAAGACAAAAACAAAGATCTCAGACTGCTTCAGATGTGGATCATACCTCCCCAAAAAGGTCTCAAACCTCTCTACGGAGAAGAACACTATACAAAAGAGCAAAGAGAAAATAGACTTTTGCAGATCGTTTCAAACCAAAGCGGCGATGCAAAAATAAAAATCCATCAGGATGTTGACATTTATGTCTGTGAGCTTGAGGCAAATAAAAGTATAGAATATTCACCCAAAACGCAACGACAAATTTATTTCGTACAGATAGAAGGCGAAACATCCATTAATGGCATCACCCTCCAGCCATCCGATGCTCTCAAAATTACAGACGAACAGCAACTAAACATTACAGCCCTAACAAATGCACACTTTTTATTTTTGGAGATGCCTGCAGAGTAAAACCCACTTATGACATTTTTGTCTGGGATTGCATGAGCATTTTTAGAAATCCCCCTATTATAATCCTCCATACCTAGAACATGATATGCATCGTTATTTATAAAAATATAAAAGGCGTTGTTATGAAGATAGCTCTCCCACTGAACGATTCTCTTGCAATTTATCATGACAATGCGCATACAGCACCTAAGTTTGGTATCTACAATATAGATACAAAAGCACTCAATATTCATGTCAGTCTCAACACTATCATAGAAAATCCATGGAATGCCATCAAATGCAATGAATACGAAATGGAACAAAAAAAATGCGAATGTAATAAAGAACGTCAACAAAGCATCCGACACAAATGTGAACATTACACGCTTCTAGAACTCATCCATGGATGCAGTTTTTTACTCGCAAACAGATATTGCCAAAACACAAAAACGATGATGAAAAACGGCGGTATCACGATCATCAAGATACCACCTATCGCTAAAGAGATAGATATGGCGATAAAAAACTTTTTAATAGGAGCTTCCCTTGCGCGTACAATCAAGCACATACACCATGAATCTTGAGGAGTTGCCTCTTGATGTGGGGTATGCATCAGAAAAAGTCACCTTGCTAGATGCAGAAAAAAACACCTCTTCTCTAGGCGGACACAACGGCAAAACGCAGCTTTTTATCACAATACCTTTTATAGATGCTGCGTTTGTACATGAGCTGCAATCTCTCAAAGAGATTTTACCTGTAGGAGGTGATTATGAAGTCACAGCTTCTCTGATAGTAGCAAATGAAACACATACAAATCCATCCATAGAAGGTATAGATTTTTATATTGATAAAGGTGAAGAGTTTGGAAATTTTTACGGGGTGCGTCTTAGCGGCGAACCTTTTGGGGGTGAGTTTACAAAAGCGCTTATCCTCGTATCCAAAGACGGAGCCATCTACTATGATGAGTTTCTCGGCGATATCGCAGATAGATTTAACCTCGACACACTCTACAGAAAAATAGCAGCAGCACAACTCTGCTATACAGGAAAAGGATGCCACTAATGAACGAAATGATAAACCAAATAAAAAAAGAGTTGAGAAATCAGACGACCGTCCCTTACTTCGGACTCGGGATATTTGCGCAAACGCAGACAAAAAGCGGTGAACAGATGCCCTATGACTCAGACTCGATGATACTGATGCTCAACGGAGGCAGAGAGATGAGCAAACGCCTCATGTTTGAATATTCGCGTGCGGCTATGCACCTTGAAGAGCGCCGTGGAGTGATGTATCTGCAACAACTTATCAACCATCTCTACACAAAAGATTTTGAGCCGACCTCACTTCATAAAGCCATCATCAGCATGTTGCCAAGATATATCGTCGATACAAACAGAGACTCAAAACTCCAAGAACTTCTTGCCTACGAGCCACACTGCCTTATCGTTGGTAAGTCACGCATCACGGCAGAGAAAAATCGTTATGAGACCTATGAGTACGATGTAGAAAACAAGAAGTATTTTCTCGTAGAAGATGATGTGCTTGATGATGCGAAAAAGATACTTTTCAAGCCAATGGGCTCACCGCTTCCTGAACCGACATTCGTCATTTCCGATGCGGATTATGTGGATTGGCTCACAGAAGCGATGGGCGGATTTGCCCTCCCTCCTGTGCTTAAAAGCTACAGAAAAACGAAAAAATATCTCTTTTTGGGGACTTCATTTGACCGAGATACGGACAGAATGGTCGCCAATGAGCTGACACTTGATCTAGAGGGCGGTTACGTCATCACAGATAAAGAGCTCAGCAAAAAAGAGAAAAAATTTGTAGAAAAACATCATCTTGAAGTGGTTCCTCTTTCACTTGAAGCATTTATCGAAGCATTTATTTAATCTCATTCCAAGGATATAGCTATGCCAATTATTCCAACAGTAAAAGACCGTTCTCCTCGTGGAGAGCGATACTTTGACCTTTTTTCAAAACTCTTAAACGACAGAGTTATCATGATAACCGAACAAGTCGATGACCACATGATGGGGATTATCGTCTCCCAGCTTCTCTATCTTGATGCAGAAGACTCAAGCGAACCTATCCACCTCTATATAAGCTCTCCGGGTGGTTCTGTGATGGCAGGACTTGCTATTTTGGATACGATGGAGCTTATCAGCGCTCCCGTTTATACCTATGCGATGGGCATGGTAGCTTCCATGGCGGCGGTCATCTTTACCTGTGGAGAAAAAGGGCATAGATATATCATGCCAAACGCAGAGGTGATGATACACCAGCCTTTGGGTGGGACTTCAGGACAAGCAAGTGACATTGAGATTCAGGCGAACCATATCATCAGTCTCAAAAAAAGACTCTATAAGATTATTGCAAAGGCGACTGGAAAACATGTTAAGACTATTGAAAAAGAGAGCGATCGTGACAACTATTTTGAAGCGTCTAAAGCGATTGAATTTGGATTGGCCGACGCAATACTGACAAATGCCAACAAAAAGGATGCCAAATGAGCTTAGAAAAAACCTGTTCGTTTTGCGGACGCAAACAAAGTGAAGTCAAAAAGATGTTCTCTTCGGAGACGACCAATATCTGTAATGAGTGTGTCACAACCTGTTCAAGTATCTTGCAAAAAGAGGTCAACTACGAAAAACGCACAAAGATGCATGAGCAGTTGCCAAAACCACAAAAGATAGTAGAGTTTTTGGATAAACATATCATAGGTCAAGAAGATGCGAAAAAAGTCCTAGCCGTGGCACTTTATAACCACTACAAACGCATAGAAAATCCTGTTTATAATAATGTAGAACTTGAAAAAAGTAACATTCTGCTCCTTGGACCTACAGGAAGCGGAAAAACACTACTCTCCAAATCTTTGGCAAAAATCATGAATGTCCCTTTTGCAGTGGCAGACGCGACTGCACTCACGGAAGCGGGGTATGTCGGTGAAGATGTCGAGAGTATCCTCTCCCGCCTCCTTGCGGCTGCAAACTACGATATAGAACTTGCCCAGCGCGGCATCATCTACATCGATGAGATAGATAAGATAGCGCGCAAAAGCGAATCTTCTACAATGGGACGCGATGTCTCAGGCGAAGGCGTACAACAAGGTTTACTCAAGATTTTAGAAGGTGCGGAGGTCTATGTACCGCTCAAAGGAAGCCGTAAAAACTCTACGACTGAGACGGTTCTTTTTGACACGACGCATGTTCTTTTTGTCTGCGGTGGGGCTTTTGTCGGGCTTGTTCCTGATAAAAATACCAAAAAAGGGAACAAAGTCGGTTTTGGCTCTAAAATAGTAAAAGATACCAAAGAGACAAAAATCGACCAAAAAGCACTCGTACACTATGGAATCATCCCTGAGTTTATCGGGCGCATCCCCGTTATCGCACAACTTTTTGAACTCACAAATGAGCAGATGGTGCAAATCCTCCAAGAGCCTGACAATGCCCTCATCAAGCAGTTTCAAGCACTCTTTGAGATGGACGGCATAGAGCTGAAGTTTGAAGAAAAAGCCCTAAACGCAATCGCGGCAAAAGCGACAGAGAGAGGTGTCGGAGCGCGTGGTCTGCGCGGTATCATCGAAGAGGTGATGTTGCCACTGCAATATTCATGTCCTTCACAAGAGAACTTAGAGAGCTGTACTATCACTGAAGCGGTAGTACAAGACCCTACAAAAGAACCTATTTTTACCTACAAAAACGCAAAGGAAGCACAATGAGAGTATATCTAGACAACAACGCAACAACAAAAATCGATCCCCTCGTCCGCGTGAAAATGCAGCCATTTTTTGAGGAGCTTTACGGCAATCCGAACTCTCTTCACAAATACGGAATGGAAGTCCGCCCTGCCCTCAACGAAGCACTTGGCGCGATGTATGATGCACTTGGTGTGCCTGATGCAGACGATATCCTCATCACTTCATGTGCGACAGAAAGCAACAATAGTGTCTTAAAAGGTATCTTTTTTAAGTACATTTTGGCAAATCCTGAGAAAAACCATATCGTCACGACCTCTGTAGAACATCCTGCTATTTTGGACACACTTCTCTTTTTGAGTGACTACGGCGTGGATGTAACCTATGTGGATGTGGATGCTGAGGGTGGCATCAGCGCCGAAGCTATGATGGCCGCGGTGACGGACAAGACGATACTTATCTCTATGATGTGGGCGAACAATGAAACTGGTATGATATTTCCCGTGGAAGAAGTAAGTGCCTTTGCAAAAGAAAAAGGGATACTTTTTCATACAGATGCCGTGCAGGCTATCGGAAAACTCAAAATCGACCTCAGTGCCGTAAATGTTGATTATCTCACCTTTTCCGCACACAAGTTTCACGGTCCAAAAGGCATCGGCGGGCTTTATGTCAAAAAAGGTAAAGAGCTGCCAAACCTCCTTCATGGTGGCGAGCAGATGGGCGGCAAACGTGCCGGCACACTCAATGTCGCCTATATCGTAGGCATGGGTCTTGCGATGAAACAAGCTGCCGGACATGTGGATAAGATGAACACGGATGTCAAAAGACTGCGTGACAAACTCGAAGATGCTATCAAAATGATTGCCGATACTATCGTCGTAGGACCAAGAGAAAAACGCACCCCAAACACGATACTCATCTCTTTGCGAGGCATTGAGGGTGAATCTATGCTTTGGGACCTCAACAAAGCAGGCATCGCTGCTTCCACAGGAAGTGCCTGTGCATCCGAATCTCTCGAAGCCAATCCCGTCATGAGCGCTATCGGCGAAGACCCGGAACTTGCTCACACGGCTATGCGTCTGAGTTTGTCGCGTTTTACGACTGAAGAAGAGATTGACTACACAATCAAGATCTTCACAGCAGCCGCTGAGCGTTTGCGTTCTATCTCTTCTACTTATGCCTACACAAATGAAGTAGGCTGAAGCAAAATTTAGAACCAAAATTGCATTGACATATATAAACACCCTCAAGGAATATATATGTCAAAAGTACAAGAATTCATCTACAACAACGACCTCCAATGGCAAGCCACATTTAGCGCTAAAACTGATAAATATGACTACGCTTACAGAGGCAGTCTCATCATCACTCCGGGTAAAATACTCTCAGCAGACAAACAACTCCCGCCAAAAGCGACTGCAAAACAGACGATACTTATCTCTGATGGAGATGTGATAGATTTTATAACATGTGAACTTGAAACACTTGACTTTTTTGAGCCGTTTGTAGAGAGATACAAAGAGCTCCTCTCTCCAAAAGGTCTCTATATCCTATTTGTAACAGACTCCGATGGAAATGGTAAGTTTGTCTATGAGGGCATCACTTTTTATATGTTTGCACTCGATGAGAGTTCTGTATGGAACGAGCTTGTAGATTATGCAGATCTCTCCAAGGGTGATCTGAAAAAGATGAGCGCCGAAGAGAAGATAGACACCCTCTTCGACGAGATAAAATCAACCCCACTAAGATGTCCAGAACTCAGCTATGACGCTATCAAAGCCCTCAAAAACGCAAGCAAAACAAAAACTCTTTTTGGAGCGGTTTAGTCTCTGCTTCACACTCTAAACGCAGCTGCGTTTGGAGTAAAAAACATACGTTTTCTCTGTAGAAATACTGTAATGCTTAAATCTAATCTTGTCACGGACAATATCAAGTAGTTTTTTCTTCATCATAAGCTCCTAATAATTAAACGACACAATGTACATTTAACACTTTTTTCTTCCAATTAAACGACAAAATGTTCAAATAACGGCAAAAATATTTTGAAATGTACATCGAAATTTTAAGTATCTTAATGCATTTAGCTACAAAATAGTAAAAATATTGCATTTTGCAATGATTTTTTCATTTAAATGAACATATTTTGTGTCAATTAATTTTGAAATACCGAGCAGTTTTGTATATAATGTTCGTTGAATAAATAGTTATGTCACAAAGGAACATTATGAAGAAAAAAATAATTTTAACAATTGCTTTAGGCTTCTTACTTATTGGTTGCTCAAGTACAGGGGTTATTCCTATGAGTCAAGACTCATACTTTATTGGTAAAAAAGATGGCTATCCTGGAATTGGAGTATCGCTAAGTAATAAAGCAGAAGTTTATCAAGAAGCAAATGTTTTTTGTATAAAAAAAGGTCTTGAAGTAATGACATTAAGAGAAACACTCATTCCTGCTGCACCAGGAAGACTTGGTTCTACTGAATTACATTTTAAATGTGTAAAACAAGGCGGCACTGCTCAAGCGCTTGAAAAAGATGCAGACACTGTTATTAAAGTCAAGTAACAGATAACTATAAAAAGTACATAACAAGAACTTGGAGAGAAATACGAACCCAAAGCGCGGGTTCGTATTTCTCAAGACAGTCGTTGTCCGGACGCTACGCGACCGGACAACGGGCGCGCGGGCTGAACACCCGCTAGTCATCTGTCGCATAGCGCCAGACAACAAGCGGATGCACCGAGCACCCAAACAAAAAATTAAAATTTTTCATTCGGGAGTCGGTGACCCGCACGCCCGTTAGGTTACAAAGTAATAATATAACAGAAGGATAGCAGTGGAACAACTTTTTTTTAAAAATACTTGGTCTAAAGCAATTATTCCATTAATATTAATGGGAGTAGTAAGCTTGTCTGGAAACACTCTTGTAGTTGAGATATCAACTAATAATAATATTGATTGGTTACAAGTTCCTAAAAAAATTTCTTTTTATATATTAATTGTTTCAACATTGATTCTTGCATATTATCAAATGAAAATAGCTCAACTTGATAAAGAACTAATGAAAGGCTTCACTCCAAAACAATATGAAGCAAGAATGAGAAATAGGATGGCAGAAGATGTTGAAAAGCGATCTCGCAAACTAATCGGAGAAGGTAAAATTCAACAACTTGAGGAAGAAACTGAAAATATTTAAAAAACTTTATGGGGAGAATCAATAATGAAAGTATTAATAACCCATCAATTTAACACTAAAATGAAAGAACTTACAGAAATAGTACAACAAGAAGTTGTTGCTTTATATTCTTTTGTAAATTCTAATACAAAAGAAGATATATTAAATTCATCTCTATTAACTAAGATTACATCTGAAGATAGTAATATTTTTACTATACGTGGAAGAAGCATACGAATATTTTGTACTTTTGACAATACTGAAGGTCAAGATCAGTTGTTGTTTTTAGATGTGACTTCTATTGATGATTTACCATATCAACCTGATGTAAAAAGAAATGGTGAAACAACTCTCTATGATAGAAATGGTGAAGCTATTGCATATATTGCACATAATGATGATGATACAATTTATACTTACAATGGTAAGCCATGTGCATATATAGACAATTCTAATAATATTTACGGATTTAATGGTCAACACTTAGGTTGGTTTGAAGATAATATAATTTGGGAACACAGTGGACAGCGTATTGGATTTATTAAGTCTACAACACCTGTACTAACAAGGTTTGAACCATTTAAAGGCTTTAAAGAATTTAAGCCATTCAAAGGTTTTAAACAATTTGCACCTTTTAAACCTCTCAAGTCTATGTCCAACTCTCAAAATAGCTTGTTATCTTTCTTGTTGGATGGTAGTAGGTAAAACTATATTTAAAAACCTAACAAATACGAGGAGACCAATAATTTACCCTAGCGGGAAAATTATTGCTCACGATAATCGTTGTATCTCTATTTCAAATTATGTAATAAAGGAATGAAAATATATGAATACTAATGGCTTTTACTTATTAAAAGATATATTTAAAATTCCAATAGCTTACATAAAATATGTATGGAATCTCTTAACAACTAAACAAATTATAGATTTAAAACAAAAAATTTCTGATAATGACATCGGCTACTTTTTTATTAGTATTATAATGATTGAGATGTTTTTATTTTTTTATATGAATATCTACCCACATGAAATACAAATAGATCCAATTAAGTTCTTTAATAAAGTCTATGTATTTGTATTTTTTACAGCAAACGCAATACCATTAGCTATATTATTTTCTTTTATAATAATGATATTTATTAAAAGATATACAAAAAATATATTTTTATTATTATCAAACCAAGTAATAAAGTTTTTTTCAATTGTTAATATTATCATAGCTATTGTTATGATTCTGGGAATAAATGAACTTATTACCAATAATAGAAATATGTTGATAGAAAATGAGTTTAAACTTATTTATAATGACCACATCTTACTATTATCATTAACCTTACTATCGTTACCAATAATATTTTATAAAATATTATTGGCACCTTTATATCGATTGTTATACAAAAATTCAAAAATAAAAACACTTACTCTAACAATAATGATTTTTATATTAACTGTAGTATTCAATCAATTATCATATCATTTTTTAAATTTTTATCCTAAAGTAAATATTGAAAATTTAATAGATAAAAAACAATTTTGTAAGCAAGTTATAAATTATAATATTGATACTAATAGAACGATAGAGGAAAACTTAACCTTTCAGAACTATAATAAAATATGCAAAAACATTTAATAAATATATATGTTGAATATAAATAAGGGCACCTCTAAAATCCACCTTTATAGTAGCATAAAAGTACTCAGGGACCGTTCATAATTCCGTGTCAATCGGGTAAAATTATATTTACTCAAGGAATGACACATGAAGATAGAAATAGATGTAGAGCAATTTGCTCGTGATATAAAAGCTGGTAAAAGTATTGGTGGTTCTGATGGAGCGCTTGGCTCTCTTATAAAGCAACTTACAGAAGCTGCACTCGCAGCTGAGATAGACTCTCACCTCTCTCAAGACCTCAGTAGAAACAGAAAAAATGGCTACAACTCAAAGACCATGAAGAGCGACCACGGAACATTTGAACTTGATGTTCCACGAGACCGTAATGGTAGTTTCGAGCCAGAGATTGTCAAGAAAAATCAGACAAGCATGACAGGTGAAATAGAAGATAAGATTCTTTCTCTTTTCGCACTTGGCAATAGTTACTCTCAAATCGCACAACATATTGAAGATTTCTACTGTGTAGGCTTCTCTAAAGCTACCATAAGCGCAGTCACAGACAAAATAATACCTATGTTGCAAGAATGGAAAGCACGTCCTCTGGAGGCTGTATATCCCTTTGTCTTTCTTGATGCCATCCATTACAAAGTCAAAGAAGATGGGCGCTACATCTCAAAGGCGTTTTATACAGTGCTTGGGGTCAGAGTTGATGGAAAAAAAGAAGTCTTGGGTCTGTATCTCAATGAAAGTGAAGGTGCGAAGTTCTGGTTACAGGTACTTACAGACTTACAAAACCGTGGAGTCAAAGATATTCTCATAGCTTCAGTTGATGGGCTCAAAGGTTTTCCTGAAGCCATAAACGCAGTATTTCCTCATACTGAAGTTCAGCTCTGCGTGGTACATCAAATACGCAACAGTCTCAAATATGTTGGCTCTGCCTATCAAAAGCAATTTGCTCATGAACTTAAAGCTGTCTATCAGGCTTTTACGAAAGAAGAAGCCGAATTCGAGCTTCATAAATTAGAAGAGAAATGGGGTAAAAAATATCCTATCGTCTTTACATCTTGGAGAAATAAATGGGAGAATTTATCTGTGTACTTTAAATACCCAGAAGATATACGCAGAGTCATATACACCACCAATATCATTGAATCTGTCCATCGCCAATTCAGAACTCTTACTAAAACCAAAGGTGCATTTGCAAACGATGAGAGCCTGTTAAAATTACTCTATATGGGAATTCAAAATGCTCAAAAAAAGTGGACTATGCCTATAAGAAACTGGAGCTTAACAATCTCTCAGTTA
>JAQTWZ010000024.1 GCA_028689055.1 Sulfurimonas sp. | reverse complement strand
AGTCCCTCTAGGCCTAAACTTTAGGTCTCTGTGTTTGTGGACGGGAATTATAGGGGGATAATGCTTAGAGGTTTCTTAAAGTTTGAAGGGATTGGGGAAAGTTTTCAAATTTGTTTTGGTGATACTATATGTATGAGTTGGTTGGATTAATTTGCCTAATTAGAATTTTCAATAGGCAACACTAGCATATCCTGTTTCTGGTCTTATAGTAATTATTGCACTTTCAGTTCCATCTGTTATTGTAATAAGACAATTTGAAGTTATAAGTCTTTGTGTTCCAGCCAAATAAGGGCCCGTCATTGTATTATGATCCCCATTAATCGGTCTACCCATATAATCAAATGAGACTCTAGCCCCTGAACATCCACCGCTTAATTGGTAACTTGTAATACCATATGTCATACCAAGATTCATTTTTTTTGTTCCTTGGAAACTAGAATGTATCACATCCAATGAAACACTGCCACTGTAGCCACCACTCATTAGTACATTTGGATTTTGGGGATCTATTGCTATTTCACCTACATTTGGATTTCCACTATATGTACTAGTACCAAATGCATCTGAAAATACTGTATATGCCGGCACATAATTTGAATTATTCCCATCATAAAAAATTATTTGCCACCTTCCTTTATACCAATTAAGATCAGCGGCATTATATTTATCATCCATCATAGCTAAATGTTGTGTATACCTTATATGTGAGACAAGCTGAATAGCCGCTTCTTGTACTGGGTTAGTTCTCGTATTTGGAATAATTGCCGCAGCCAATACACCTATTACTACAATCACAAACACTAATTCCAACATTGTAAACGCAGCACGCAATAAATAATTTTTTGATATTTTTTTCATAAAAAACCTGTAAAAATAGATTGAAGATTAGTATATCTAAAAAGAGAGGAAATAAAAATAAGAGGAAGATACTTCAGGGGATTATCCCTAAAGTAAAAAAGTAGTTAGATTTTTAAATCTTGTCAGCTACTTGTACATCGTAAAGAATGTCCGACATTGGGTGTCTGTACATTGGCATTGCAAGGCGTTTTTCATCAAGGACATGTCCAATGAAACCGATTGAACGACCAACGATAAAGAATGCGTTGAGAGTTCCAGAAGAGATAAATTCATTAATCTCTTCTTCAGTATAACCTAATGCTCTCCACATATCAACCATCAAGATACCAATTGTTCCATCAACATTAAGAATCAGATTCTCTTTTTTAGATGTAGTCAATTGTTCAACCGTCAATGCATAATCTAGCAATGATGTAGAAGGGAAATATTGCGCAGCATATTTTTTTAGACCTTCAACACGTAAATCTGGATTTTTAAGAGATTTAATACGGTGACCGATACCTGGAATTGGCACACCCTCTTTTTTCATATGATTTAAAAACTCTGCAGGAGTGAGTTTGTTGTCATCTGCATATTTGAAATATTCAGCAGCACCATCAATCGCACCACCAAATCTTGGACCAATTGTTAAAAGACCCGTTACAAGTGACTCTACAACAGATTTTCCGGCACGTGCAGTTACTTTTGCATTGTGAGCACCAGAAACCGCTGGACCATGATCTGCAACAGTTTTGATAACAGTTTCAATAAAATCAGTAGCCCATTTCGGATACTGTTTTTTGAACCACAGTAATGAAACAACATCACCGATTCCTTTACCAGTTTCAGGAGTTGCAAGTGAAGATATCGGGAAACCTGCGTATGTACACTCATCACCTCTATCATCAGAAATCGTACAGATAAACTCTTTGGATTTTCTCACACTTGGGCATACGCTCATGTCTGGTTCTGGTATTGCCGGAAGATTTAACTCAGTATATACTTTTTTGATCATGAGCGGCAAGTCATTGAATGATGCCGGAACATGGATCCCAACTGCAGCCATTGCGTTATTTTTTGCTTCTGCTGTTTCCATATCGCCATTAGCTGAAGCACCAGCATGACCAAATTGGACACCAGAATCATAATATTTCGCAATTGTACCGATACACCATGCAATGATTGGTTTTTTGATTTTTCCGCTTTTTACAGCTTCAATCACTTTATACTCTTCAGTACCGCCAACTTCACCGAGTAAAATCATATATTTTACTTCAGGATTTTCTTCCATTCTCAATAAGTTGTCAATAAATACTGAACCAACAAATCTATCTCCACCAATAGCAACACCTTCAGCAATACCATCTGCGTTTATCGCGATAATATTTGAAAGTTCGTTGAAAAGACCGCCCGAACGTGTAACAAGCCCACATGAGCCGGCACGATGTAGTTTTGATTGAACGATATTCTCAATCGTTCCACCGATATTTGCGATTTTAAATGCACCTGGAGCGATTGCACCAACTGTTGCAGGTCCGATAACAGTTACATTTTTTTCTCTTGCAGTTGCATTCATAGCACGAGCAAGTCTCTCAGGGATACCTTCAGCGGTAATCATGATAGATGAAAAACCACCAATTTCAAGTGCTTCCATAGTAACATCGTATGCTGTTCTAAAAGATGCAAAGTTTAAAAGTACATCAGCCCCCGGCTGAGCAGCTTTTGCTGCAGCTGTTGTTTTGTACAATGGAATCATGATCTCATCTGGACCATAGAAAAATTTCTCAAATTTATTGCCACTCGTAGGTGCAACAATCGCAGCTACCGAAGGTTTCTTTCTTTGAATTGTGTAATCGTAATCTAACATTCTTTGAATAGCAGTTGTATTGTTATTCCAAAAAATTGCTTGTGTATCTTTAGTATATAATTTTGCCATTTCTTCCCCTTACTTCGCTAGTGCCATACGCACGATATCAGTTACGTGAGTTTCAGGCCCATAAACTTCTATATAAAGACCTAATCTGTCAGCTGCTTCTTTAATATCTTTGAGACCTTTTTCATAGTTTGGTCCACCACGTCTTACATATGTTTTTACTTTGTGTTCTTTCATTTTTTGGGCATATGTTTCAAATGATTGGATGATACCTGTAAAAGTTTTTGCAACGTCCGTAAAGTTTGCAATAGCTCCACCAATAATCAGGATTTTTTCTCTTCCTTGCTTATCTGGAATTCTTGTCATAAGATCAATAAGTGTATCTGCGTAAAACTTTGTTTCACTTGTAGTTGGACCACCAGAATACTCACCGTAATTTGCAAGATCGTCAATACCTGCCAAATCAGCAATAGTATCAGCATAAACTACTGAAGCACCACCACCGGCAACCATTGTCCAGATTCTCGCTTCCGGCTTAAGTATAGTAAGCTTAAGAGAAGCACCTGATTTACTATCAGCATCTTCTATAGCTAAAACTTCAGGAGATTTTTCTTCCATACCGAATGAAGTAGGATATTCAACATCACCCCACTCTTCTCTCATCATAAATCCAGCAGTATCATCAAGTTTTGCAACCATATCAAGAAGCTCGATTTTATTTCCTTGCATTACGAAAGGATTGATTTCTAAATATGCAAAGTTTAATTCTCTGTATGCCTTAAAAAATCCGATTGCAAAATCTGCAAATTTTTCTTTATCAGCAGCAGCAACATCAGCAGGTATATTTGCTCTAATTTTTGCAGCTATCTCTTCTTCAGTATCAGTAATTGCAAAAGCTACTTCAGTAACTTTTTCATCCCAACCCTCTTCAACTTCCATCCCGCCTTCAGCTGACATATATAACATATCATTATCACCAACTACAGTAGCAGAAATATAGTACTCTTCTTCTTGTGCGTGTGGCGTAAATGGCTCTACAACAAAGTGCGTCAACATATCTGTTTTTACTTCACCTGTTGGAGTATCGCCATCAAATGAAAAATATACTGACTGTGCAGTTGATGATTTTTCATCTATCCATGAAGTTGCTTTTGCTAAAGAAACATCGCCTGGCTTCGTATCTCTAAAAAGAACTAGACCATTTTTACCTCTTTTACCAAACAACATATCCGGCTTAGCAACTAGTGCTTTTTCATTTAACCATTTTTTATCTTTTGCCATAGCAGCAAGTTCTGATCCGTTTTGGACCATAACTGTCTCGTATGCATAAGTAAAGTTTGGAAAATATTTATCCCAGTGTTTTGCTAAAATCGACTTAGCATCATATTCTCGTATCGCTTTTTGAGCCATCTAAACTCCCTGTATTGATATTTGCGTTTATTCTAACACATTCTTTGTTTGGAATATCTTCAGTTTATAGTAAGTATTCATTAGATTTATAATTTGTTTACTTTTGTAACATACGAATTAAAGATGTGCCTATTTTTGTAACTTATCGTTACATCATTCTCATTTGATAGATCATTAAGCTCTTTTTCTTTTAAAATATATGAGTCACAATTATGCACACCATAAAATCGTAAACGCAAGGCCAGCTCTTTGTCCGTATGGATACAATCAATACCTTGTTCTTGAAGTTTCTCCGCTACTTCTTTGGCTATATGCATCTTATATGCAAAATGTGTTTTTGGATTTTCAACAAAAAGATAAAGTTCTTTGTTGAAAAATACAAGTAAAGCATTACAGAACAAAAAAATCAAAGAAACCGTAAATATATTTCTGTAATTTCTTCTAAAAACCCTCAGCCTGACACGATAAGAATTAACAAATGTTCTTGCAGCAAGAGGAAGAGCTAAAATTACATAAGGAGCAAAATGTTCTATATCTACTCTTTGTCTAAAAGAAAGCAAAATCGAAAATACTAGAGCAGTTGTAGCTACAAACCACAAAAGATCAATATCTTTTGTAAAATATCTTCTATACAAAACATAAAATAGATAAATAAATACTATCGGCGTAAACACAGCTGAATAAATTCCAATAATATCTAAGAAATACCCGCTTGGCATTCCATAAATATCTAAACCATAAAAATAAACACTCAATAAAAAAAGTATGCTACTGATACCAATCATTATTTTATCTTTAATATAAAGTCCATAAAAAATAAGAGCAAGAAATAGATACGCAAAGTCACTATCAATGAGACATAAGGTAAATAAAAATATATACTGTGCATTGGCTGCATAATTTTCATATATATATACAAATACCAAAAGACCAAAGATAACTAAACCGGCACTATTGACAAGTAACGCAGAACTAATCACCCCCGGAAGAAGAACAAAAACAACTACGAGCCATAGCCTGCTCTGAGCATCAATTAAATATTTTTTGGAAATTTTATACAATAAAAGTGCACTTGATATATGCAAGAATATCATCGGCAAACGCAAGGCAAAATCATTTTGACCAAAAAAGTAAAGAGAGGTTTTAATGAGGAGTTGTAAAAAAGAAATATCCCCATAAAGAAAAAGGGCTTCATCATAGGAGATGGATACTTCGGAAGTTTGAAACAAGAGCACAAGGGCATCTACTCCTAAGACTAGGAATAAGATGAATTTATGTATCATATTTTTAAAAAATTTCCTATAATTTCATGACCATATTCGCTCATGATAGATTCAGGGTGAAACTGTACGCCGTATATATCTTTATCTTTTATCTTAAGTGCCATTATCTCATGATCATCCTCACTATATGCAGTGGGCTCAATATTCTTAGGAAGATTTTCTTTTTCAACGATAAGAGAATGATACCTTGTTGCATTAAATACTTCCGGTAAATTTTTAAATATTTCACACTCTGTCGTTCTTTTCATCTTTGAGATTTTTCCATGCATCATGTTCTTTGCGCGTACTACATTTGCGCCAAAAACTTGAGCAATACTTTGATGACCCAAACATATACCTAAAATTGGTACTTTATCTTTGAAGTGTCTAATTACTTCTAAAGTAACCCCGGCATCATCGGGTGTTGCAGGGCCAGGGGATATGATTATCTTTTGAGGATGAAGTTTTTCGATTTCTTCAATACTCATTTCATCGTTTCTAATTATCTTTAAATCAGCACCGAGTTCCCTGCAGTATTGAACAATATTGTATGTAAAACTATCATAATTGTCTATCATTAAAATCATAAACGCTGTTCCTTTTCTTGTGTGAGGAATTATAACTATTTTTTCTCACAAACTCTTTAAACAAGAGAATAGTTTTAATTTTTGTTACGTTTAAGTAAAAGTTGTTTCGGGAGAGTAGAATGAAGAGAGGGTAGAGCCTAGAAGAATTATTTTCTTCTAAGTTCTTTAATACGTGCTTTTTTACCAGCAAGTTCACGAAGATAAAACAGTTTTGCACGACGCACACGACCACGACGGATCACTGTAATCTCATCAATAGAATCACTGTAGATTGGGAAAATTCTTTCAATTCCAATGCTGTTTGCACCGATCTTACGAACAGTAATAGTTTTACCAGTTCCTTGACCTCTTTTTGATATACAAACACCTTCGTATGCTTGGATACGAGTTTTGTCACCTTCTTTAATTTTTACTGCTAAACGAACAGTATCGCCTGCACGAAAGTCTGGAAGAGTTTTCTCTGCAAGTTGTGCTTTTTCAAAGTTTTCTATATACTTATTTCTCATAAGATTTCCTTGTTCTATGCTTTAATAGCTGCTCTGGTCTGAAAAATTTCGTTTTACATTCAGATAGGGCTAATTTTATTGAGCGAATATTACTATGATTTCCCTTTAAGTATTCTGATGGAACACTGTTATTTTCATATTCTTGTGGTTTTGAAAATGATGGAGCTTCCAATAGGGGCGTCTCAAAACTTTCAACTTCCAAAGAACCACTATTTCCCAAAACACCTTCAATGTTTCTCGAAACAGCGTCGCAAATAACTAAAGAGGCTAGTTCGCCACCCGTTAAGATATAATCACCAATACTAAAGACTTCATCTGCGAACTCTTCTATGACTCTTTCATCAATACCTTCATATCTACCGCTGACAAACGCAATATGCTCTTTTTTTGCCAACCGTTTAGCATCATTTTGTCTAAAAGGTTTTGCAACTGGTGTAAGAAAAATGATATGAACATCTTCGTCCGCTTTTTGTAACTCTTTCAAAGAGTCATAAAGAGGTTGAGGATTCATAACCATTCCAGCTCCACCGCCTACAGCAGTGTCGTCAACTTTAGAGTGTTTATTTTCACTAAAATCTCTTGGATTGAGATACTCAATCTCCAAAAGATTTTTATCGATGGCTCTTTTTAAAATAGAGTCTTGAAAATACCCTTCTATAAGGTTTGAAAAAAGTGTTACAAAAGTAAATTTCATCAGGAAGCTTCTAAAATATCTAAGCCGCCACTTACTACTATAATCTTTTTATCTATATCTGTTTTTACAATGAATGGCTTGTGATATGGGATTAAAAAACTTTTCGCAAGATCTTTTTTGAGAAGATCTTCGTTTGTTAAAATATTTAAATAATCACTTATCGCGATTCGTTCAACTTCTTGAACAACCCCAAGTAAAATTTCATTTTCATATACTTCACAGCCCATGATATCAAACCAAAAAAACTCTCCATCTTCAAGATGACAGCTTTTTTTTGTCTCTTCATGTGTTGTAAAAAGATGCGCGTTCGTAAACTTTTTTGCATCTTCAGGATTTGTGACTCCTACAATTTTTATAAGACCTCGCTCATGATTTACATCTTCAAGAGTAATGGAATCTTTTTTATTGACTAAAAAAGTTGCACCTTTTTTAAATTGTTCTGGAAAGTCACAATGTATATGAAACTTCATATCTCCCTTAAGCCCGACAGTTTTACCTATTGTGGCTATATGGAGTAGCTCGTTATCTTTATATTGCTTCGACATTGATACGGTAACTCATACCATCTTTTGCTTTACAACCAGAGATAACAGTTTTGATTGCACCAATCATCTTGCCCTCTTTACCTATCAATTTACCGATGTCGGCTTGATTTGCATAGAGAACTATTTCAGATATTTCATCGCCCTGCTTTACTTCAACTCTCACATCTTCAGGATACGAAGCTATCAGCTTTGCAAAATGAGCGACAAAATCAGATATCATAATTAACGACCAGTAATCTTTTTAACGCGATCGCTCATTGTAGCGCCAACGCTTAACCAGTAGTCTAATCTCTCAGTATCAACTACCATAGTTTTTTCGTCATTCATTGGGTTATAGTGACCGATTAGTTCAATCCAACCACCATCTCTTCTTTTACGTGAATCTGTTACCGCGATACGGTAAAAAGGTTGTTTTTTTCTTCCCATTCTAGTGAGGCGAATTACTGTTGCCATGTTGTGTCCTTCTCTGCGCTAGTTATATTTCAACTAGCTGTATATGTTAAATTTTGCACCTAAATGCAAAGTTATAAGCTCTTTCACGAGCGTATAACTTTACATTTGTAAAGTGAAGTATCTATCTTCGTAGTGCTCCGGCACCGCCCATCTGACCCATCATCGCTTGAAGATCTTTCATCCCTTTTGGGCCTGAGAATTTTTTTGCCATTTTACCTGCATTCTTAAACTGCTTGATCATTCTATTTATCTCAACCTGTGTCAAACCACAACCTGTTGCGATTCTTTGCTTACGAGATGCGTTTAAAAGATCTGGATCTTCCCTCTCTTTAAGCGTCATAGAAGAGACCATCGCTTTGATATTTTTGAGTTCAGATGAGTTCTCAAAATCAAAATCTTTGATAGCTTTAGACATATTTCCCATACCGGGAATCATTCCCATGATGGAGCTCATGCTTCCCATTTTCTTCATACTTTCCATTTGTTCCAAAAAGTCATTGAAGTTAAACTTCCCTTTTTGAATCTTTTTGGTCAGTTTTTTCGCTTGTTTCTCATCAATCATCGAAGCAGTTTTTTCAGCCAAACCTTCGATGTCACCGAAGCCCATAAGACGACTTACAATACGATCAGGAAGGAAAACTTCCAAATCTTCCATCTTCTCACCGCTACCGATAAAACGCAGAGGAACCTGAACTTGCGATGAGAGACCTAAAGCAACACCACCTTTTGAATCCCCATCATATTTACTTAAAATTACGCCGTGAATACCTATCTTTTCTTTAAAGACTTCTGCAGTTTTGATAGCATCTTGTCCCGTCATCGAATCGGCTACATAAAAAATCTCGTGTGGCTGGGCTGCTTTTTTGACATCTGCTAGCTCTTGCATTAGCTCTTCATCGATTGCCAAACGCCCAGCAGTATCGATAAGAACTACGTCATAGATCCCGCTTCTTGCTTTTTTAAGAGCTGCGTTTACAACTTCTACAGGATTTTTTATGTTTTCGTCTTCAAAAAGCTCAACACCTATCTGCGCTGTTATCTGGCGTAACTGCTCAACTGCTGCCAAACGTTGCAAATCGGCTGCTACAACAAGGACTTTTTTTTGCTTATTTTTTAAATAATTTGCAAGTTTTCCGGTTGTTGTAGTCTTCCCAGAACCTTGAAGTCCTGTCATAAGGATGACTGTTGGAGGATTTGCAGCGAAAACAAATCCTCTGCTTCCTCCTATCTCCAGCAACTCATATAAAGATGATTTTAAAGCACTAAGGAACTGATCCTTGCCGATGCCATTTGCTTTTGTCTCATTTTGAACTTTATCAATAAGTTCTTTTACGACTTTATGGTTTACATCCGCACGCAATAAGTTTTTTTTGAGCTCAACGAGCGCTTTGGAGAGAGCTTTGTCATCATCATGAAAACGAATTTTTTTAATAGCACTTGTAAACGACTCTGTTAATGTATCAAACATGAGACTCTCTCTCCTCTTATTTTTTTGAATGTAAAAAGTTGCGAATTTTATCTAAAACTTGCTTTTATTTTTCTTTAAGTTACTCAAAACTCACGAATGTTTTAGGTTCAGGGGCTATAAACTCCATCCCCAAAAGTCGTACTTTGTATGCATGAAGCATCACGCGTTTTGCACGGCGTCCACCGTACTGCTCATCACCGATAATCGGATGGTCAATGTAACGTAAATGTGTTCTAATCTGATGTGTTCTTCCATTATGAATAATACATTTAATTTTTGTTTTCTTCGCACTTACAATGTCTGGAAAAATCTCCGTTCTGGCAGGTTTTCCTTTTGAAGAGACATTTGAGTAAGCTTTGTTATTTTTCTTTTGTGTAAGTATCGGCTTATCCACTTCCACAGGCTCTGAAACAATCCCCTCGACCCATGCGATGTACTCTTTATAGACTTTATCTTGCTTAAATTCTTTGATAGCTTTTTGACGGAATTCTTCGTTTTTCACCAGCATTAGAACACCACTTGTCTCACGATCAAGTCTATGCAAAAGTACGGCAGGCTTGAACTGTCTCTCAATCTCATCCGAGTTAACATGAGCAGGTTTATCAACTACAATCATGTCATCATTTTCAAATATAGGACGAATTTTATCGATTTTTTCTACGCGAAAAATCGATCGGGCATCGATATCACCGCGCGCTATCATCACTTTTTTGTTTCCGACATAAACCAAACCGCGGTCAATCATAGACTTTGCTTCAGAGTTGGAGACACCTTCTTGAAGTGCCAATATTTTATATGCTTTTTCTTTTTCCGACATTTTACTTTCCTTTATTGCATTGGAGTATTTTTTCTACAACTGCATCCAAATCTATCTTCTCTTCTACAAGTGAAGAGGGTAGATTTTTACACTCCATGAGTGCTTTGTGTATTTCATCTGCTTCTACATATTGTACATGATGCACATATTTAAAAAGCTCCTTTTGATGAAAAAAGTGCTTTCCTGTAATGATTTTACATTCAAAATGTGCAGGCTCTAGTGGATTGTGTCCGCCTACATCTTCCCTAAATGCGCCACCGAGTATAGCTATGTCACTGATTGCATAGATATTATTCAATTCACCCATTTTATCGACTAAGATTATATCACTTTCGAAGCTCTGCGTTTGTGAAAATAGAGAACTGCTCCATCCATTTTCTTTTGCATAAGCTTCTACAAGCATATAGACTCTTTTAAAGCGTTCTGGATGCCTTGGCACAATAATTAGTTTGGCATCAGACGCTTTTCGGTACTCTCTAAACGCAAGCAGAACACTCTCTTCTTCGCCTTCATGTGTGCTTCCAGCAACAATAGTCTCACAATTTGGCTTTGGGTACTCTCTTGTTTTTTCTATCTTCGCGGCAAGTTTTATATTACCGACAACCTCGATATTTCTAGCGCCAAGTGCTAAAAATCTATTTTTATCTGCTTCACTTTGTGCAAATATTATCTCCACTTTTGATAAAAGTTTCTCATAAAACCACGAAAACTGCAGATATTTTTTAGCACTTCGCTCAGATATCCGTGCGTTTAAAAGGATTATTTTTGTGCCTCTTGCAAACGCAACACGAAAAAGCATATACCAAAACTCCGCCTCAAGCACGATGAGAACTTTTTCTTTTCGTACCCAAAATGGCAAAAATATCTCATAGGGAAGATACCGTATCTGTGCATCGTATTTTTTAGCTTCTGCGTTTCCTGTTTGCGTAATTGTCGTGATTTTGACTTCTTGTTTACCCAAAAGTTCAAGTAAGGGCTTGAGTGCTCTTGCTTCGCCTAAAGAACAGACATGGAACCATATAGCTTCTTTAGAATCAAATCTTGGGTTATGAAAAAGAAAAAAACGCGACGGAATGGATTGTTTATATTTCGATTTAAAAGAGAGGGTTATCAAAAGCGGTAACGCTACAAGATAGAGCGCTACGCTTAAGAAATAATAGAGTACCGTAAATGGCGACAAGGCCTATTCTTCGCTAACTTTTATATACAAGATACGACCACAGTGTGGGCAAGTATTGATCTCATCACCTTTGATGACGTCTGCATATACTTTATCACTGATAAGCATATGACAACCCATACAAGCCTGATCTTCAACTTGAACAACCGTTGAGTTTTTTGCCCAGCGACGAACTTTTTGATAAAACGCAAGACCTTTTTGATTTATTTCTCCAAGAAGTTTCTCTTTTTCAACAAATACTTTTTGTCTTTCAACATTGATAAGATCCAATTTTGCATCTACATCTGCTTTTACAGATTCTAGTTTTGTATTGAGTTCATCAAGTGTCACTTTTGCAGCTTCAACTTGTGATTTTTTTGAGTCGATGATGCGCTCAAGTCTTTCGATCTCTTCATTAGCAAAAGTAACTTGTTCTTTTGCTATCTCTTCTTCAAGCTGCAGTGATTTCATCTCACGCTCAGTTTTGATTTCAGAGCTTTTTTTTGCATTGTCTTCAAGTTTTTGAGAAAGTTCTTTTAGGTGCAGTTCATTTTTTGCTTTTTTGACTTCTTCTGTTCTAATCTCATGAGTCAAGTTCTCAATATCCGAGTGAATACTCTGCGTTTTTGCTAATGCAGCTTCGTAACTATAGTTAGCTTCTTCGATCTGAGGTTCAAAAGCGTCGATTTCTTTATCTACTATTGAAAGGTCTATTAGTTGTTTAAGGTGCTTGTTCATTGGACTCCTTTGGGGTTTCTCGAGTTTACCATTTTTACTATAAAGTCATGAAATATAAGTAAATGGATTTTCTGATGATGAAATTATAACTTCTAAACCTAAATTTTTCAAATGCTTTGCTAAAATTTGTGAAAAAAAGCGTTCACTTTCATAATGACCTATGTCAATGAGAGAAAGATTTATGCTTTTTGCCTCCATCGCGTCATGGTATTTTACATCTCCTGTCAAAAAACACTCTGCATCTACCCCGCGCATAAGTGAACAACCAGAACCGGTCGTAAGTGCTGCTATTTTAATATATTCAGAACACTTGACACATCGTGCATGAGAGAGTCCAAACGCAGTCGATACTTTTTTTGCGAATGTGTCAAAATCTTCATCAATTTTCAGATAAGCGACAAAACCCTCTTTTTTTATTATCTCATAACCGAGTATCTCTTTTGCTACATATTCATTGAGGTGTGTTTGGTCAAAATTTGTATGCATAGCGATATTTGAGATGTTTTTTCGTATCATCTTTTGGAGAAGATTTGCAGGATATTTACTAAATTGAAGCTGCTTCAATCCACCAAATATAAGAGGATGATGCGTGATTAGCAAAGTATCTTCATCGATAGTATCTATAAGTGCTTCATCCACGTCAATACTCAGTACAACTTTTTTGACTTCCTGCGAAAAGTCACCGAGTAAAAGCCCTGAATTGTCCCAAGACTCTTGAAGTGCAAATGGCGAAAGTGCATCAAGCAGTTTGTAAATCTCTGAGATTTTCATCATCTATCCTTGTATTTTTGCCAATTCTTCTTTAGCCTCTACAAAATCAGCTTTGAGCTCCAGTGCTTTTTCGTACATTATAATTGCTTCACTGTTTTTATGCATAGCGACAAGCAGATTTCCAAAATTGTAATACGTTATCGGATTTGTTGCATCAATATCCAAAGAAGCCTGTAGATGGTTTTTTGCAGAAGCAAACTCACCCTTTTGTCTATAAATAGATGCTATTGCATTGTGTGCAAACTCATTGTTTGCGTCTGCATCTAATGATTCTTGGTAGTACATGAGCGCCTCATCACTATTTCCGATTTGATTTGAAATATACGCTATTTTGAAAAGTATATCTGCGTTTTGTGCATCTTTTGCGTTTGCCTCGATAAGGAGAGCCAAGGCTTTTTCTTTGTCATCATTTTCAAAAGCTTCATCCGCTCTTTGGACCAAAGACTCCGGAGAAAAAGTAGAAAAAGCTTCTGCGGTTCTTGGTCTATCTACAACGCCCTCATTGCCTTCTTTGTCTTTGAGTGTTTGTATATGTTCATAAATCTTAAACGCAAAATAGGCAGAAGCCCCGAGCATGATAAGTTGAAAGATTGTCATTATATCTCCTTGAGTATTTTATTGTTCATCAGTTCTATAAACTGTAGCGGATCAACTTGTACTTTGTTGATACGAACAGCGAAATGTAAATGCGGACCTGTGACGCGTCCACTTGCTCCCGAGAGACCAAGTTGTTGCGCTTTTTTTATTTTTTGTCCTTTTTTGACATCAAAGCGGCTCATGTGAAAATAGCAGGTATAGATGCCCTGACCATGGTCTAAAAGCACTGTACCTCCTGAATAAAATCTATCCGCAACAAGCGCCACGATGCCGTCATTGCTAGCGATGATAGCTGAACCAACCGCCGCACGATAATCCGTTCCGCTGTGATACCCTTTGAGCGAGTCGTTATAAACTCTGGCCTTGCCAAAATCACTCGTTATAGCACTCTGCATCGGTGCGATAAATGCTGATTTGATGTAACTCTCTTGATTCACCGTACCATAGATACGCATCGCTTCATCATACTCTTTGGAGATACGATTTTTGACCGCTTCGCTAGTAGGATTGACCTTAGACTTACTTACCTGTATCTGCTCTTTGGCATATTTTCCATCTTTCACTTTTATAAACATATCCTCGTCAAACGCAGCCCCATTTTTTTTATAATAGAGTCTAAGTTTCTCTTTGGAAGGCGTTTGGTAGTAGCTCATGGGAATAAGTGCGTACATCTTTGTTTTGTCCAAAGGATGTTCAAATATTTGATAAGATCCATCTACATGAGCCACTCTGTCATAGACGATACCCTTCTCTTTTGGAAATATTATAAAAGTCGTTTTACCGTTTGCTATACTCGTATCAGCCAAAGTATATTCAAGTGCAAGCAGAGAATATGTGACAAAAAAAAGTAAAAAAAGTAAACGCATCAGTTCCCTTTCATAGAGCGTTCTATATCGCGTTTCATATCTTTTTCTTTGAGGTCTTGGCGTTTGTCATGAAGCTGCTTTCCTTTTGCTATTGCAATCTGAAGTTTGATGATATTTCTGTCATTAAAATAAAGCTGCAAAGGGACAACTGTATATCCGTCTCGATTGACTGCTTTGAGCATCTTTTGTATCTGTTTTTTATGCAACAAAAGTTTTCTGCTGCCACGCTCTTCATGCGTGTAAAAATGGTGTGTTGTTTCAAGTCTCCCGATATGTGCGTTAAATAAAAACGCCTCTTCACCTACAAAACGAATAAAACTGTCTTTGAGGTTTACTTTGTGTGCACGGATAGCTTTGACTTCACTTCCTGCCAAAACTAGACCCGCTTCAAACTTTTCTTCCAAAAAATAGTCAAAATAGGCTTTTTTATTTTTTGCGATGGTTTCACCCATTATTTTTCCTTTACTCTAAAAAAACTGCTTCCGCTTCCGCTAAAATGCCAGCCGTACTGATAGTGGTTTTTGAGCTCTTTATACTCTTGCAAAGCCGGAGCAAAAAGATCATTTGCCTCGTTTGCGCTCATGCTATTGAGGATATCTTGAGATTTTGTTTTTTTAAAAAATTCGATAGTTTGTCTATCAATCGGTTCATAAAAATTTTCTCTATAGGAGGTATAGACTTTTGGTGTACTAATCTCCACTTTTGGAGTAAAAATTTCAAAATCAAGGAGATTTTCTTTAAACTCTTCGACGATTTCGCCGATGCCGCTTACATTTGCCGCATCATATCCATAAATAAAAAATGGCACATCCGCCCCGACTTTGAGACCAATCTCCGCAAGTTCACGCAGACTCAATCCCAAATGCAAAACTTCATTACACATCTTAAGATATGTAGCCGCATCACTACTTCCTCCGCCTAAACCGGCAAACGCAGGAATAGATTTTTGCACCTGCACAGCATGGGTATGCATGAGCTTTTCCAAAGATGCAGACTCTGTCGCACACTTGAGAGCGAAATAGGCTTTATAGATAGTGTTTTGTTCCGTCGTGCAAGAAAAGTCGCCAATAATCTCAAACTTTTCGCTTGTTTTTGGGACAAAAGAGAGTGAATCATACAAATCATCTACACGCATAAAACGCGAGATAATCTCATGATATGCTCCTCTGGAACCTGTTATCTTCAAAAAAATATTGACCTTGGCATAGGCCTTATAGACTTTCATCTTTTATCTCTTATTTTTTGAGTATTTTACTCAAAAGTGTCAACGATTCAAGGCTGACTTCTTTTGAAGAAGCGATGTTGGCATCTTTAACATCTTCTAAAAGTTCGCTTCGCATGATTGAAACATTATGCGGAGCTTCAATCCCCAGTTTTACTACACCTTTGTCGATAGATATAACCTTGATGATTATATTATCTGCGATAACTATGGATTCATCCAATTTTCTAGCAAGTACTAACATAAATCCTACCTAGTTCATATGTAACGGTTGTATCTTCTATTTTGATAATCGATATATTATCACCATTATCCAGCCAATAATGCCCGTTTTTTTGTATCTCTAAATCTTCCAAAGCAAGAACTCTTCCATATTTAAGATTTTCAAAATCTCCATGATAGCTGTTGCGTGGAATATTGAGTGATTTTTTGATATCTAAAACTTTTTCACCATTATAGCGGAACACTCCCTCACTTAGCCTCTCTAGAGCACTGAGACTTCCATGTTCTACTCCAAGCCTTGTGACAATTATCTGACCCAGTGAACGTATATAAGAACCTTCTGAAACTGTCGCTTCAAAAGTTACAAAGGGGTGTCTGTAGTGTAAAAGCTGCGTTTCATAGATAGTTGAGTTTATCTTGTTCAATACGACTTCTTTACCGGCACGGGCCAGATCATAAGCACGCTGACCGTTTATCTGTTTGGCACTGAAAATCGGCGGCGTATATTCAAGCGTACCTTCAAGAGATTTTACAACTTCTAAAATTGTGTCATCACTAAATGCAGGTAAAATATCGACCTGTTCTATCATCTCGATATCAAGCGAATCACTTTTTGCACCCAGCCAAAGTGTAGCTCTGTATTTTTTTGGTGTTTTATCTAAAAAACGAAAAAGTTTTGTGTGTGAACCCATCCCGATGATCAAAACGCCTTTGGCAAAAGGGTCAAGCGTCCCTGAAAAACCGGCTTTTTTATTATTGTATTTGCGTTTGAGACGACTGAGAAAAAGGTTTGAACCTATACCAGAAGGCTTGTATGCGACGAAAAGACGATTCATAGTCTCTCTACGAATGATGCCAAAATATCCCGAGTTGAACCGGCAAAATTAATTTTGAGTTTAAATTCGCGCCCTGATTTGCCTATACCTGTCACACGACCCGTTCCAAAAATCTTATGGCGTACCAAATCACCTTTTTTAAACGCAGTGTTTTTCTCCACTATCAATGAACCTGCGCAAAGTCCCGCTTCATTGAAAAATCTGCTCTTTTGCAACTCACTTCTGCGACCTTTGTAAAAGCGACTATCCACATGCGAAAGAGTCAAGGTATCTTTTGCTCTAGTAAAAGAGACATAACCCAAACGTCTCTCTTCTTCAAGGTCACTTCCATCACCGACCAAAGGCAAGAAGCCTTCCTCAAGCCCTATAATAAAGACATGCTTGAACTCCAAACCCTTTGAAGCGTGGATACTCATCATATAAATACTCTCGCCCTCAACCTGATCTTGTTCACTCTGAAGCGTCAACTCATTTAAAAATTCATCAATACTCGCTTCAGGTGTTTTTTTGACAAAGTCTCGCATAAGTCCGTAAAACTCATCCATATTTAAAACTCTCTCCGTCTCATCAGGCATACCGGCATAGATTTTTTTAAGCTCAAAAGAGTCTTCTAACAAATCAATAAAATCATATGTTGACTCCGCTGCTACATGAGCTGCCTGTTCTATTTTTTGCAAAAATTCTTTGAGTGTGAGTGCATTTTTCTTGCGAACTATCACTTCGAGTTCTTCAAGAGAAGCATCTTTGATGAACTCATACATAGAAGAGCCCTTCGCATGAGCTGCTAGTTCAAGTTTATCCACACTTGCTTTGCCAAGACCGCGTTTTGGTTTATTGACGATACGTTTAAAAGAAAAATCATCATGATGGTTCGTTATAACACGAAGATATGATATAAGGTCTTTGACTTCAGATCTGTCATAAAATCTAAGACCTCCGACAAGTTTATAAGCGATTCCTGCGCGGTTGAGACCTTCTTCGATGGAACGGCTTAAAACATTGACACGATAGAGTATCGCGATATCATTTGCACTTATACCCGATTCAAGAAGCCTTTTGATATGTATTGCTATCTTTCTTGCCTCTTCATTCTCATCACCAGAGTTCAAGATGGCAACATCATCTCCGCTTCCGCGTGTGGCAAGCAGTGTTTTACCCAAACGTGAGCGATTATGTTCGATCAAAGCATTTGCGACTTTGAGTATCGGTTCTTTTGAACGATAATTTTCCTCAAGTTTAAACACTGAAGTACCCGCAAAATCTTTGTCAAACTCCATAATATTGCGAATATGTGCCCCACGCCATCCATAAATACTCTGATCATCATCTCCTACGACACAGATATTGTTATGCGTTTTACAAAGTATCTGAACAAGTTTAAGTTGCAGTTCATTTGTATCTTGATACTCATCAATCATAATATATTGGTATTTTTGAGATGTTTGCTCTGCTAAAGTCGGATTTTCTTTGAGAAGTTTATATGTCAGTGCAATCAAATCATCAAAATCGACAAGATTATTTTCATGCAGATAGGTCTCATACGCTTCATAGACCTTCGCTATCTGCTGGTAGTTAAAAAACTCTGCTTGTTTATACGCATCGTCGGGACTCAAAAGTGAGTTTTTATACCGTGATATCTCGCTTGCTATAAGTGGTGTGGCAAGCTCTGCGTTTATTTTTTTGATGATGCGTTTTTTGTCATCGCTGTCGATAACTACAAAATTATTTTCACGTCCCAAAAGATGTATATTAAATTTTAAAAAAAGAAGTCCAAATTTATGAAAAGTACATAAAAGCGGAGGATATGCACTCTGGCTTATCATAGCAGCAGAGCGCTCACGCATCTCTTTGGCTGCTTTATTTGTAAAAGTCAACGTAAGTGTATTTGATGCAGGTATTCCTACCTCTTCTATGAGGTATGCAAGTCTTGAGACTATTGTTGTCGTTTTACCGCTTCCAGCCCCTGCCAATATCAAAACAGGACCTTCAGTCTGCCTTACGGCTTTTGCTTGAGACTCATTTAATCTATCAAATATTTTTTTCATAATAACCACTATTTTCATATATATTTTCTAACTTATTTTTATTATAACCTAAAAGGGGTAAATTATTACAAACCTATTGCATTAATTATAATTATGAGTTATACTTTTATTATCAATATTACTTATAGGAATTATTATGTTAAGAGATTTTGCAAAATTGCAAACATTTTTGATGGTCGTAAAAGAAAAAAGTTTTTCTAAAGCTTCTGCAAAACTGGGTATTTCCCAACCTGCTGTAACGCAGCAAATCAAATTCATCGAAGATTATCTTGATACAAAAATTGTAGAAAGAAAGAAAAATGGAATCCTGCTTACAAAAGAAGGTGAAGATCTTTTTAGAATAGCAAACAGACTTGACAAAGCCATCGCAAGTAGTGAAAAAGAGCTTTTAAAAATTATCAACAAAGAATTTACTTTTATAATGGGCGCTTCATTTGCGATTGGAAACTATATTCTTCCAAACTATATCAGTGAAATCAAAAAACGTATAGATAATGAAGTTTATATGCTTGTAGGTTTATCTACAGATATGATTGACGCATTGGAAGATAAAAAAATAGATATCGCACTCATCGAATCTCCAATATTTCGAGACGGCATTATTTACAGAGAATGGGTTGAAGATGAACTTGTAGTATTTTCAAATCAACCACTCAAAAAACATCTAAACGCAGATGATTTGTTTGAATTTGACTGGATTTGTCGCGATGAAAATTCACATACAAGAAAACTGACATCAGAAGTTTTCGAGGAGATGGGTGTTCAGTGCAGCAATTTTAATGTTATCGGTGTTTTAAGCAGTCCGACTTCTATCAAAGAGTCCATCATGCATGCTGATAAAAATGCAGCAAGACCGCTTGTCTCTATCATGTCACGCCACGTAATCGAATCAGAAGTAAACTCCGGTAAACTTTTTGAAGCAAGACTAAAAAACTATAAAATAGAGAGAAAATTCTACATTGCATACAGCAAAGAGAAAAAGCACGATGCCTTTGTTGACAATGTTGTCAACTATCTTTTGGCAATCTCTAAAGTTTAACACTTTTTCTCTCTCTTTGAAGAGAGGAAAAATTTCCTTATTTTAAAAACTTTTTATTTTCTGGATTTGATAAAAATACATCCATAGAGTTTTTTACTCCGCCATCATTTATCTCTTTTTTGACTTTTTGCTCTTTTTTATATCTCGCCAAATTTATAAGTACCGGCGTTTCATCAACAATCACTTGCATGATACTTAACAGAGGCACAGTCACCACACTTCCGAAATTATCAGAGCCAAAACCTGCTTCAAATATCAAACAATCTTCTTCGATACGGGCTGTTTCAAAAGTATAGCCTGCTAAAAAGAAAAGTGTCAAGGAACGAAATTCTGACTTAATACTTTTTGGTAAAATCGGATCAAAACCTACATCATCGACTGTACATAAAATACCAAAATTTTGTTCCTGATCAAAAAAATGAATAATTAACTCTTGGATATGTCGCTTCATAATCGAAGCAAAATTTTTATTCTCTATTGCATGTTCTAACAAATGATTTCCCCTGCGTTTTCTTGCGTAATTATATCAAATTCTATCATCGCATTCAAAAGAGCGACACGGCCATAGTTTTTTAAATCTTCTACCGCAATATCTCTCTCAAAAAGTTTCCCCTCATCAAGGAGTCTGGCACGTGTTGTTCCTTCCAAGAGAGGCTTTTTTGGAGTAAACCAAACACCCTCAGACTCAAAGGCGATGTTTGCTATAGAAGTGTCACTTACAAGACCATTACGAACGATAAGTACATCATCACACTTGCCGCGTTTTGCAAATAAAGTATCCAATTGCGTTCTATCAGTTGCTTTAAACTTGTACTGTATAATGTCATTTACTACAAGTTTTAGTGTTTGTATATTCCTCTTTTCATAGGGATAATAAACCACCTCAATAGACTCTGCATCATATATCAACTTGCATCTAAACAAACCTTTTGATGGAGGAAAAAGATACTCTCTTAAATCTTTAAATGCAACTACACCAAAAGATTTAAGCACAAACTCATAACGTCTTTGATGATACTCAAGATGAGCGATTTGCCCATCATTTGCTTTGATAGTCTCAAAAAAACTATACTTCACTAAAGAGTGCTGTACTGAGATATCTCTCACCGGTATCACATAAAATTGTTACAAGTGTCTTACCTTGGAACTCTTTTCTGGATGCAACCTGCATGGTTGCCCAAACATTTGCCCCTGCGGAAATACCCACAAGCAAACCCTCTTTTTTCGCAAGCATTTTTGCTGTTGCGATTGCATCCTCGTTACTGACTTTGATAACTTCACTATAAAGAGTAGTGTCAAGGATATCAGGTATAAATCCTGCGCCAATACCTTGAATCATGTGTGGACCTGCGGCTTCTCCAGACAAAATAGCAGAAGCAGCCGGCTCAACAGCAAAAATTGCTACATGAGCCACTTCTTCTTTCAAAACGCGTGAAGTTCCTGTGAGAGTCCCTCCTGTGCCAACAGCAGCTACAAATGCATCAATATTATTCTCTGTATCTCTTAAAATCTCTCTTGCTGTTGTGAGTGTATGTATCTCAGGATTTGAGCTGTTTTGAAACTGCTGCAGAATAATACTGTTTGCTATCTCTTTTTGCAGTTCCTCAGCTTTCGCTATTGCACCGCCCATACCTTTGGCTGCAGGAGTAAGCACAAGTGTTGCACCGAGTGCTTTGAGTAGATTACGTCTCTCAATACTCATCGATTCTGGCATGGTCAAAATAAGTTTTAAATTTTGTGCCGCACAATTTGCCGCAAGTGCTATCCCTGTATTGCCGCTAGTTGGTTCAATAATAGTCGTATCTTGTTTTATAAGCCCCGCTTCTTGAGCACGTCTTATCATATTAAAACCTATTCTATCTTTTACCGAACTTGTCGGATTCATAAATTCACACTTACCTAAAATAGTTGCGCCACAAAGCGCAGAAGGAGTATTAAGTCTAACAAGCGGGGTATTTCCTATAAGTTCTGTAATATTATTAGCTATCTTCATTCATTATCCTTTCTTTACGATTTTACACCAAAAAGTCTATTTACACAACTTTTCATCATTTTATATACCTCTGTAAGCCTAAAATAATATCCGCTTTTTTGGCCTGTCTTGCTTAAAAATTAGCAATATCTATTCTATGCACCGTTTCATTTTTTTAAAACTCAATTGTATTTCTACCACTTTTTTTTGCGATATACATTTTATCATCTGCCAATTTGTACATTTTTTCCCAATCAACAAGAGCATCATGACTGAGAGTTACTGCGCCAAAAGATGCAGTCACAATCTTCAAACTAGAATTTTTTTCATGTTTGATTTCAAGATTAATAATGTTATTTCTTATTCTTTCAACAATAATTTTAGCATCATTTTTACTGCTACTTTTAAATAAAAGCGCAAATTCTTCTCCGCCCAGTCTGAAGCAGTAATCATCTGGACGTTTAAGAGAATTGCGAATTGCTGTAGCAACATCAACAAGAGTATTATCTCCTTCTATATGTCCATATGTATCATTGTACTCTTTAAAATGATCTATATCCAAAACAACAAGAGTAAGAAAACCCCCTTCGCGTCTTACAGAATTTATCATACGAGGTAAAATATCATTGAAATATCTTCTATTGTGTATTTGCGTAAGGCTATCTGTTATCATGAGTTCTTCATTTATCTTTTTTTCGGTGATATCATGCATCACGGTGTCATAACCTACAATTTTATTTTTTTTAAATTTTGGTTGGATATTTGCATCAACCCAAAAAACATCCCCGTTTAGCTTTTGTTGTTTTATCTCACCGCTCCAGTAAAGTTTCTCTTTTAAGGTTTTCAATATTATGTTGTACTCGTTTCTGGAGATATCCGGATGCAAAAGAGATTTAATATTTATCTCAGCTAACGCAGCTTTCGTAAACTGACTTAAACTACAAAATGCATCACTGACTTCTTTGATATATCCATGTAAATCTGTAGAGAGTGTTATTAGATTATTATCAATCAAACTTTTATATTGACTGACATCTCCATAATTATTCTCAAGTTTTCTGATACTTTTATTAAATCCAATATTAACAAGTATCAATGTAACAATCAGCGCAAAAGCAAGCAGTAGAGCTACATTATTGAGATCTTTTTGTGATTCAAGGACTTCTTTGGTTATATTTTTCGCAAAAACAATTTTTGCTAAAATATTTTCATCTTTGTCTTTAATATCAAATACATATGTACTATAGATTTCATTAAAATCTATCTCTATTTTTTTTATAGTCTCAAAGTTATCAATACTATCAAGACTGTTTAAAAGTTTTGAACTATCTAGTATATTATAGACAAGTGCAAAACCATTAAGATCGACTTTATGTTTCGTTGAAGCCATTGGACTTTGCACAAACAAAACACCCTCTACACCATAATAATCATCCATTTGATTGAGAATATACTGCGGTTCTATAGAAAATTCTATTGCACCGATATACACTTTATTGGCAAAAATTGGTTCTATTATCCTAAACGCTAAAGTATTTTCATACAACTCAAAGCCGTTAATTGATTTTTTACTGCTCTGAACTTCCTGCAATAAATTAAAGCTTCTAGCTGCGTTTTCAACAGAAAATTTTTGATATTTCATATCTACGAGTAAATTACCTTCTGCTGTATAAAAATTTATACTTATAAAATTAAGATTTTCATTTTTGAGTGTTGTATATCTTCCAAGTGAGATTTCATAGAGCTTTTTAGCATCTTTTGCTAAAAGCGCTTCTCTTACTCCATTGGAATTAATATTTGCATTGATTCGATTTGTATAAAATTCTATTTCTTTGATTGTGAGTTTCGTATGCATGAACTTTATATTTTCATAATGTTCTAGCTCTAAAAGTTCCAATCTATTTTGTGTTTGAGAATAAATAACAGTTAAAAAAATACCTGAAAAAACAACGAAGATAAAAGAGATAAAAAAGAGTGTTTTGTTCTTGATACTTATATTCACTCTCGACACTCCTAGAAGATTAGATATTACGTAGATATATTTCTCAAAATTTTATCACATAATTAATACTGTTGATTATAGTATATTTTTGCAAAAAAAGAGATAATTTGACATAAGAAGGTACAATTTAGGCTATTTACAGAAGAATAAAGATTTTTTGATTGAAGAAAAAAGATGGTGCGGCCGGGGAGATTTGAACTCCCACACCCGTAAGGCACTACCACCTCAAGGTAGCGTGTCTACCGTTCCACCACGGCCGCAGATATTTGAAAAGGTGTAAAGTGTGCCAATCAAAAAGATTGGCTGGGGTTTACTTAGGTGATTAACCTAAGTAAGGGTTTGCGTAAAGTGCTATAAGAGCAATTACAAGTGCATAAATAACTTGTGCTTCGATCATCGCAAGAGCGATAAACATTGTAGTCATAAGTTTAGCACCTAAGCCTGGGTTACGTGCAGTACCAGCGATAGTTGCAGCAGCAGTATGACCCATACCGATAGCTCCACCTAATGCAGCAAGACCAAGACCAAGACCAGCAGCGATCATAGAGTATGCTTTAAGAGTTTGGTTTGCAACATCACCATCATTAGCGAATGCAGCAACAGTTAATGCAAGCATTAAAAAAAGAATTTTTTTCATAGTTATCTCCTGAAATTATTACAAAAACTTTCGGATAGCGTAACCCCATCTTGCAATGAAGCAACCCAAACATAAATGCTTAGATTTCCCTACTTGAAATTGATGTCGAAGTATAGTGAACTTGTTCTAAATTCTAGTTTAAACTACGCACGACCTAAAGAAATCTTGTTGCCTTTAAACTCCAAAATTTCGACAGTTATTTTTTCACCCTCTTTGAGAACATCAGAGACCTTTTCCACCCTAGAATCTGAGATTTTTGAGATATGTATAAGTCCGTCTGTACCATCTGGAAGCTCTATAAAGGCACCAAAATCAACGATTTTCTTTACAGTTCCTTCATATTTGTCTCCAACTTCATATTTGATTTTTGCTTGTTTTGGAGTATTTACGATTCCTTCGATATGATCTCTTGCACCCGAAACACCTGCTTTATTTTTACCCGTAATTTTTACTTTTCCGTCTTTTTTGTCTATATCTATTGCAACTTCAAATTTTTCTATGATTTCTCGTATAGTTTTTCCGGCTTGACCAATAATCTCACCTATAAAACCCGGATCAATATGGAAAAAATCTACACTCGGTAAAACACCGTCATTAAACGCTATTTCTTTTTCTGCTTCAAGCATGATATCTATGATATGCGCTCTACCCTCTTTTGCCTGATAAAGAGCCTCTTTGAGTACATCCAAAGAGATACCGCCAAGTTTGATATCCATTTGCATCGCTGTAATGCCCTCTTTTGAACCTGTTACTTTAAAATCCATATCTCCATCATGATCTTCAAGCCCCATAATATCAGAGAGAATAGCATAGTTTCCATCTTCACTGACCATTCCCATCGCGATTCCCGCAATAGTATCGCTTGTCTCAATATCCGCTGCACGAAGTGCCATATATCCGCCACATACTGTTGCCATTGATGAAGAACCATTGGATTCGAGTATCTCTGAGACCAAACGTACAGTCTGGCCATCCAAATTCACGATAGGTTCAAGTGCACGTTTTGCAAGATTTCCATGTCCAAGTTCACGGCGTTTTGTGCCCATAACAGGTGAAGCTTCACCTACAGAAAAACCAGGGAAATTGTAGTGCACCATAAAGTTTTCATTTTGGGTTGCGTCATCTGTAAGACCTTCAAACATTTGTGCATCTTTTGGCCCGCCCATTGTGAGTACCACAAGTGCCTGCGTTTGACCACGAGTGAAAAGACATGAAGCATGAGCACTTGGAAGCACGTTTGTATCGATCGTAATTGGTCTTATTTCATTTAAAGCTCTTCCGTCTGCACGTACTTTTTGTGTAAGTATTTGTGAACGCACCTGCTCTTTTTTTACTTTTTCAATAGCATCTTTAAGTGCAACTTCATCTTCTGTATTCGCCCATTCTTGTTTTGTGTTAAGAATACTTTTTCTAAGGGCTCTGAGTGCAGTTGAACGCTCAGATTTTGCCATCTGGCTCATGGCGGCGCGTATCTGCTCGATATGATTTTCTTTGACATAAGAGAGCATTACTTCGTTAATGTTATGTGCTTTGTATTCTATCTCCATTGTCGCTTTTTTAAACGATGCGAATGCGGCCTCATAGAGAAGATTGCTCTCAAAAAGAACTTCCTCTGTTTTTGCAAATACATCTATTAAAGCATCTTCACTGATTGCGTTTGAGACATGCTTAGAGATGATATTTGCTCCAAGCGTAGGATCAAGCATCGGATCAATATATCCATCTGTCACATCTATATCTGTTCCACCGATACTTCGCATCTCGATCATTAATAGCTCACTGTTTGTACCTGAGAGATAAAGATCAAGTATTGAGTTTTTGAGCTCTGGCAAAGTAGGATTGAGTACAAGTGCCCCATCTATTTTCGCCGCGCGTACTGCTGAGACCGAACGATTGATATCTATATCAGAAACATACAGTGCCGCAGAAGCTGCGTTTAATGCCAGTATTTGCAAATCAGCGTCTTTATCTGCACTAAATACCATAATAGTAATCTGCGTCGGATAACCGAAACCTTTTGGAAATAAAGGACGAAGTGAACGATCGACGATACGTGAAGTAAGCGTCTCAAAATCACTCGGTTTTGTTTCACGTTTGAAAAAACCACCGGGAATTTTTCCTGCTGCATAGCTTTTTTCTATATACTGAACCGTAAGAGGTAAAAAATCATCTTTGACTATCTCTGTCTCATCTATAACTACCGTTGCCAAAATAACAGTATTACCTGATTTGAGCCATGCCGCACCGTTTGCTTGCTTCGCTACATATCCAAACGAATACTCTTCGACTCTATTTTGCAACTCTACTTTTACATCATATTTCATTTTTGTTCCTCTAATAATTTTTCTATTGTCTCATCATCTACAGGCTCCAACGCTTCGTAGTAGAGCTGTGTTTCTACATAATCATCTATATCATGAAGAAAAAAAACATCATCTGCAAATACCTCTAATGACTCCAATACATCACTCGGAATCACAGGTACAGCGATATAAACTGCTTTTGGATTTTCAGAGAGTACGGTTTTAAGTGCTGACATCAGTTTTGAGCCCGTCTCACTTCCCTCATCAATGAGTAAAACCACTTCTCCCTTTACCGAAGAGAAATGACGTCCTTTTCTGTACTGGTAAACGCAGCTAAGTATCTCTTCCTCATGTTTACGTCTAGCTTCACCATAAATATAGTCATATTTTATATCAAACGATGATACCAGCTCTTCATTGATAACTATCTCTTCATTTTCGCTCACGCGAGCGATTTCACACTCGTTATTGTTTGGTGCCATAATCGCTTCAGAAAAAAGAAAATCCAGTTTATTTGAATATTTTCCTCTGATGTAAGAACCAAGCAACAAACCTCCAGATGAAACCGCAACTATCTTCCATGCTTCATCTTTAAGCTTCTGCATAGGGATAACATCTATAAGCTTTTTAGCAGCATCTTGGCGATCTCTCAAAATATTTTTATACTGTTTCATATCTTATCCTCACACCTGACTATTCATTGAGTCGCATTGCTATATTTGACTCTCCATTTTCTTTTATGGATGTCATAAATGGCTTAAGAACAATCGTAAAATAAACATATCTATCATATATCGAAGATTGTCCGCCATTTGCCAAATTTGCCAATACAGGTCTATTATTCTCAGCATAGCGTATTCCAAAATCCCAACATCTTTTTTTATACAAAAATCCAAACTCTAAACTTTTTCTTTGAGAAGATTCTACGTCATAATCATAGCGTGTATGGTAAGAGTAATGTCGATTGTAATTATACCTTGCCGTTGATGTTAAATAACTTGCACGTCTTAAGCTTGTGCTTGTATCTGGCAGAAAAGTATCTCGAAACATATGCCCAAAAGAGAGTCGAAATCCATAACCATCATAGGAAGCTTGGTTAAATATTTTGGAAAAAAGATGTTCATCAAAGTTGTAAAACATATTGTTGTAGATACTTATAGAATCAGTAATCTTATAATCAAGTTCATTTTCTAATTCTCCCGCTTTTGTCTCTTCAGTACCATAGACGAATTTCTGTGCCATGCGGTGATAGAGTATTTCTTTACCCAAAGAACTATATACATACTGAGACATATCAAACTCAATAGCTTCATCTATATCTTTTATATTATAAAACTCACACTGTGGCAGATCTTGATTTTCCGGGTTGGCGCAGATATCTCCCAAATCCTCATAATAGCCTGTTGTTGCATCATTACCACCAAGGGTGTATTTTGAAGAAAAAGAGACTACATGCGTATAGGCGTCAAAACTGCGTGTCAAATCCGTAGAAGCACTTAGTACATGGTAATATCTTGCAAAATAGCCATCGTTATATTCCACCCCCGGAAGAACTATCTGCTCATGTTCCCTAAACTTTGTATGCTGCCCATAGAGATTTGCTTTATAGGAGAGGTTTAAATACTCATCAAAAAGAGAAGTATAAAGAGTTACGGGTAAATTTATATCTGTTTGGAGTGCCGTCTTACCTAACTCTCTTTCAATATTTGTACTTCTCGCATCCAAACTATAAAGTAGGTGTTCATCAAGAAGCGTATCTAAATAGTGGTGATATTGAGTAACGGGAAGCTGTTGGGGTGTGTCTGCGTTACTTGATTTTGTTAAGTCTTCATAGTATTTAAAGTATGCTGCTAAATAATCATTATTCGTATTATAAAAAAGATTGACTCTTGAGAGCACTTGCGTGGATGTAGCTGTGTTAAATGTATCGTTGGACGCAAGGTTAATATAGTCAACATCGTTCATCTTATTGATATCTGTGTAGAGACCCGACTGACCTTTTAATTCTGTTCCAAACCACTGATTGATTACATCTTTGTTTTCGTATTTAAAGTTGTAGCCGTAATGGCTGTCATTTGCAAGATTTTGTTCCTTGAAATAGGCATCCCTTTCTTTAAAATACCCGACTTTTAATTCACCCGCAGATATTTCACTATCCACAAAACGCAACGTAGAATATATGCCCGATCCACGCTGTGTTCTCACTTGAGGTCTCAGTTCAAGATCCCACCAATCTTGTTCTGCTATATAAACAGGTTGCTCATAAAAGAAACCTTCCGTTTGAGACAAACCCGTAGCGGGAATAAGAAGTCCGCTTCGTCTTCTTGTATCGAGCGAATATCCAAAATAAGGAGTATATAAAATCGGAATATCATAGATATAGAGTCTTGCATTGTATAGGTTCATCCACTGAGAATCAGTATTGTATTGAGATGAACTAAACTCCATTTTCCAAAGAGGGTTTTCCGGTTCACATCCACTTAATACTCCAGATTCTATCTCTAGATCTTTATCTTTGTTTACACCCTCATTAGCTGCTATCCAGACCTCCGAAGAGTTTTCCAGCATAAAAAAAGGTTTAAACATTTTTTCTTTTCTTTTGATATTGAGTTTTGCATAATCCCCAAGGATTCTATATTTACCATCATATGTAGCACGAATATTTTCAAAAAGTTCCAGATCACCTGTTTCTTTATTGTATAGCGCACTCTTTGCGTTTAGAAAATAATCTTTGTAGATGACCGTAACATCACCGCTTGCGTTTACAATACTGTTGTTTGAATCAACTAAAGAAGCATATATCTCTACTTTGTCTTCAGCCCGAAGCAAAGAGATACAAAGAAGAAATATACCAAGGAGTTTATACATTTATAACCAGAGTTTTTGCGGTTTTATCATGAAGTGTTTGGCGCGCCGGATCAAGCATTCCCCAAAGAAATCCAAGATAAAAAACCATCTCACTGATAATACGAAAAATAGCACGATTAAGGGAAGAAAGAACATTTGGATTATCAAGTGTTTTTATTTCGATGACACGTATCTTCATCAGGATTTTACCGATAGAAGCACCATATTGCATTGTAAAAAAAGCTTGATATGCTATCTTCATAAACATATATTCCAAAACAAACATATTTGTCACATTAATAATCTCTTCCATATTTGCAGCAGCAGCAAAATTATCCCAGAGCACTACAATGAGTAAAAAAGAGAGGAGCATCTCATCTATAAAAAACGCAGCTGCTCTTTTTTTTGTCTCTGCTAAAGTTATATCTTCTCTGTGAAGGAGATTTTCTATCTCTTCATTCATTCTAGGCGAGTGCCTGATAAGCGATATCTGTACGCAGTTTTTTACCGGCAAAATGCACTTGTCCGCATCGCATATAAGCTCTATCTCTTGCTTGCTT
>JAQTWZ010000023.1 GCA_028689055.1 Sulfurimonas sp. | reverse complement strand
ATTGCTTGAATTGGTCTGTTGTTTGCATGGTGGAAAAGGTGTAAAAACTCTTCTGTTTGCGCAGCGGAAATGTTTGAGTATTCTTTCATAACCAACCATCTCACACCCTCTGAACATGGAGGTGTTGTGAGTGAGCCGCTAAATCTGTAATACTCTTTATTTTTTGGCAGCATATCGTTGATAACTTTTGAAGAGAGTCCACAGCTATTTTTTTCTTCTGCTTTGTGCGGCATTTTATCCCAAATCTTTTTGATGATAGGATTTTCTGCACCCTCTTCAAACATCACGGCTACAACCGCTAATTGACCATCTTTTGAAGCGTGAACAAAGTGTCCTTCAAGCGGGAAGTTTTTGCCCTCTATTTGGTTTTCGCTTGGCGTGTGGAAGTGGAACTGCTTGAGAGCAAACTCGATGCCGTCAAGAGTGATAGAACTTCCCTCTTTAATATTTACCTGAATCGTATGTCCGTTGTTGATAACTTCTGAAGCACCCGTTACGTAGTTAAACGCGATAGGCGCTAAATTATTTGCATCCACCATCACATCTTTTGCGATATTGATTGGAGATTGGGAAGTGCCTATTTTACACATTGTGTATTTTTCATCCAAATCACCCCATTTTTCTGGACTTCCGTGCCCTGTATATCCCCAGTGCGTCACATGAGCATCTGCGAAAAGTGTTGTACTTACAACCAAAGCGGCTATGGAACTCACGATTAATTTATTTATTTGCATCTATTTTCCTTTTTTAAATTTAAAAAAAGAGTATATCGCAGTTAGAAAGTTTCGTGATAACTTTTTGATTTAAACCGTATGTTATTACTCATGGAGTTACCAATAAGCACTTGTTGATACTCTATCATCTTGAAAAAAGGATTTAAAAATCCCTCCATTTGCACCTCTGTAACACTCTCTATATCCCATTTTACCAGCTCTTCAAGTACGACAAGCGTTGACTCTATCGTAGAGAGATAGTTGCTTTGGGGCTGCTCTTTTATCTGGTATTGTGATGTTTTTTCTGTTGTAAAGCTCATGTGCATAAGTGCGCTGAGATTTGTGCTTTGGGTAAATATCTTTTTTGTACAAGCCCAAGTTGAGTCGATGATAAATATCGCCATATCTTTAGCGTTTTGATGCTTTATAAGCGGATGCTCATGTGAGAGATTGAGTGCATGAGCCGAGGGAAAAAGGATATAACTCTCATGCGTGGCAACAATCTCATTGATGCGCTTGTGCGCACTAAAATCCACACCGATAAAAAGTTCAGAGTTAGTGAGGCTAAGATGAGTAAAAAACCCCGTGTTGTTTTTGACCTTTTTGAACTCTTTTGGATGCATCAAGATAACAAACTTCGTGTGCGTCTCTATCGGCTCGATATATGGGCACATACATGAGCTTTGCGGTCTATAACACTTATAACACTTCTCTCTGTCTCCGTAATAGGTCAAAAAAAGAGTCCAGTTCTGCGAAATATTGGCTGGATAAGAGGATTTAAAAACATATCACTTTGGCTCCACTGCGTTTGTGATACTTCAAATACTACGACATTTGTATGCGGCGTTTGCAAAACTACGCCCAACTCCTGCGCCAAAGCATCAAAAGCTGCGTTTGTGTATCCGTAAACATAAGAGAGTTCTTGGATACCGCTGGTTTCCGCCAAAATATTGATCCAATCACCATCTTTGTTTTGCAACTGGATAAAAAGAAGATTACTCGCCTGATAAAGCGTATGAGAACGGCTCACTTGAAATATTCTTTTTAATGTCTCAACGCTTGCATATTTAAGCTCATAATCATGATTTGTTTCAAGTTTTTCATAAAAAAGTGTTTGTTCTGCTGCGTTTTGCAACTTCACCTGCGTGACATCAAGATTGACAAAACGCAGTACTTTTTCTTCTATCGGTTTTGTCTGTGTTATGAGTCTATGTTTATTATGTTCAAGAACGATACCGCTTTGTGGATGCACACCTAATGAACTAGGCGTACAAGCGGTCAAAATAAAGATAGAACAAAGAGCAAGTAAAGCGCTTCTCATCTGTCAACTCCAATATAAAATAGAGTGGAATCATACTCTATTTAAAGCTATAATTACAAAAAAACAAGGATAGTTTTGGATACGAAATACGAGCTTATTGTACTTGGAAGCGGTGCTGCGGGCATGATGGCTGCTATCGTCGCAGCGCGTGAAGGCAAAAATGTGCTTCTTTTAGAAAAACTCTCTTCCATCGCATCCAAACTCAAAGCAACGGGTGGCGGACGCTGTAACCTCACAAATACGCTCTCCAACGACGATTTTATGTCGCGTTTTGGAAGAGATGGACGCTTTATGCGAGATGCGCTCACTGCGTTTGATCACAAAGCCCTCCTTGCGTTTTTTGATGGTATCGGCGTCTCTACTCACGCGCCTGATGGATATCGTGTTTTTCCCACTTCGCACTCTTCAGCCACTATCATTGCAGCGCTTCATGAGGAGATGCTCAGACTCGGTGTGACACTTTTGCTTGGTCAAAAAGCGACAAAAATCCTCGTGCAAAACCATCAAGTCCACGGTGTACAAACGCAAAACGCAACATACTATGCGCCAAATGTTGTTGTCGCTACGGGAGGTCTAGGGTATCCTGTCCTAGGAGCCGAGGGTGATGGCTACACAATGGCATCTGAACTCGGGCACAAAGTCACACAGCTTCATCCCGCCATGATGCCGCTCAAAACAAAAGAGGAGTGGGTCAAAAACTGTCGCGCCGACACCATCGCAAAAGTAGAGCTTCGCGTCAATCTGCCAAAACACAAAAAACTCAGAGCCAGCGGTGACCTTATCTTTACAAACCATGGTATTCGCGGGCCTGTAGTGCTTGATTTTGCACGCGAGGTGACTCCGCTTTTGGATACTTATGGCGAAGTTCCACTTCTTTTGAACCTCACAAAAGGACTCAATGAAGAGCAGATATCCGCTCATATCAAAAACGAAGTCGCCAAAAATCCTCACGCACCTATGCTCACACATATAAGCACCCTGCTCCCTGAAGCTCTTTCAAGAGAACTATGCCTTTTAGCAGGTATCGATCCGCAAGAAAAACACAACAAAATAGAAGGAGCCGCCAGAGCAAAACTGATGCAAATACTGGCGTGGACACCGCTAAGCGTAACTGGTCATGATGGATTTAAACTTGCGATGATTACAAGAGGCGGTATAGATCTCAAAGAGATAAATCCTAAAACCATGCAAAGCAAAATCATCAATGGGCTTTATTTTTGTGGAGAGATAATGAACCTCGATGGCCCCTGTGGAGGCTACAATCTCCAATGGAGTTTTTCAAGCGGATATTTAGCAGGATTATCGGGTGCTATGTTCGTAAAATAGGCATGTTAAAAATTCTTAATTTTTAAAGGTGTTTCGATAGGTGTTCCATGCACTCAATTATTGTATGTATTTAAACGATACACACATATAATCGATATTACATTATTTATTGGTGTCCCTATCAGCACTTGTATTGCTTCAAAAGCTTTCTTCTCATCTTTAATTCGATTTAAACCTTGAATTTTGTATGAAAAATAAAAATATTTTTTACAATGAAGTTTCAGCTATTTGTTAAAATGGCTATGTATGATGCAGTAGTGAAAGTTAAACTAAAATTGTTTTGTATTTAAAATATTAATTGGTTATAATAATCGGCTTTTATATTTTATTAGGAGTATATATGAAAAAAGGCTTATTCCTTGGGCTTGCATTTGTGAGTGCACTGAGTGGAGTGGATTTGAAAACATCTGTTTCAGAAGTTTTATCTACAAACCCAGTGGTTCTGGAAAGACTTAAAAACTACAATGCGACAAAAGAAGATATCACAAACGCAGAAGCCGGCTTTTATCCGAAGCTTGATATCTCTGCAGGTACGGGTCTTGAAAATACGGACAAAATGGCGATACCAAACGCAGCTGATAAATCCTATAATTTTGATGTTTATCAGGCTTCTATCAAATATACACAAAATATTTTTAAAGGTTTTGCGACAACAAACCAAATCGCCCAACAAGAGTTTCGTACGCTCTCAGCAGCTTACAGCTACATTGACAAAGTCAACGATACCTCTTTTTCTATGGTCAATACCTATATTCAGATGATGAAAAACAAAGAGCTACTTGAAACTGCTAGAGAAAACGTACGCATTGATGAAGAGATATTTGCAAAAGTACAAAAACTCTACGACTCAGGACTTACAACACTCTCAGAAGTCAATAAAATAGAATCTTCTCTTGCCCTAGCAAAGTCAAATCTTGTCGTGCAGGAAAACACCCTGCTAGATGCATCCTATAACCTCCAAAAAGTTTTGGGTCGCTCACTTGAACCTGAACAAATGGTCGAACCGACATTGGATGTCACACTTCCCCAAACAAAAGAAGAAGCAACACAATTTGCTATGCAAAACAACCCTTCTCTTTTGGTGAGTACCTACAACATCAAACTCGCTCAAGCCGTACAAAAAGAGAAAAAGGCTGCGTTTCTTCCAAGTGTCGATTTGGAAGTTTCTCAGTCACTCAGTAAAAACATGAGCGCAGTTGAGGGAGAAGATAGCCGTTTTCGTGCAATGGCGTATGTAAACTACAATCTTTTCAACGGCTTTGCCGATAGCGCAGCGCTGCAAAAAAGCATCTCACAAATACACCAAGAAGTCGAATCAAAAAACACCTTGCGTCGTGATGTCATCGAGTCACTCAATATGGCATGGAGCTCCTACGAAAAGTTGACTGAACAACTCAAACATCTTGAACACTACAAAGAGTACTCCTTTAAAACACTCACTCTTTATACAAAAGAGTATGACCTAGGTCGCCGTTCACTTTTAGATCTGCTCTCTGCGCAAAATGATTTTATCGGCTCAAAATCACAGGTAATAAATACACGTTACAGTATTTTATTTGCAAAATACCGTATTCTTGATGCTATGGGCATCCTCGTCCCAAGTGTTATGCAAGAGCAAGATACGATAGTTTATTCCAATGTAGGTCTTGATGGACATGAGCCACAAAACCTAGATACACTTCCTGTACAATATGATAGAGACAATGATCTTATTGTTGATGAAAAGGATATTTGTCCAAACTCTCTAAAGACGACATTTAAAAATATTTACGGCTGCGAAGATAATGTCTCAAATGTACAACAAATAGAGCGATACAATGAATTTTTATTTTCAGACGAGAAGCTTGAAGATGATACCAAAGATCTTTTAGGAAAATTAACTTCACAGCTTGAACCTCATGGTCTAAAAAATGTCAAGGTTGATCTTCTAGCAAATGCAGAAAATGACGTTTCAACCCAAAAAGAGCTCTATACTTTGAGCCAAAATAGAGCGAATGCAATCAAAAAACAACTTCTAGAAGCTGGTGTACCAGAAGAAAATATCCTGATTATTTCCAATGCGAATACCGCTCCAATGTACAGTGAAGACGATAAACGCAACAACCGTGTTGATATCATCGTCAAAAAATTAAACAAATAAATAAAGGTATTAAGAATGCTTATAACATCTGCTGATAACCTTAGAATGGACGCGCTACTTGACTGTTTGGTGCTCTTTACAAAACTTTATCACAAGCCATTTTCCGCAGAAGCACTCACAGCGGGGCTCCCGATAGAACCAGGAGCAGAATCACCTGAACTCTTTTCTATCAACAATGCAAAAGGGCTTTTTTCACGTGCAGCTGAGAGAGCAGGTCTCAAATCTTCTCTTATCCGACGACCGCTTTCACAGATTTCATCTCTACAACTGCCTATGATTATTCTGCTTTCTAACCAAAGTGCTTGTATCTTAGACAGGTTTAGTGAAGATGGTACACAGGCAAAAATTATCATGCCATCCGAAGAAGCTATCGAGCAGTGGGTGGATGTAGAAGATCTTGTAGATGAATATATCGGCTTTGGTTTTATGGTCAAAAAAGCTTTTGAATACTCAGATGAAAGCTCAAGAACACTCAACCTCCAGCAAAAACATTGGTTTTGGAGCACTATCAAACTCTCCGCAAGTGTTTATAAAGATGTTCTCTACGCATCTTTGCTTATTAACCTATTTGTTTTGGCTTCACCTCTTTTTACGATGAATGTTTACGACAGAGTCGTGCCAAACAATGCTATTGAGACTTTATGGGTTTTTGCCATCGGTGTTTCGATTATCTATATTATCGATACTTATTTAAAATTTACAAGAACTTATCTCTTAGAAAGTGCTGCAAAAAAGAGTGATGTTATCATGTCCTCTATCATCTTTGAAAAAGTGCTTGATCTCAAGATGGCAAATCATCCTGCTTCGGTCGGCTCTTTTGCAAGCAATCTCAAAGACTTTGACTCAATCAGAAGCTTTTTGACAAACGCAACAATGGCAGCAGTTATCGACCTTCCATTTGCTGTTATCTTTTTGTTTGTTATCGCTTATATCGGGGGCGCTATCGTACTTATTCCACTTGCGACGATGATTTTTATCATAGGGTATGCTTACTTCATCAAAAAACCTCTACGTGACAGTATTGAGAGTACACATGAAGCTAGTGCCAAGAAAAGCTCTATTCTTATAGAAACACTCAACAATATAGAAACACTCAAAAGTCTCGGTACCCTGAGCCAAATGCAGTGGAAATGGGAAGAAGCCACAGGAGAGATAGCAGGTAAAAGTTTGAATTCTCGTATGCTCTCAGCCTCTATCCCGACGATTACACAGCTTCTTATCCAGATAAATACGGTTATGATTATCGTTTACGGCGTTTATCTGATACAAGATTTTGAACTCTCAATGGGTGGACTTATCGCTATCGTTATCCTCACATCTCGCACGCTCTCACCTATGAGCCAAGTAGCCGCACTTATGACAAACTATGAAGATACAAGAACTTCTTATGAGACACTTAATGATATTATTTCCAAACCAAGTGAGCGACCAAACGGGAAAAAATTTGTTGAGAGACCTGATTTTAGTGGGCATATAGAGTTTGTGGATGTAACATTTACTTACCCAAACAATGAAGTTCCGGCACTCAAAAATATCTCTTTTGTTATCAACCCGGGTGAACATGTCGCTATCATCGGACGCATTGGTTCAGGAAAAAGCAGTATCCAAAAACTTATCTTAGGACTTTATGAACCAGACAGTGGACAAATCCTCATCGATGGTATAGATATCAAACAGATAGACCCTGCCGATTTGCGTAAAAATATGAGTTATGTTTCTCAGGATATCATGCTCTTTAGAGGCACGGTCAAGGACAATATCACTTACAGAGCGACTCATGCAAGTGATGGAGCGATGATACGCGCCGCACAGATAAGCGGCACAAGCGAATTTGTCAAGAAACATCCAAAAGGCTATGAGATGCCAATTGGAGAGCGTGGTCAAGGTCTCTCAGGAGGTCAGCGCCAAAGTATCGGGATTGCCCGTGCATTTTTGCTGAGTTGTCCTATCATGCTTCTTGATGAGCCTACAAACGCGATGGATCAGATAACAGAAGCAAAACTTCTAGATAATCTAGAACAAAATCTCAAAGGTGTCACTTCACTCATCGTCACACAAAAGATGAATATACTCAAAATAGTCGATAGAGTCATTGTAGTAAATGAAGGGAAAATCTTTATTGATGCGCCTAAAGAAAACGCCCTTAAACAACTTCAAGGCGGAGGGAGAGTATGAAAAAAAGTAACGTTCCCGTAGAGTACAACGAAAAAGATTATGAGTTTATGAGCAGCCTCAGTGCTGCCATCCTAAACAGAGCACCTTCAAGCGTCAGTAAAGTGATAAAAATCTGGCTCTTTAGTATCTTTGCGTTTATCGTTTGGGCTTCTATTGCACAGATAGAAGAGATCACACGCGGTGATGGGGATGTTATCCCTTATGGAAAAAACCAAGTTATTCAAAACCTTGAGGGCGGTATCGTCGATTCTATCCTCGTGACTGAAGGTCAAGTGATCAAAAAAGATGAAATCATCCTCAAAATCAACAATGCAAAATCCACCTCTACCTCCCAAACAAATGAGATGAAGATGCAAGAACTCCAAGCCAAGCAGCACCGACTTTATGCAGAAGCAAACGGTTTGGAGTTTGGAGAGATAAAAACAGATGAGCCTATCTTTTTAGCCCAACTAGAACTTTCAAGAAAACTCTATAACTCCAATAAACTTGAGTTTCAAGCAAAAGATAATGCACTTCTTGAGCAAATATCACAAAGAATACAGGAGCACAGAGAGGCGCAAGCACGTATCATGTCACTCAAAAAATCTTTGGAATTTGTAACAGAAGAGATAGCAATGACAGCACCGATGGTACGAGAAGGCGTCAAATCAAAAGTGGATTTTTTGAAGCTTAAGCGTGAAGCAAATGCAATAGAAAATGATATCCAGAGTGCACAACTCTCACTTCCAAGACTTCTCTCTGCTATAGAAGAGTTTAAAAGCAAAAGAGAAGAGTCCAAACAACTCTTTTTCAACACAGCAAAACTTGAACTCAATGAAGTAAGCGCAGAACTCCAAAGACTTCAAGCCCAACAAATAGCGCTCAGTGATCAGGTCGATAGAACGATGGTAAAATCACCTGTAGATGGAATCGTACAAAAACTTTTTGTCCATACGGTCGGTGGTGTCATCAAACCGGGAGATGATTTAGTCGAAATCGTTCCAACAGACAAAAGACTCTATCTTGAGATCAAAATCAAACCAAGTGACATCGCGTTTATCCATCCAGGCGCTGAGGCACAGATCAAAATATCTGCATATGATTTTGCTATTCATGGAGGGCTCAAAGGTAAAGTAGTCAATATTTCACCTGATACCATCACAGACAACAAAGAGAATACTTTTTATCTTATCCATGTAGAAACAGATAAAAATTATCTCGGCTCACCAGAACATCCGCTCAATATCATCCCTGGCATGACAGCAAGTGCAGACATCGTTACGGGAAAAAAGAGCGTTATGCAGTATATTTTAAAACCTATTTTAAAATCCAAACAATACGTTTTTTCGGAGAGATAAGATGCAAATACTTTTTTTTAGTACAGACTTAGAGATGATGGATGAGTTTAAACGCAGACATGAACTAGATACAGTTATCCCTTGTTATGATATCGATACATTATTCCAAGAACTAAAAAGAAGTGAGGTATCTATATTAATAGCAGATTATGATAGTATTGCTCATGACCTAAATAAACTTATGTATGCTGATAAACTACCTCAAAATACTTTAGTACTTGAGCGTGTCCCAGCTATTGCCACAGGAAAAATGCTCATTTCACACGGAGTAAAAGCCTATGTAAACTCAAGAGTAACACAGATTCACTTTCAACAAATCCTTGAAACCATTAGTGAAGATGAAATCTGGACATATCCCGAACTTACAGCAGCACTCATCACAAAAGATAAGACAAAAGCCCTCAGCACTGAAGCTTTGGAACTTATCGAAAATAAACTTACACCAAAAGAGTGTGAAGTAACTCATCTTGTTTTAGAGGGATTTACTAACGATGCAATAGCTTCAAAACTCCAAATAACCCCAAGAACCGTCAAAGCTCATGTAAGTGCTATCTTTACAAAACTTCATGTAAACGATAGAGTATCTTTGGTGTTACTTTTGAAGTAAGGCAAAATAAACTTTTTACCATGAATTGATAAACTCTAGTTAAATCCGACAAGAAATAAGCTCAATAAATGCTTTAAGAGATTTAAAAGGTGAAGTAAGCTTTTGATGGTTGTTACAAAGATAAACCTTTTTCTCTGAGTTTGTCTTTTTTACTTTTGCCTTTGCCTTTTACGGGTTGCGGACCTTTTTCTTTTTTTGGTGCTTCGCCTGTGAGTTCAAAGCCTTCTATCTCTTCTCGTACGAGTTTAATGCCCGCGCGTTTTTCTATGAGTTTGAAGTGTTCTGCGTTTTCATGGTCTATAAATGAGATGGCGATGCCCTCATGACCTGCACGACCGGTTCGTCCGATGCGGTGGATGTAGTCCGCAGGTGAGCGGGGTAGGTCGAAGTTGATGACGCAGCTCACATCTTCTATGTGCAGACCGCGTGAGACTAAGTCTGTGGCAAAAAGGATACGGATTTTTTTGGATTTGAAATCTTTGAGTGTCGCTTCTCTCTCTTCTTGGAGCAGGTCACCGTGAAAAGATTCTGCCAAAAAGCCGTACTTTCTAAATTTTGCGGCGATATTGTCACAAGCGCGTTTGTTTGCCATAAAAACCAAAACTTGTTCGAGTTTTTCGCTCACTAGCAGATGACGCAAGAGCGGCGAGCGGTTTTGCAGATTGACTTGTATGACGCGTTGCGTGATTTTTTGTACGGTCGGCTCTTCATGTTCTATACTGATTTCTATTGCGTTTTGTGTTATTTTTGAAGCGATAGCGAGCATTTTTGGCGGATAGGTCGCTGAGAACATAAGGTTTTGGCGTTTTTTCGGGATGGCTTCGAGGATAAGTTCAAGCTCCTGCGCAAATCCAAGATCAAGCATCTTGTCCGCTTCATCAAGGATAAAAAACTCTATATGCGAGAGGTTCATCTGCTTTTTGGAAAGAACATCAAGAAATCTTCCTGAAGTCGCTACAAGGATGTCACACCCTTGTTGGATCTCATAGAGTTGATCGCCCAAACTTGCTCCTCCGATGATACTTACGACTTTTGGTTTACGTGGCAAAAACGCAGCGAAGGTCTCAAATGCTTCTGCTATTTGCAGGGTAAGTTCTCTTGTGGGCGTGAGTACAAGTGCCTTTATCTTCGCTTTTCCTTCCCCTTTTTTTTGTGAGTAAAGTTCCAAAACAGGTAAAACAAAAGCAGCACTTTTACCGCTTCCCGTTTGCGCTTGTGCCATGATATCTTTGCCCTCCAGCAGAAGCGGGATGACTTTGTTTTGGATAGGCGTGGGCTCTGTAAATCCGCTTGCGTGGAGTGCTTTTTGGAGTGGCGATGAGAGTTTGAAGTGGGAAAATGGCATAAATTGTCCTCGATTTATTTGTCGAAATTATAGAGTGTTTTGACTTTGAAACCTATCTTTGTAGCTGCATTTACGGCACAACTCTTCGACTGCCTTGTTCTTGCTGAAGCCCTCACGCATCGCCTGCGCTCTTTGTGAATGCAGTATCTGATCTAAACTCCGCTCATGTAAGTTACCGAGATTTATGACACCCTCACCATCCAGACAACACGGCACGACGACACCGTTTGCGAGGATAGCTATGTGTGAACGCAGACCGTAGCAAGTCGCATCACTATCATGCGTGCTAGCAAGTGATGGCCACTCAAAATAGTTGTCAAAATGAAGCAGGATTTTGGAAGCCAAACGCAGAGATTTTGGCTGCATTTGGTGGATGTGGAGTGCATTTAGTTCTATTTCAAAAAAAGACGCAAACTTCTCAAATACTTCACTATTAAACGCAAGCGCACTCTGCGTTTCATCCATATTCCAAAGTCTAAGGTTGATAAAAGGTTTTGGATAGTTTTGCAACTTATCTTTGCAGACATCCAAAACACTGCTCATGTAGCTTTCAAAACTAAGATTCAGAGCATTTTTATTGTAGCTATTGAGTGAGATGTTGAGCTGTCTCACACAAGGATGAAAAAGTGTCATGAGCGGCGTTTTGTGTAGATAATAGCCGCTTGTAGTAAGTTCTACCTCAAAGCCTCTCTCATGAGCGGCATCAAGATAAGCGTGTAGATTGGAGAGTGTGAGCGGATCGCCCATAACATGCAGGGCAAGGGCTTTTGTATAGGGCTTGAGCTGAAGTAAAATCGTGGTAAAAAAATCCAAAGTCATTGTTTTGGTGGGTTGGAGTTTTGGAGGACAAAAACTACAGGCTAGCCCGCAAATATTGGTGATTTCTACATGAGCGCGGTGGAAGTGCATACAAACTCTTTTTTGTCGAAGTATAGCAGTTGCGTGCTGTTTTTTTACTATTTTGTGCAAATGGTATTAAGTGTTTTTTATGTATAATTGAGCATATTTTCAAAAGGAGTTTATTGTGAAAAGTTTTATCTATCTGCTAGTTGCGGCACTGTTTATGGGGGGATGTTCTTATAAAAATGAAGCTATCAACCTTCATGCTTATAAAGGTGAATACTCAGGAGAGCTTGCACCAAAAAACAAAACTGTTTATCTGCGCTCCGTAACAGATACCCGTGCCAATAAACACATCATTGGTTCTATCTATAAAGGCGGCGACAAGTATCAAAACTTCAATAGCAATGTGGATTTTGCAACGAAGTACAAAGAAGGTTTGGGGTATGCACTTGATATCGCAGGATTTGACAAAGTATCCAATCCAAATGATGCTTCTTTAGTGATGGATGTGTATATCAAAGATATAGCGATTGTTTATAATGACAAAAACTTTGACAAAAACCTCAAAGGTGAGATAGAGATAGAAGTAAAAATCGACAGAGGTCAGACAGTCACGACGCAAAGTTTCAGACAAAAAGCCTCAAAATGGATCGCTCCATCGTATGAGTCCAAAGATATCGAACCTTTCCTCTATGCACTTTTTGCAGACAGTATCAACGATATCGCTTCGAGATTGACGCGTTATTAATACTCCGAGATCCTGAACCCCGTTCAGGATGACACAATATAGGCTTATAAATACACGCTCCGTCATTCTGGACTTGATCCAGAATCTCAGGAAGAATGGACACACACTCCGTCATTCTGGACTTGATCCAGAATCTCAGGAAGAATGGACACACACTCCGTCATTCTGGACTTGATCCAGAATCTCTTGCGTTTTGTTTATTTCTGAAGTGAGTGAAGCTGCTCTAAGACTTTTGCTTGTTTGCTCTGCGCATCTGCTAAAAGCTCACGATTTTTTGCCAAAACATCTTCCGGCGCGTTTGCCACAAATCTTTCATTCCCAAGCATCGAAGCAAGTTTATCTATCTCTTTTTGGAGTTTTTCATCTTGTTTGGTGAGGCGTGTGATGATAGGTGTGAGGTCTATACTTTCAGTCGGGATAAAAGTCTCACATTTATCAGAGATATCGCTCACTGCGTTTGCTATTTTGACATCTGTAAATGTTACTTCCGTGACTTTTGCAAGGCGTGCGATAAAAGGAAGCATCATTGTTTTGTCTTCCTCACTGATACCGTCTATCTTTACAAAAGCTTTTTCTATCTTCTGATTTGCAAGTTCAACGAGGACTTTTGCACGGCGGATAGAGATGATGGCATCCATGATGATTTCAAACTTCTCTTCTTCTTTGCGTTTTTTGGTTTTGCTTGGATAACGCATAATCATAATAGAATCACCCTCTTCAAGCGTTGTGCCTGAGAGCTCATGATAGAGATGTTCTGTGACAAAAGGCATAAACGGATGCAATAGTTTCATCGCTTCTTTGAAGATAGCTCCGAGTTCTACGATACTGCCTTTGTCCGCTTTACTCAGCTCTATACCCCAGTCACAAAATTCATTCCAAAGAAATCTATAGATAACCGTCGCTGCGTCGTTGAACTTGTATTCATCGAGTGCTGCGCGTACCTCTTTTGTCGCTTGATTGAGGCGTGAAGCCATATATTTTCCAAGGTCGCTTTGAAGACAAAAGCCGCTCATGTCAGGAAAAGTATCCACATTCATCTGCAAAAATTTGCTTGCGTTGTAGAGTTTGTTCGTGAAGTTGCGGTTGAGTTCGAGTTTCTCTGTGCTCATGCGGATATCCCGTCCCTGAGCGGCAGAGATAGCAAGAGTAAAACGCAGGATATCGGCGCTGTATTTGTTGACCATATCCAAAGGATCGATAACATTTCCTTTGGATTTGCTCATTTTGTCGCCTTTTTCATCGCGGACAAGTGCGTGGAGATAGATGTGTTTGAAGGGAAGTTCGCCGTTGAAGTTTTCGCCCATCATCATCATTCTTGCAACCCAGAAGAAAAGGATGTCAAAACCTGTGATAAGCAGTGTGTTCGGATAAAAATCTTTCATATCGTCGGATTTGAAAAGCTCATCCATAGCCACATCACCGTTACCCCAGCCAAGTGTCGAAAAAGGCCATAGAGCTGAAGAGAACCAAGTATCAAGGACATCAGGATCTTGCGTCACGTGTTTGTGTCCACATTTTGGACATGCGCTAGGATGTTCCTCTTGAGAGACAAACTCATGCTCACAATCATCGCAGTAAAATACTGGAATCTGATGTCCCCACCAAAGCTGACGGGAGATACACCAGTCACGAAGTTCACCCATCCAAGAGTTGTAGGAGTTTATCCAGTGTGGAGGAAAAAATTGCGCTTCACCTGCGTTTGTCTTTTCGATAGATTTTTTGGCTACTTCACTTCTGACAAACCACTGTTTTGAGATATATGGCTCAACGATATTTTTACATCTATAGCAGTGACCGACTTGATGTTTATGATCTTCGATTTTTACAATGAAACCTTCTTCATCAAGGCGTTTGACGATGATATCGCGTGCTTCAAGGCGTTCTAGCCCTTTGAATTCGCCTGCGTAGTCGTTGAGAAACCCTTTTTCATCAAATACGGTGATAAACTCTAAGTCATGGCGTTTGCCGACTTCGTAGTCGTTTTGGTCATGAGCAGGTGTGACTTTTACCACACCCGTCCCAAAATCCATATCTACATGAGCGTCAGCGATGATAGATACTTCACGATCAAGAAGCGGAAGACGGATCTTTTTGCCGATGAGGTGCGTGTAGCGTGTATCATCCGGATGTACCATCACGGCTGTATCGCCAAAATAGGTCTCAGGTCTTGTCGTCGCCACTTCTATATGTCCGCTGCCATCGGCAAAAGGGTAGCGAATATGATAGAACTTGCCGTTGTGGTCTTCATGCTCAACTTCGATATCAGAGAGTGCGCCATCATGAGTACACCAGTTGACCATATAGTTGCCACGCACGATAAGCCCTTGATTGTAAAGATGTACAAAAGCCTCTTTGACTGATTTTTGCAGTCCCGCGTCCATAGTAAAACGCTCACGCTCCCATGCAGGAGAAACTCCCATTTTGCGGAGTTGTTCTGTCATGATACCTGCGGATTCTGCTTTCCACGCCCAAGCACGCTCCAAAAACTTTTCGCGTCCGAGTGCTTCTTTTGTCGTGCCCTCAGCAAGAAGCTGTTTTTCTACAACATTTTGTGTCGCGATGCCCGCGTGGTCTGTTCCCGGTTGCCAGAGAGTTTTGTAGCCGTCCATGCGTTTGTAGCGGGTGATGATATCTTGAAGCGTAAAAGTGAGCGCGTGTCCTATATGTAAGCGACCTGTTACATTTGGCGGCGGCATCATGATGGAGAAGTTTTTACCTTCTTCTTGGATGGCTTTGTTGCCGTCTATTTCAAAATATTTTCTGCTTTCCCATATTTTATAGTAACTATTTTCTACTTTTTGTGGTTCATACGCTTCTGTTGACATACTGTTTTGCCTTCAATTTTTTCGCGATTATAGCCAAAGTTAGGTGAGGGTTTGCTTATGATAAATAGGCTAGATGCTATGCGATTAAATAATAATTTAATCATTTTTTACTCATAATACTTTGATAATCTCTCACAAGATATGCGTAAGCGTATAAGGGGGGGGGAAATGAATGAAGATTATATTGCATTACTAGAAAAGACACTCAAAATTCAAAGTAGTATTATGCAAGGACATAGTGTCAAAGCTGTTTTGAGACAAGAGACAAAGGCGCTCAAAGAGAAGAGCGGGGCGGATATCATCGCTTTGTGTATCGGGGGTGAAGCTTATATAAGCATGGAGATGGTTTTGAAAGAAAAGCGGACTTTTCTCGCACAACTGCGTAAATACAATCTCACCTCAAAACAAATGTTTCTCAATAGGTTTATGAGGTATTACAACTACCATCATGAAGGTGCGCGGGAGTATCTTCGTATCGATACTTTACATAAAGTTTTTGATGGTACTTTTAGTCAAACAAAATCGTTAGAGTTTGAAAAAGATATACATTTCAGTCAAGCTTTTCTCTTTCCTATTCGCTCCAAACGGGGCAAAAAAATAGGTTTCGTACTCTATATCTTGATGCAAAATTCTCAGCCACTCCTTGGGAATATGTCCTCAGTGACGGAGATGTTTGAAACTCTCATTCGTCCTTTTTTTGATGAAGAAAGTGGCTGTTTGCACTCCAAATGTATCCATGTAGATAGTAAAATGGATATTTTGAGTGATAAAGAAAAAGAAATTGCATTGCGTATCTTGCACGGCAAAGCATACAAAGAGATAGCACATGAGCTAAAAATCACGATAAATACAGTCAAAACCCATACAAAAAGTATCTTCAGCAAGTATGGTGTCAACTCAAAAATGGAGCTGCAAAATAAGATAATAGGGGGATTTTGAGAATAAGTCACCCATATAGGTGATGTAGCAAAGATTATTACAAACTATAATAATCCTTATAAATATGACTCTAATTTGAGAGTTGTTTTGAAGAGGTTTGTTATGTTAAGTGATTATCAAGTTGCGTTATTGAAAAAGACGATTTCGTTACAGACAAAGATCATAGAAGGTCATAGTTTACAAGCTGTATTACGTAGTGAAACTGCTACTTTTAATGCAGAATCCGGAGCTGCCACGGTGGCTTTGTGTATCAAAAACAGCGGATATGTCAATATCGAGTTGGTGATGGAGCAAGATAGAAAATTTCTCACTCTGCTGCGTCATTTTAATGTCTCTGCCAAACATATGTTTCTCAATAGATTTATGCAGTTTGCCCGCCATAATTTTCAAGGTGATAGAGAGTATATCAAGATAAATTCGCTTCATGACATCTTTGACGGTGCATTTTCAAAAGCACATGCTCTTGAACTTGAAAAAGAGATAGATTTTAGAGAAGCCTATATCTTTCCTTTTCGTAGTGGTCATGGCAAAAAAATAGGTTTTATGCTCTATATTTTTAGACAAGAGAATGAAATAATACTAGAAAAACTCTCTGAACTTACAAAAGTCGTTGAAGTTCTTGTTCGTCCTTTTTATGATGATGATTCTAGCACTGTACACGGTAAATGTGTGCAAGTCGATAATAAAATGGAGATACTCACCGAAAAAGAGAGACAAATCGTACAACGAGTCCTGCATGGCAAAACGCACCAAGATGTCGCAGATGAACTCAATATATCCATAAATACACTCAAAACGCATATGAAAAATATCTTTAGTAAATATGGTGTGAGTTCAAAAATGGAGTTGCAAAATAAAATCGTAGGAGGGTTCTAAAAACCACTCTTGCGTTTAGCTCACTTTGGAACGACCTGCTTTGAAGTTTATTTTCCACGTTTCTTCGCTTTTTTCAAAATACATCTTTTTTGTATGTCCATCTTCAAGGTAGTGAACTGTAACACGGTCTGCGCCTTTTGGCTCATAAGAACTTATCTCTATCTTGTATCTTCTGTCCTCTTGAAGCAAATCAGTATGAAGGGCAGATACAACTTTTTGCAGAGCAGATACGTCTGCGTGCATATTGGTTAGAAGTGTTTTGAAATTTTCATCCCTAAAGACTCTTTTAAATCCAAGAGAGTGAAGCATCACAAAATAAGACTCTCTGTGCATGAGCGAGGATAAGGCGGATAAATCGCCATCCTCCAACGCTTTGTAATAGTGTAAGAGAGACTCATGAAGAGTCCCTTCAATCTCCGGGCTAAGATACATGAGCCTCTCTTAGCTCTCTCTTGATATAGCTGATTCAAACGCAGCTAAGTGGTTAAGACTACCTTTTTTGAGGTTCGTGAAAGTGTTTACAACATCAGAAGGCATTCCTTCCATAGCCTCGTCAAGGTCTGCTATATCTGTGACTTCGATAAGACGACCTACTTTAAGTGCGTCAAGCAAAGAAGTTTGACCTGCTGCTATACAGTTGTTGTAAAGCTCTTGCATCGCATGGAGCTCAAACTGTCCGATATAATCTTCTTCTAACGAAAGATTGACATTGGATGTATCGATACGATAACGCTCACAAAGAACTTGCGCCGCTAATATATGTTCCTGCTCTGAGAGTTGGATATTTGCAAATGTTTTTTCGGTTGGATAGAGTTTGCCTAGGGTGATATAGACATCTCTGGCTACTTTTTCTTCTTGAAAGATGAAAAAAAGTGTATCTTTTTGATCTTCACTCAATGTTACGGTTGTAGTAGTTTTCTTTTTGCCTGCTGCAAAAGAAGAAGTTGCCGCAACTAGTGCGCCAACACCCATAATTTTTATAAAACCTCTTCTTGCGTTTGTTTCGTTTTTCATTTAGTAATCCTTTTGTTTTTAAATCTATATAAGTATAGAAAAAAAGTGTTAGCAGAGTGTTAGTTGAAAGGAAAAAATATTTTTAAAAATTTGATTTTTTGAGAAATTTGAAAGAAAAAAAGAAAAAAAAGTGTGGCGGTCAAAAGACCGCCTTGAAAAGAGGGAATAAAAAGAGGTTTGCAAAACAGGTTTAGCGTTTACCGCCGCCACCACCACCATTGCCTCCGCCTTTGCCACTGCCCATATTGCCGCTTCCATTTTCTGCACCATTTTTATAGCTGTTTTTTGCACCTTCAGGTGACGTGCCCTGATATTGGTTTTTGTATTGGTACTGATGTTTTTCTTGCATCTGTTTACCTTCACCGCTGCCATCTTTGAGTCTCTGTTGCGTTTGCAATTTATCCTGCGTTTGCAACTTATCTTGTGTGCGTAACTTTTGCTCAAGAGCCGTAGCATCACCATCAGCAGCCATCGCAACCGTGCCTAGTAGTAAAAGAGTTGAAACACTTAAAAGTAACTTTTTCATTTTAAATCCTTTTGTTTTAGATGAGAAAATTGTACTCCAAGCGCGTAAGCGAAGCGTTAGCTCAGCTTACATCGTTTGTGATGACTAGAAAACGAAAATAGCCGTGACGTAGATATCGTCATAGCTTTTGATAGTAGTAGAGTCTGGATTATAACGGCTGACATCTACGCCAACAGAGAGATTTTCAAGTACATTATAATTGAGACCAAGAGTATAAACATCATAATCATAGTTTTTGATAAACTTCTGATTTGTCGCCGTAGCTTCATTATTTCCATAGCTCATGTAGGCTGCTTTGAGTCCTAGCGGTTCTATAGGATTTATTTGGAATTCGACAGAAGTTGCTTCATTGTCTGTATTTTGCAGATTATAAGGCACGATTACCGCTGTAGTCGGATCCACTTCAACGATGTTTCTTTGGACACGGTTGATAGTTGTCATGGTGCTCATGTCAAAAAGTTTACCGCTCATCTCAAAGTCAAATCCGTGTGCTTCTTTGTGTACATTGACAAGTATCGCTTTGTTGGTTATCAAACCACCGTTTAAGCTCTCATCACTCGCTTCTACATTGCCTCTAAGACCATAAGCACCTATCATAAAGTTCCAGCTGCCGATAGCTTGATTGTAGGCGATTCTGTAAAATGGAAGCAGACTTTTTCCTGCATCAATACCTTCACTGTTTTGTGATGGTATCCCAACACCCGCACTTACAAAAAGGTTTGTCCCTCCGTAATAAGCTCCAAGAGCAGTCGCAGGACCGTTTGCTACACCCGTTGCTTGTGCTGCGTTTGTAGCAGTTGCGTTTTCAAACTGTTTGATAGGCGCATTTAGACCAGTGTTGTAAACTTCCATCCCTGAAAAAAGCCCGTTTGTCTCCGTAGAGATAAGAGACATCCCCGTATATCCGCCCATCGCCTCGTATGAGAGAGCCAGTTTGGCATTATAAACGATATCTGTTTCGTCGTCGTCATTGCCCTTGAGTGATACTAGAGCACCAAAATTATCAGCGATACGCCCACCAAAGAAGATTCCAGAACCTCCAAGTGCTTTGAATTCTCCGCCATCAGCACCGATAAGGTCACCTGTAGTTGTATCTTCTTCTTGCGATGTTTTGATATATTTTGCTTTGAGAACAGCAGAAACATTGAGTGCCGAAGACAAACCAAGCGGTACTTCACTGCCTTGTATAAGAGACTCATTGCCCTTACTGGAATCGTACATAGTAAATCCGGAGAGAGCAAACTCTCTTCCGAAATTATTGAGTTTTGGCATATTTTGCGCATGACACGCCATACAATCCTTCCCTGTTTGTCTTGAAAAAGAGGCCAAAGCACTCGCTGATTCAGGCAATACAAAGAGTACAGCACTTGAAAGTAAAAGTATTTTTTTTGTAAACGGTTTCATTGCTTACTCCTTTATTAAAATGCTACAGTCATGACTGCAAGTAAGTCAGAGTAGTCTTGTATATCTTCTCTGCTTGGTCTAACCCAAGAATATTCCATACTAAACGCAATGTTTTGTCTCAAAGAATAGTCAAAACCGACGCTGTAGGCATCTTTGTCTTTTGCATCTATTTTATCCGGCTCATAGGTATGCGGACCTTTGTCATCCAGATGTAAATAGGCCAGTTTGAGACCGAGTGCAGGTGTCGGATAAAACTCATACGAGAGAGAGTAAGCACTGTCTTCGGAATCATATGGTTCTCCATAGATATCTTCATAGTTTGGACCAGGCCATGAGTCATAGTTCATCAGTCCCGGCTTATCGAGTGTCGTTTTGTTGTTAAGTACAATATTCGCTGTAAAAAGTGACGGCAAAGTTAAGAAATCACCTTCGATTTGCAAGTCAAGCCCGTAAGCTTGTTTTTCTATCTCCACAGTTTCACGCGGTACAAGCCCTGAGAGAGAACTGTCTAAGCTCGTATTGTAAGCAGTCGCAGTTCCTTTGAGGCCATACGCTCCGATGATAAAGTTGAGATTACCTATGTTTTGTTCAAAAGCCAAACGTGCAAAAGGAATCATAGAAGTACTAGCTTCTATCTCATCGTTGTGATGGAGTGGTACATACGCGCCAATCGTGGCAAAAATAACCTCACCGGCATAAAAAGCCTGCAGACCCGTCGCAGAACCAGTACCCAAATCAGCAGCCTGAGCTGCGTTTGTCAACTTGTGGTTTTCAAATTGACGCAAAGGTTTATAAAGACCTGTAGCATAATTTTCCATCCCTGAAAAAGGACCGTAATTGTCCGTAGAATAGAGGGTAATACCCGCATACGAACTGTCATCCGTGTTCATAGATGAGATGACTTTTCCGCCAAAAACAGCTTTGCCTTCTTTTTCGCGAAGCTCCATCAAAGCACCTACATGACTCACAACTTTACCGCCGAGATGTGCTGTAGAAGTTTTAAACATCTCATAAACGCCTCTGTTGGCGCCGACCTCTTCTTCATCTTGCGTTTCGATGACTTCGCCTTTTCCATTGATGACGTCGTAACCCTTCTCAAGTCTTGCTTTGAGTAGTATAGATGCGTTTAAAGCCGTATCCGTACCCAAACCCATCTTTTGACCAGAGATAAGCGAACTCGAACCATCTTCTTTTGTCATCATATAAGAAGAACGCGCAAATTTGCGTCCTACACTGTTGAGTGTTGACTGACTTAGCGAATGACACGCAAAACACTCCAACCCGCTCTGCTTAGCAAAAGCAGGTACCGCATGTAAACTCTCCGCGAGGGCCACAAACATAAGCGCCCCAGGCAGTATGAGTGAATGAATCTTTTTCATAATAACCCCTCTTTAAAAGATATATGGAGCATTATACAAAAGGAAAAAATAAAAAAAATCACACAAAAGGGTGAGTATATTAAATTTAGTTAAATGTTAAAAATTAAATTATTTTTTAAGCTTGCCTGTTATAGGCTTTGTCAAATAGATTATAAAAAAAGGTTGAAAAAATGAAAAAAATAGTACTTATTTTTGCATTGGGATTACTCTCTTTGGGGGCAGTTGAGAGTGAAAAGTTGTATAAACATTGTGTCGTGTGTCATGGAAAACAAGGTGAACTTGTTGCGATAAAAAGTTCTCCAAAACTTGCTTCTTTGGGTCAAGCGGAACTCTCTGCTAGACTGAAAAAGGTTTTGGACGGTTCGACTTCTCTGTCTCAAAACTACCTTGCGATGCATCAAGTGAAGATGAAAAATCTCACTCCGCAAGAGACGGATGCATTTGCAAAATATATAACAGAGCTTGGTCAGAAATAAGAGAGACTTTTCTCTTATTTTATATTTTTGAGATTCTCGGTGATCTTTTTTTCATCTACAAAATAGAGTAGGAGAGCTCCTAAAATAAACAAAATAGAAACAGAAGCGATGGAGAGGCGTGAACTCTCACTAAAAAGCGCTACGACTGCTACAAGAAGAGGGCCTAAAATAGCTGCGAACTTGCCTAAAAAGTTATAAAAACCAAAAAATTCCGCAGCGTTTTGGGGCGGAATCATTTTGGAATAGTAAGAGCGGCTGAGTGCTTGTATCCCGCCTTGAACAAGGGCAATCATCCCTGCCAAAATATAAAACTCATAGACTTCTTGCATGAGCGTCGCCCAGATGATGATGCAAAGATAAACCCCGATAGCCGTAAATATCGCTTTTTTCGTATCCCAATGCTGTGCGAGTTTTGCAAACGCAAGTGTTGCGGGGAAACCTACAAACTGTACGATAAGCAAAGAAAAAATCAAGTTGTGTGTGTCAAAACCAAGTGCCATGCCGTAGTCCACCGCCATGCGGATGATGGTGTCCACGCCGTCGATATAGAGCCAATAAGCACACAAAAAAAGAACTATCCCTTTGAAATGGGTGATTTTGGAAAAGGTGTTTTTGAGCCTGAGGTAACCTTGCGTCAAAAGAGAGGTTTCAAATTGTTTTGTTTGCTGCGTTTCTTTGACAAATAATAAAAGCGGCAGAGAAAAAATCGCCCACCATACAGCCACGCCGACAAAAGAAGCTTTGATCGCATGCGCTTCGTTTTCAAAGCCAAAAAGAGCCGGATTTTGCACCATCCATACATTGAGACCAAATAAAATACCGCCGCCGAGATATCCAAGAGCAAAACCAAGTCCTGAGACAAAATCTACATCTTTTTCCTCAGATACCAAACTCAAAAGCGCATCATAAAATGTATCCGCTCCCATAAAACCAATGTTGCCAAGTACATATAAAAAAATAGCTATCTGCCATGAGCCCTCAGGAACAAGTGCCAAAGAGGCGCTCATGAGGATACCGAGATAAGCAAAAAGAGATAAAAAGCGTTTTTTGAGTGAAGCGGCATCGGCAATAGCTCCAAGTAAGGGAGCCAAAAGTACGACAACAAAACTTGCCAGCGCATTTGCAAAACCAAGCTGAGAAGTGCTTGTGATGGCGCTTGAACCTGCACTGTAGTATGTTTTGAAAAAGATAGGAAAAAACCCCGCTATAACAACCGTGGCATAGGCAGAGTTCGCCCAGTCGTAAAACGCCCAAGCATAAACACTTTTTTTGTTTTTCATGACAAATATCCTGTTTTTGTTGACAATCAACAATTCTAGCACAAAAACACCCGCTTAAAGAGTAGAAAATAAAATGCGGGTATAATCACGCTCTTCAAATTTATCTTCAGGAGTCTGTTTGCCACTTTCGCGTCTCAATCCAGAACAATATGCCGCAGCGACTTCAAAATACTCTCAAAACCTTATCATCGCATCAGCAGGAACAGGAAAAACTTCTACGATAGTAGGGCGCATAGCCCATCTTTTGGGCGAAGGCGTGCAACCTGAAGAGATACTGCTTCTGACCTTTACCAACAAAGCGGCGGCGGAGATGATAGAGAGAGTGGCTGCGTTTTTTGGAGCGGGTATAGCTACTAAAATAGACGCGGGAACTTTCCATGCGGTAAGCTACAGATGGCTCAAAAAAGAGGATAAAAGAGTCGTCCTCAAACAGCAACGCGAACTCAAAACGCTCTTTAGAAGCGTCTTTGAAAAACGCTCTTTTATGCAGATAAACGCAGAACTCACACCTTATGGCGGCAACTATCTTTATGATGTTTACTCTTTTTATCAAAATACAGAACTGCATAAAAATTTTGAAGATTGGATGATAGAGCGCTACCCTGAACATGAGATATTTGCGATGATTTATGCCGACATAGTCGATGAATTTGAGTCTTTGAAAAAAGAGTATGGTTTTGTCAACTTCAATGACCTTTTGCTCAATTTTAGAGAACTTTGTGCAAGCCGCGACCTCGGTTATAAGGAAGTTCTAGTGGATGAATATCAGGACACAAACGCGCTCCAAGGGACACTGATAGAAGCGATGAAACCGCCTTCACTTTTTTGTGTGGGGGATTATGACCAGAGTATCTATGCGTTTAACGGGGCGGATATCTCTATCATAGGCTCTTTTACGCAAAAGTTTACAGATGCAAAAGTGCATACTTTGACAAAAAACTACCGTTCAACTTTTCCTATCCTTGCACTGGCAACAAAAGTGATAGAACACAACGAACGTATCTATCCAAAACAGCTCGAAGTGACACGAACGCAGGAGTCAAAATCTCCTGTGCTTTTGGCTTATGATGAGCTTTTTGATCAGTATCACGCCATAGCGGCAAAGATACGCGATACGCAAACGCCGCGCGAAGAGATAGCCGTCATCTTTCGCAACAACTCTTCAGCCGATGGTATCGAAGTAGGTTTGCGTGAGCTTGATATCCCATGCAAACGCAAGGGCGGAACGAGTTTTTTTGACTCCAAAGAGGTAAAAGCGGTACTTGATCTTTATACTTTGCTTGTCAACGAAGCCGATATGATGGCGTTTATCCACCTTTTTGAGTTTGCAAAAGGTGTAGGAAGTGCGATGGCAAAAGAGATGTATATCGCACTCAAAGTGCTTGGACATGGAAGTATCTTTTATGGATTGTACGCTCCGGATGAGTCCATACACAATCCTTTTGAGAAAAGAAAAGTGAGTCATCAGTTAGGGCTTTTTGATGATTTTATCGAACTGGGTGCGGTTGGAAAATTTGCAAAACTTGGATTTGAAGATAAGTTTATGAAAAATCCTATTCTCAAACATCCAAAACTTACAAAAGACGGGGCGACTTTTTTACATGATTTTTATCTGCTTTATAAAGAGCTTAAAGGGATAATACAGCCTCGTACAATCGTCAAAAAAATAGCGGCATCAACGCTCTACAAACATATATCAGAGACACTCTCAAGCAAACGGGCAATGCTCAAAGACGGAACTGTGGATGAGAAACAAAAGACAGAATCCCTGACGCGCATCGCGAGAAAAATGCTTCTACTAGAAGAACTCTCCAAGCCGTATAGTGAACATGAGCGCTTCTTAAACGCAATGATACTGGGCTCTTCAGACTTGACGCAAGGCGAGGGTGTCAATCTGCTAAGTGTCCATGCATCCAAAGGTTTGGAGTACAAAGAAGTTTATGTGGTGGATTTGATGGATGGCAGATTTCCAAACCGCAAGCTCATGCAGCGCGGCGGTTCACTCGATGAAGAACGCAGACTTTTTTATGTAGCCGTCACAAGAGCCAAAGATATTTTGTATCTGAGTTTTGCAAAATACGACAAGATCAAAAAGACCAACTTTATGCCCTCCCAGTTTCTCTACGAAGCAGGGCTTGTCCCAAAAGATGAAGCCTACCGAGCACTTGTGATGAAAGAGATGGATAAAGAGGAAGCGTAAAACATTCACTCTTTCGTACGTTTCTTGCATATCCAAATGCAATACCGTAAAAAAGGAAAAAAGATGGTCTGTAAACAACATGAGATAGTAAATTTTGTCCGCGAATATAATCTACTGAACGATTTGAGTGATGAAGAGATAAAAGAGAATTTTGATCTCTTCCCTCATGCTTGTTCATGGGATAAGCAAATAGGAATCAGCCTAGTCGATTGTAATGAACTCGATGTCATTGTCGATAAGACTTTGGAGATCCTTGACCTCGCTTTTGATCATGAATACACCAAAGAGCAGATTCACAAGATCGCCACTACCTTTTGCGATGTTTTTAAAGTAGCCAATGCACCAAAAAAGCCTGTAGCTTTTATCGTAGTGCTTCTTTCTAGGCTCTAGGAGCGAAGCAAACTACTGCTTCGCTTTTTTGGCTAAATTAAACTCATCCCCAAATAGCTATTGTAAGCCACATAAGAAAGAACTAATAGAGAGCCTTTTATCTTATCGATTTTTCCTTGTTTGCCTTTGAGGCCATACGTCATAACTAAAAGCGCGATGGTTAAAGCAAACATAATTATCCAGCTTTAAACTCATGGCATGTTCTTGCAGTTCATGTTCTATTTCACCCTCTAAGCGGTCTCCTCTGCCTTTGATAGCGGCATAAATAGACCATCCCACCAAAGCAAAAAATCCTACCAAAAGGAGAACACCTTCTATGTAGGTGAGGCTATTGTCTAAAAGCAAAAATCCGGCAAATAAAACAATCAAGATGAGAAGAGGAATCTCTTTTTTAACTATCTTAGAATGTACGGCAATGGGCGCTACAAGCGCTGTCACTCCTAAAATCAAAGCGATATTGACTATGTTTGAACCTATGGCATTTCCTAAAGCCAAAGCGGGATTTCCCTCATAAGCAGCGATGGCAGAAACGACCATCTCAGGCGCACTCGTACCAAAACCAACTACTAAAATACCAATCAAAAGTGTTGGCATACCAAGATGTTTTGCAGTGGCTGCTGCACCCTCTACAAACCTATCTGCACTCCAAACCAAAAGTGCAAATCCTGCGATAATCGCCAACGAATAAAGTATCATATAAGCTTTTTCCCCTGCTTTGAAATTTTTTAGAATTGTACTCGATAACCTTTAATGCTTAGAAAATAGAGCCTTAGAGTAGGGGCATTCCAGATGCACTTGATGCAGGGTCTAGGTTATGCAAGAAGTCTAATCCGCCGTTGACATCAAACATGCTGTTCGTTTCGAGGTTTTGTTGTATGAATAGTAGTATATCTATCCATTACTACTCACTTCTCTTTAAAACTTTTTTCATCTCTTTATCAAAATCTGATTCTATTTTTTGTATTTTATTAAATTCTTCATATTCACTAAATGCTTTTTGTTCTGCCTGACTTCTTGAGATACTTCCTTTATCTTCAAGTATTTTATATTCATTAAATTCAAGAAATTTATTGACTGAATTTGCTAAACTCTCCATTGTAAAAGTTGTATGATTTTTTATAATTCTTTCAATATAATCAAAGTACCCACTTATCGCACTCTCTAAATCTTTTATCTCTTCTTCTGTTAAATAATTTTTTGCAATAACTGAATCAGATTTCAACACTCTTCCCTCTGGGGAATTTTTCCAAGTTTGAAGTCCCATGAACGGTTTTGCACAATCAGCTTTTTTATAAATTATTTCTGCGGAAGTTTGTCCACTTATTGCAAAGTGGAATTTATTTTGAACTGTTGCATAAAACTCTTTTGTAAGCTGAGAATTTTTATCATAATCTATACTGCACTCTGCAAATATATCGGTAATTTGTTGATAGATTCGTCTTTCACTTGTTCGTATTGAACGAACTCTCTCAAGTAGTTCTCTAAAATAGTCTTTACCAAAATAACGACCATTTTTCATTCTATCATCATCCATGGCAAAGCCTTTGATGATAAACTCTTTTAGTATTTTAGTAGCCCATATTCTAAACTGTGTAGCTTGTAAAGAATTTACCCGATATCCAACTGAAAGAATGGCATCAAGATTATAAAACTTTGTATTGTACTTTTTCCCATCTTGGGCAGTATGTGCAATTTTTGCACTAACTGAATTTTCTTCTAATTCTTCACTCTCAAATATATTTTTTAAATGTTTTGTAACTACTGTTCTATCTACTCCAAAAAGTTCAGCTATTCTCTTTTGAGGCAACCATAAAGTTTCATTATGTAGATATGTTTCTACTTTTATATCACTGTTTGGTGTTTTGTATAGTAGGAAATCGGTTAGTTCATCTTTTATTGTTAGGTTATTCATCACATTGTTCTCCATACTTTTTATAATCATAGCATTTAAAATTTATATCATTAAAAAGCATGTCATTTTGTAATATTTAACTTTATTGCGGCGAGAAAATAAAACTTACTTTCGACCTATAACCCCTGTGCCTATAACCCCTGTGAATGAATCTCCATTTTTTATTACTTTTGAAATTAAAGACTTTGATACTTTTAAATAAGAAGCTATAGCAACCTGAGAATATCCATCAAGATAAGCGTTTTGGATAGCAAAGTTTCTGTCCATTTTCTTTGTAACACCTGCAAAATGCTCTTCAAACTTTTTTGAGCGTTTCATGATAATGCCATCACTACTTTTTAGAACTTTTTGTTTCTCTTTTTCTTGCAAGTATTCAAGTTCATCTTTTGTAAGTGACGAGCCTAAAAACTCGTGCAATGTCTGTATATCAAACTCTTTTAGCAACAATGATTCATTGGAGCAAGGATAGTGTTCTTTTTTACTAAAGATAAGTGAAGCTAAAGTAAAAGGATACTCACCAACTTTTTGCGTTAATCCTGCTTCTATGGGGTTACACTCAATGTACTTTACAAGAGTATAGAGATACTCTTCAGATGTTATGTATCTTGATTTATATCTATCTTGCCATAAGTGACCGCTCCTTGTGTATTTTTTGTTGTAGTATTTTGCATAATTTGCATTGACTATACGCATAAATATTGAAATATTTTCTTTTTGTGTTTCTATAAGAAGATGGTAATGATTGTCCATAATAGAATAATCATGTAGAGTTACTTTATGGATAGTTGCTGATTTATTTACAATCTGTAAAAACATCTCTTTGTCATCAACCTGGTCAAAAACAACAGAACGATTTACTCCACGGTTGATAACATGATGATACCCTGCTAAATCTACTCGTAATCTAGTTGGCATTTTTTAATCTCCACTTGTACAGATGTAGCAGTATATCATAAAAGTGGAGATTCATTCACAGGGGTGTAATTCACAATTGATAATGCAATTCCAGATTTATAACCTACTGTTTCTGAAATACTATCACATAAGATTTTAGGAGAAAAATTTATGCTACCCATTAAAATTCCTTTTGTACATAACGTTTAAAATGAGCCGATGAATTGCCCGCAGGGTAATTTATTGGCTCCACTGATTTGTTAGCCTTTTTTCATTAAGCTTGATAGTGCTTTTGTGAGTTCGGCTTCATCTTTCAAAGCTTGTGCAAGTCTTTCTGATAACTCTCCAAGCACAACACGTACACTGCTTGCCATTTCAAGACATTGTTCATCACTCAAAGCGTGAACCCCTTCACTTAATGCACTATGTAAAAGCTTGATTGGACTATGACCATTTATAAGTAAACTTTCTGGAATAGCACCTTTAGCCATATCTAATGCTTTAGTAAATTGAGTTTCTTCTATTGCTTTCTCTAATATTTCAATATTTGTTTTAGATGTTCCAATTTTATTTGCAACTTTTATTATTTCACCTAGAATTCTATCTTTTTGATTTTCTACAACTCTTCGGTAATATATGAAAGACCCTACACCTAAACCTTGATTTTCACAACGTCTACCTTTGAGAAACTCATCTCTATCTGGACCAATCAGTTTCATCAGCTTTGGTGGAATTGGTGGACCATAAGCTGGGAGTTCACCAAATTTATAGCATTCACCTTTTTCCTCGCCATTTCCACTGGCTTTAGCAGCTAGTGAAAATACTTTCTCTGTTTTTTGGCAATTTGAACAACGGTAAGTTAGATAAAAAAAGTGATAACCAACTATACCAACTTTCACTGGTTCAGAAGTAACACATCTAAAAAAACGTACTCCATTACAACTTTCACTTTCACAATGTAGCTGAATTTGAGGTTTTTTTACTTCATAATTATCGTAAAAAGAATTTATTACTTTTAGTAAGTTTGAAATATGAATAAGTTGATTAGGAGGAGTGCTTTCTAAAAAATCTGAAAACGATTGATATTCAATTTCTTCTTTTACTTCTTCTTTTGTATTTGACAAGTCTTTCTCCTTATATGTTGTAGGCTAATTTTGAATAGAGCTAATAAGTGACCGCAGGTAACTTATTAGCTCCTATGTTTTGTTAGCAATATGCATCATCTAATATTTTTTATATTTCTCATCAAAATATGGCGTAATTCTCGCCCCATCATATGTGATTCTTTGTCCATTCCATACATTTCTCTCATGATTGGATGTTCAAATGTAAATTCAATTAACTCCATAAACACATTGATAGCTTCCTCTTTTTCTGGTGCACTACTTTTGCTTCTAAGAATTCTTACTAAGTCTAATCCAGCATCATATAACCATGGATAATCATTACGAAATAAACTAAGAGTAATTTGTAGCCCTGTGTAATTTTTTTCAAAACGTGAAGATATATGTAGAAGTTCTTCAACAAACATTGGATGATTTTTACGTCGTTTACGATTTAAGATTTCTTCATCACGAATAAATAACTTTTCTCTTAATTCTGTGAGCATCATACTCATTTGTTCAATATCCTTAGTGTATTTCATATCAGGACTACGAAGCAATTTTTGGTTCAATCTTGATAATTCAAGAATTTCTTCAAGAATTTCATTACTTGGAACTTCTTTGTTCTGTTTTTTATCTAATTTTTCCTCTTCAATTAGCGGTTCAATTTTTTTTAATTCTTCTTCTAAGGTTGGATACCATACTTCAAAAGCTTTATCTAATCTCTCTTCAGTTAGTTTATCTCCATCACACGCTTTATTAAGTGTCTTCAAAAGCTTTTTAATATCTTCCTTGTCAAAAATTGTTGATTGAAATTGCAAAATTGGTCCATCAACTTCTGATCGTTTTATATTGAATAAAAAAGGGCAAACAAAAGATTTATCCATTGTTTTAGATAATGCACCCGCTTCAAATGTCAACCATGGTGCTGTTAAATTTTCTCTAGTAACACATAAGATTCCAAATGTTGAATCAGCAAGTTCTGTGGCAATATCAGTACTCCATCTTGCTCCTTTGTCAATATCTTCCGAAGAAACATACGGAACAAGCGATTGAATTACAGAGGGAAACCAATCTCTTAAAACAACAGCGACTTTATGGCTTTGCTCGCCAGACCAACTTAAAAATACTTTCATTCTTTTAATCCTTTATGTATTGCTAACTATTTATTCAACGAACATTATATACAAAACTGCTCGGTATTTCAAAATTAATTGACACAAAATATGTTCATTTAAATGAAAAAATCATTGCAAAATGCAATATTTTTACTATTTTGTAGCTAA
>JAQTWZ010000022.1:28346-31451 GCA_028689055.1 Sulfurimonas sp. | reverse complement strand
GTGAAGGAGATTTTCTATCTCTTCATTCATTCTAGGCGAGTGCCTGATAAGCGATATCTGTACGCAGTTTTTTACCGGCAAAATGCACTTGTCCGCATCGCATATAAGCTCTATCTCTTGCTTGCTTGATTGTATCACCCAAACCAACACAGACCAAAACGCGACCACCATCGGCATAAAGTTTTTCATCTTCCATACTCACGCCTGCGTAAGAGATATGTGTATATTTTTCTATCTCTTCATGATGCACTTCATCGACGATAATCTCAGCAGGTTTTGAGTTGCTATATGGATAGTTTTCACTTGCCATCACAACACCTACAGCGTACTGCGACGAAAACGCCACCTCAATTTCCGAGAGTCTATTTGTAGCAGCTTTGTAGAACATATCACTTACACTCGATGTCATGAGCGGCATCAGGATTTCACATTCTGGATCTCCAAAACGCACATTAAACTCCAAAGTAATCGGTTCACCGTTGACTACCATAACGCCGATAAAAAGGACGCCTTCAAAAGGTGCTCCCTCTTTTTGCATACCGTCTAAAGTGGGGCGAATGATTCTCTCTCTTACTTTTTGATACAAAGTTTCATCTACAAGAGGTGTTGGTGCGTATGCACCCATACCGCCCGTATTTGGTCCTTGGTCATTATCCTGAAGTCTTTTATGGTCTTGCGCTGCAGGAAGAAGGATATAATCTTCTCCATCACACACAGCAAACATCGAAAGTTCATATCCGTCTAAAAACTCTTCTATGATTACTTTTTTGCCTGCATCTCCAAAACTTTTGCCGCTGAGCATCTCTGAAATAGCCACTTTTGCTTCATCATGGCTCATGGCGATGATGACACCTTTGCCACCACAAAGTCCATCAGCTTTGACAACGATTGGCGTGCTGAGAGTATTTGTAAACTTAAACGCATCTTCTATCGAAGCAGTTTCTATATAGCGCGCTGTAGGTATATTGTATTTTGCAAGAAAGTTTTTCATATACACTTTTGAACCTTCTAGCTGTGCAGCCTGTTTACTTGGACCAAAAACAACAAGTCCGTGTGATTTGAAAACATCAACAACTCCTGCAACAAGAGGAGCTTCAGGCCCTACAATAGTAAGTTCTATTGCGTTTTCTTTTGCAAATTCTGCAAGTTGATTGTAATCTTTAATATCAAGGTTTGTTCCGAGCGTGTTTGTAGCACCGTTTCCAGGTTGAAAAAAGAGCTCATGTCCCTTTTTTTCATTTAAAATCGCGCGGGCGATAGAATATTCTCTTCCGCCATTACCTAATATTAATATTTTCATCTTTTCTCCATAATTTTAAAAAAGCATTTAACTAAAATATTCTAAACATTTTAGGTGAAATACAACAGTTCAATGCTTTACAACAATCCAGATAGCCGTCTCGTTATTGGCTTAGTTCTAAAAGCCGTATTTAGGCGAAGCAAGAGCTTTCTAACGGCGGCATTTTCTCGATAGAGTAAACGTATCTCAAACGAAAACACCGGCACACAAAAGCTCTACTAGTTCGCAGTTTGAATATGTAGAACCCTCACATAAACGATGCGTCGAACTACCCAGATTACTTTTAGAATTATACAAAAATGATACTTGATTTAATTTTAGCTCAAAACTTAATATTTGTTTATAATTCCATTAACTAAATTGAAAATCTAGTTAGAATGACTATATACACAGATTTTCATTATAATTGTAAATAGAAATAAAGATTTCGCAAGTATAATAACTAGGCAATTAAGCACTAATTAATATTTATTGCGATGCAAAAGCTCGGGAATGAAATAAAAAGTTGTATAATAAAGAATTCGCAACTAACAGGTCTCATTGAGCGTTGTTGTTGAGCACATTTTCAAATGTCATATCTTGATTTTTGGTCGCTTGAGAGTCGAGCGTTTTATTTTGAGTAATTTCCAATACAATTTGGGTATATTCATAATTATATGAGATTTATGAGTAGGAGGGTGAAATGAAACCTTTTAATATATTTACAAAACTAGTGCCTATTTGCGGACTGATGATGATGTTTGCTGTTTATGGATGGGGAAATGATATAGCAAGCGCAGATGATATCTGTTATGATAGCGTAACAACCGAGGAGACAACTGTATTGCCAGGAACAACATTCTATGGCACTACAATTATTCTACGTAATATCGGTGAGGAAAATCTTTCTGATGTAACCATTATTAAATCATTTAGCGACATCGATATGAGCTTAATGAGCTCGATAAAACTTGATGGAACCGAAAAAACAATAGCTGCAAATGATGATAGTGCAGAGGTGAACCAAACGCTCACTAGTACTTTCAGTTCTTCTGCTTTGGAAGGTCTGTTTGACAAAGGAATAATATATTATCCTGATGGAAACGGTTCTTTTAACAGTGAAGAAACGCATACTATTTATGATTATTCTACATTTTCTTTTGCTTGGGAAAATGTCTCTCTTAATGCATTGTTTACAAAAGGTACAGCACAGTATAAAGCAAAAATCAATGCATGTCCAATCATTATTAAGTTTCCTTTAGAAATTTACCAAATTTCAGAAAATTATAGTGCTACAGTAGGTTCTACAAGTCTCTTAGAAACAAGGGTAACACTCTCTAAAGCTGTTACATATGACATTGCGTTTGATTATACAACTATTGATGGGACTGCGTTAGCTGGTTCAGACTTTATCGCCGTCTCAGGAAGAATAACTATTCCCGCCGGAGAAACAGAAACAAAAATTTCTATACCTATTTACCATGACATAGAGATCGAACTTCAAGAAAGTTTTACACTAAAAATCTCAAATGTCACTCCTAGCACTGATGTGCAAATTGGTACCAATCCTACAGAGATTCAGATATTAGAACAAAGTGCGGAAAATCTACCTGTTTGTTATGAAGATGATTTTAATGATGGCTCATTAGATGATAAATGGAGAACATTAGGTACTGGATTTACACCAATCATAGTGGACAGTCGCCTTCAATTAACACCTGCTGCCGGTGGGACAACTGCAGTAACAAAGGATTATGAATTTCCTTCTAAATATAATATGATTGTTGTTGAGTTTGATCAATTTGCTTATGGTGGAAATCGTGATG
>JAQTWZ010000022.1:0-28246 GCA_028689055.1 Sulfurimonas sp. | reverse complement strand
ACAACTACAATAATCCTAACTCTAACTCAAAATATATCAAAACAAAAGTTTCGAATAAACTTGAGCCTCTGACGGCTGTACGCCTCAATGAAAGTCGAAATGCAGAAGTATTTACATCAATAAATCCAGCTTTATTTTTTAAAGTCATCCCTTATATTTCGGACGATACTTGCACACAGAGAGCACCTGTTTTAGATGCTGACGGCAACCCTTTAGTAATCAATATCACCGACGGGAATGCTACAGCAACAGCTAATGGTCGTATGCCGAATATGGCTATACCAATAACAAGATTTTCTCTTTCAGCTTTAGACATGAGTAAAATATATGAAGCATCTTTTTATGAATCATGTTTGCTCAACTCATCTACTACAGGAAATCTTCAAGGTATAGGACAGTGTGTCGACTCAGAACCTAAATATAAAGCTATATTTGGTGACGCTGCTTGGGAGAGATGTTATAACAACAACGGAGAGCCATGCAAGCCTAGCAATGGTGGAGTTGGTACAGGGATTTATGCAAATGATTATGGATGTTTGATGTGTACTCTTGATTCCAATATTACTTGTTCAAGCGATAATTTCGCTATTCGTCCTCATGCGTTTAAAGCTTTTGGTGAGAATCAATACAAAAGAGCAGCAGAGGATTTCAACATCACTGTAAAAGCTCTCAATGAAACTGAATATGCTAAAAATACAGGAACCGCTTTAGATGTGAATGGCTCAACTGACTACAATGCATCTAGTTCTACTTTAAATGTTACCCCTGAAACCTATGCTGCATCTTCTACAAATATCACACTCATGCAAAACCATACAGGAAAGACTGATGTCACAACTTGTCCTGAATCTGGAATCTTTACAATAACGCCAGCCAACTTCATAAACGGTGAAGTCAATGCATCCATGAAGTATAGTGAGACAGGTATTGTTGATGTAAATATTAGTGAAAAAGCAGGAAATGAATTTGCATTAATCGATGCAGATGACACGAATGATTTAGAAAGATATATCACTCCTGCCACTTTGATATATAATATAACAGATATATCCAAAACAAATATATTATTATTTACTCCATATTCATTTGATACAAGTGCAACGTATGGGACTACAAATAGTATGGACTGGCTTTATATGAACGACATCAATCAATCTAACACAACCTCAACAACACCAGATATGTCGGCGTATGTTTCCTATCTAATTACAGCAAAAAATAAAGACGGTAACACTGTAAAAAACTACACTGCAACATGTTTTCCAGATACTAATGCACCAAGTGTCAATGGTCTAAAGATCAATAGCACTTTTAATCTTAATTTAGATCTTAATTTCAATAGTTCTGCTGTTGCAAATATAAGTTTGTACAGTGAAGATAATGACTCAAACGCGATAGGGACACCGACAAAAAACAAATCTTTGGTAATTGGGGTCAATAGTGTTCAAGAGTGGATAACGCCATTTCAATTTAATAATGGTATTGGAAAAGCTACTGTTTATTTCAATATAGACAGAAATAACACAGGGGCGCTAAACCCTGTTACAATTAAAGTTATTGATGCCAATACCTCTACTTCTTGGATGAGCGATCCCGGCTCTCCTAAAAATTTTAACGGTGCAACACTAAACACTAATAAAAATTTTGTTTATGGCAAAACAAATGCACCCAAACAAGTTTTTATAGGCAATACAGGAACAATACCAATCTACTATGAGATTTTTTGTAATAAAACTGATAGCAGTGCAACAGTATGTGATAAAACACTCCTTCCAAACGGTAGCACATCCCAAAGCACTGATGACCCTAGATGGTTCCGAAATACACTTCACATCCCTGCAAGTGCAGGAGTTGTTGGGAAGGTTATCCACAAAGGAGGAACAGGTGCAGCAAGTGATACGGTAGACGCATCCAATGCCACAGGAACAAATCCAGATAACACGACTCTCTCATACGATCTAAGTAAAGGATATCCATATAAAACTACTATGGAAAATAATGCTTCGAGTTGGCTCATTTACAACATGTATAATGCCTCTGCAACAAAAAACAATTTTGAAGTAGAGTTCCAAAGTCCTGAGTCTGATTGGACAGGTATTAAAGATACTAATAATACAGCAGTTGGTCGAGGTGCTTTTTGGACAAACAAAAGGCTGGATTGGTAATGCTTAGGCTTAAACACGCATTCACCCTGATTGAGCTTATTTTTGCTATAGTTATCATAGGTATTGCTGTCGTGTCTTTACCTACAATTTCTCAAGTTATATCCAAAGGAAGTGAAAATAGTTTGGTTCAAGAAGCCGTTTTTATTGCGTTCACTGAGATTACCAAAGTCACATCTTCTGCTTGGGATGAAAATAGCAGAATCGACAATGATGACTATGAGCATATTATCTATTGTAATGATACCGAAGCCGCTACTTCTCTTCTAAATGATTTTCGAGGAAGATCTGGAAATGTAAGAATCCTTTATAATACTAATAACAGCATGACTATCCGTCCAACTGCACTTGGTTATGAAACTGGAGAAACAAGAGAAGATGATGTTGATGACTACATCGCTACAGCAGCCGATGCTACAGGAAGTAGCGGGAGTGAAACAGGATATAAGTTTCAATATAAAAAAGATATTGCGGTAGATGCTACTAGCACTTTTGGTACTCTTGCGAACAATCCCAATATAAAAAAAATCCAAATCAACATTAATGATGCTTCAAATAATCTCCTTGTGAGTTTTTATGTCTATGCCACCAATAGTGGAAGTGTCGCAAGCCATCCATTGAGGACTTTAGAATGAAACGCAGTGCTTTTACTATGATAGAACTAGTTTTTGTCATCGTCATCATGGGGATTATAGGGAAGTTCGGGGTTGAGTTTTTAGCTCAAACTTACAGAACATTTATCCACGCGAAGATAAACAATGAGCTCCATTCCAACAGCGCAAATGCACTTCAATTTATCGCTAAAAGATTGGAATATCGTATCGCTCCTTCAACGATAAAAAGAGTAGGTACTGGTGGATTTGTCGGGGTAACGGAAGTTGTAGCAAACCCTGATACCTATAATGTTTTAGAATGGATAGCGTATGACAGTGACGGTTTTAGAGGCACTACAGCCCCTCTTTGGAGTGGGATTATTGATTTGGATCCTTCTCTCACAACTATAACTACACTCAGCTCTGTTGAGACAAATACAACTGCAATCGATGAGCTTATAATTACTCTCTCTGATGATAACACTTCGGGTATTCAAAACGCAGCCATCATGTTTAACGCAGCAAGTCATAACCCCAACTCTTTTGGATGGGCAGGAGGCGATGACCTCACCGACCAAACAAAATCAATGCATCCAATAGATGCCACAGGAAATATCAACGATTTTGTATCAGGCATAGCAACTGATAATTTTGAAGGAGTAAATGCATACAACCGTTATATGCTCGCTTGGAGTGCGTATGCTATAGTGCATGATGGAACAAACCTAACGCTTTATTACAATTATCAGCCTTGGCAAGGAGAAAATTATCAAACACACGGAACCGCTCAACTTTTGATGGAAAATGTAGATACATTTAGGATAAAAACAAATCCAAGTGGTGGCATCTTCAGCATTATGGTTTGCGCTAGAAGTAATCTTATGGCTGGGGAGGAACACTCAATATGCAAAGAAAAAGTAATATTTTAACTTCAAAACGCAACGGTATGGCTATGATTATGGCTATAGCAGTCATAGTAGTTGTTGCAACCCTTTTGGCTCTTGCACTTTCTCTCACTACTTTGACAAACAAAAGCAGTGTGGATTTGTATGTCTATGAGCAGGCAAATCTTCTTGCTAGAAGTGCCGGAGAATACGCAAAACTCAAAATAGGCACAGAGAATAATAATACTAATAGATGTGCATATACAGGTGAATCTTTCATTGAAAGCTATTACAATATTAATATAAATGTGAGCTATATGTATAACAATGCTGTTGCCACATGTGGCACAGCGACCTTAGTGCAAACAGATGACTTTGGAGTCGCACAGATAGATGTAACCGTCGATATGAATGATACAACTATCGCTAGTGAACCAATTAGGATATTCAAAAGAAAATTGGTTGAGTTATAAAGAAATTATAAAAGTTCTAAACCTTTTAATGCTATAATTTTTTTTACTTCAAACAAATAAGGATTTTTAATGAATATTTCATTAACTGGAAGACACGTAGAGCTTACTGATGGTATCAAGGCTCATATGAATACTTCTATCGAGACACTTAGCAAATTTCATATGGATATCATCTCTGTAAATGTTATCGCTACAGCGCAAAGCAAAAAAGGCAAAGATCACACATGTGTTGAGTTTGTTATCAACCTCGCACACAAAAACTCTGTTATCATCAAACAAAATGATGATGATCTCTACGCTGCTATCGATCTTGCAACTGCAAGAGCACAAAAAGCACTACGCCGTATGCACGACCGTGATAGTGACCACCACAAAGTCGGTCTCAATGATGTCAAAGCTGAAAGTGCTGATGTGAAAGCAGCGACTGAAGCGATGGAAGATGAGATAGTTCCTGTAGAACTTGCACTTTACAAACCTCGTGAAGTAGAAGATGTTTTGACTGACCTCAAAGAAAGCACAAAAGTTTTTGAGATTTTCTTAGACAACGAAGGTAAAACTCGCGTTTTATACAAAAAAAGCAACGGTGCGTTTGGTCTTTACTAGTCGTTTCAAACACTAAACTCGTCACCCTGAACTCGATTCAGGGTCTCGTGTGTCCCTTGTAGCTCATGAGATTCTGGATCAAGTCCAGAATGACGAAATTTCAAACTCACAATAGCACTCTTTCGTCACCCTGAACTCGATTCAGGGTCTCGTGTGTCCCTTGTAGCTCATGAGATTCTGGATCAAGCCCAGAATGACGAAATTGCAAGCGCAAGATTACGAAATTTCAAGTTCACAATAGCAAATCCTTTTTCACTCTCTTTACGACTTCTTCATCTTCGACCAGATCCACAAAACGAAACTGTGTGCCACTTTGATTTGTTCCTTTGAGTAGATCACCGCTTTTTCTAAACTTTAAATCTAGGTTCGCAATATCAAATCCGCTTGTCGTATTCATAAATTCATCAAGTCTCTCAGATGTATTTTTGTTTGTATAAAGATAACAATAACCTTTGAGCCCGGTACGACTTACTCGTCCACGCAACTGATGCAGAGTTGAGAGTCCAAGCCGTTCTGCTCCTACGATGACAACCGTTGTAAGTCGTGGCAGAGAGATACCAACTTCTACTACTGTTGTAGCGATAAGTATCTTTCCGCTCTCTCTAAAATCCATCAATACCTGCTCTTTTTCCTTGTCTTTTCCATGTGTCACATAGACATCATCAAAGTTTTTCTCCCAGTATCCGCGAGCCTCTTCAATACTCTGATATTCCAAAACTTCACTCTGTTCAACCAATGGATAAACAAGCAACACTTGGTTATTTTTGGCTATCTCTTCTTTGATATGTTGCAACAACTCTGCGAAATCACTTTTATGGATGACTTTTGAGCTTATATCTTTTACAAACGGAGTGGAGGTGATAAGGGAGACATCTACATGAGCTGTCTCTATCATCGCCTGCGTACGAGGGATAGGCGTAGCTGAGAACTGCAAAAAATGGGGCTTTTTCGCTCCTTCACTCACAAGTTTCTCCAGCATATTTCTCTGCTGCGTTCCAAAGCGGTGTTGTTCATCCACCATCACAAGCGCTACTTCCGGTAACTCTCTATACAAAAGTGCGTGTGTTCCGATGATAAAATCAAACCCGCTCATGTCGATTTTTTTTGTTTTGTTTGTCACCAAAATAGACCGAAGATTTGGCAAAAACTTTTGCGCTTCTTCAAAGAGCTGATTTGCTAAAATAGTCGTCGGTGCCATGAGCACACAGCGGTGTGGAGCCATCATAAACGCAGCTGCCAAAATAACCATCGTTTTTCCGCTTCCCACATCACCGACTACGATGCGTTTTGCCGCAACATCTTTTGAAAAGTCCTCTTTTATCTCTTCTATCGCCTTTATCTGCTCATGTGTGAGTGCAAATGGAAGCTTTTTCGCCCACTTCTTATAGTCACTTTTTTTCGATTGCAAGGCTTGAAAATAGCGTCTTTTGGCACTCAACTGCTTCATATACGAAAAAAGTTCTATATATTTTAGTGCCTCTATCGCCTCTTGTGGCAGTGCTTTATTTTGCAGGATTTGCTCATCGGGAAAATGGACTTGCAACACTGCGTTTACGACTTCTTCAGAAAGCCCTTCACTTTGAAGATTTTCATGTGTGAGCTGCTCTGCCATAAAACGCAACATCACATCTGAGCGCAGCGGCGACTTATATTTTGGAGTGATAACGCCTGCGTTTGTCACTTTCTTGGGCATGCTCATGCTACACTGCCCTACTTTGCACTCCAAAACACCATAATAATAATCACGCTCACCGACTACAAACTGATGCATCATATAAGGCTTCGGACGAAATAACACACCCGTGACACTGTGTCCGAAATTGTGAGCAAAAAAAGTTATCTGGATGGAGTTTGCAGAACGATACACCGACTCAACGGTCGCATCGATAAGTTGTGCTTTGTGGGTTTGAAGTTTATCATGCAGACGATAATCTTCATAAGCGTGAGGGATACAAAGAGCAAGTTGGCTGTAGCTGCTTAACCCTAGTTTTTGAAACTTTGCGTCTTGCTCTTTTGTGAGATTCATCTTTTATCCTTCATGCAAAAGAGTATCTATTTTTTGAGTGAAGGATGAAATATATTGCGTTTTGCAATATATTTCTTGTATAAGCGAGATCCTGAATCAAGTTCAGGATGACAAAACTCATATCAAATAATTTATGACTTTGTAACGATGGCATAACTGAGATTGACTATCTCAGTGTGCTTTTTGATGAAACTATTTAGCTCTTCAAGTTTGAGTTTCTTTATCTTTTCAAGCTCAAGCGCAGAAAATCCAAGTTCCTGACCTCTGTAATACTCCAAAAATGTTCGGTTGAGTCTTTGGCTCATGGTCTCCACACGAAGCGGCTCACTTCCGAGTAAAAATCTCTGCGTTTGCTCAAGTTCATCTTGTGTGACACCCTCTTTTACAAATGTCGCCACAACTTCATTGACCGTTTTTCTTGCCTCTTCGAGAGAGTCAAGTTTTGTTTGTAGATAACCGTTAAAATTGCTGTTTGATTTGGCGATGTTTACCCTTGCATAAGCGGAGTAAGCAAGACCGCGTTTCACACGAATCTCTTCCATCAAACGCGACCCAAAACCGCCTGTGCCAAGTATAAATGTAGCGACTCTTGCTTTATACTGTTCTTCATCATCCGCGCTCATGTGATAGGGTGCGCCAAAATAGACATAAGCCTGTTCTGTTTCGCGTTTGAGAATACGCTCTTTTGGTGTTTTACTCACTTCAAAATGCGCGACTTCACTGCTTTGACCTTTTGCCATAGAGTCGATGATTTTTGCTATCTTTTTCTTTGCATCTTCAAGCTCTACATCACCGCCAAGCACCACAATAAGTTTTGAGCTTACAAGGTTCGTTTTTACAAACTCTTCTATATCTACAAGTTCGATACTCTTGACACTTTTCATCGTTCCTGCCGCGGGATTTGCTAGAACAGTTCCCTCAAAAAGAAGTGCATTGAGCTCATTTCCTGCGATATAATCAAAATCATTTTCTTTGCGACTCAGGCTTCCAAGTGTCATTGTTTTGACTTTCTCTATAGACTCTTTTGTCAGGTTAGGTTCTTTGAGAAGTGCATCAAAATATCCCAAACCTTCATCAAAATTCTCTTGTAAACAGCTAAGATCTATAACAAAAGTCTCACTGCCCGTTGATGCAGAAATATGTATCGCTTTGGCTTCAAGTGCGTCTGCAAAACCATTGCTTCCAAGTGTTTTCGTGCCTTCATTCATCATCTTTGCACTAAACTTTGCCAAACCTGCTTTTTCTACATCTCTTATACTGCCGCTGTTTGTAAAGGTAAACTGCAAACTCACCAAAGGAAGACGCTTGTCTTGCTCAAAAATTATCGGTATTTTTAAGCCGTTTGTCTCTATAAAATCAATTTTTGCCGCCATAAGTATCTGTCCTACCAAGAATAATATTAAAAATAATGTTTTCATTTATGCAAATTTTTCTAAAATCTCATACGCTGTATTTCGTACAGCAGGTGTTTCACCCAAATCTTTGATAAGATGCACCATCTCTTCTTTTGCCATCGAATACGCTGCCCCTGCAGAACTCACTACATTTTCTTCCATCATCGTAGAACCTAGATCATTTGCCCCAAAACGCAGTGCCATCTGCCCGATATACGGCCCTTGTGTCACCCATGAGCTTTGGATATTTGGCACATTGTCAAGATAGAGACGCGCGACTGCAAGTAAACGCAGATAACGGTTTGACGAAGGTTTTTCCATATCAGGAATCAACGCCAAAAGTTCTGTATGCTTGCCCTGAAAACTCCACATGATAAAGGCACGAAAACCGCCTGTCTCATCCTGAAGAGTTCGTATCATATCAAAGTGATCTACGATATCTTCGTCACTCTCTACTGTTCCGTACATCATCGTCGCCGTGGATTTGATATCAAGTTTGTGCGCTTTTCTATGGATATCCACCCACACATCCGAGTCTATCTTTTTGGGTGCGATGATATCGCGTACTTTGTCGGAGAGTATCTCAGCACCTGCACCGGGGATAGAAGCAAGACCTTTTGCTTTGAGTCTCATAAGCACTTCTTCTACGCTGATGCGAGAGACTTTTGCGATAAAATCTATCTCGATAGATGAAAAACCGTGGATAGTAATCTGCGGATACTTCTCGTGTATATGTCCGACGAGATCTTCATACCACTCGATTTTGAGTTTTGGATGCACGCCGCCTTGAAAAAGTATCTGCGTTCCGCCTATCTCAAGGAGTTCATCTATCTTCGCGTCTATCTCATCGTAAGTGAGCACATACGCGTCGGCATCTTTTTCATGGCGATAAAAAGCGCAAAACTTGCAATCCACCCAGCAGATATTTGTATAGTTGATATTTCTATCCACGACAAAAGTCGTGATACCCTCAGGATGCAGCTCTTTTTTTCTCGCACTTGCCATACGCCCAAGTTCTTTGAGATCTGCGTTTTTGATGAGATAAAGCGCTTCTTCTTTTGTTAATCTTTTCATATCGACTTTAGTTCCTTATTTTGCAGAAACGTCTTTATCTCTGGCAATAGCGTCTAAAACGCCGTTGATAAACTTTGGAGACTGCTCACTTCCGAAAGCTTTTGTGATTTCGACTGCTTCGTTGATAACCACAGCCGAGTCAAGTTCTCCGTACAAAATTTCATACGAAGCAAGTCTAAGCGTCGCTCTTTCTATACTTCCAAGTCTCTCAAAATCCCACTCTTTGAGGTGTGTCATGATAGCCTTGTCGCAAATCTCAAGATGTTTCATAACACCGTCAAAAAGTGCTAAAGCGAAATCTTTTTGTTTGTTACGAATCTTTTTTTCTTCCAAAATCTCATCTGTGTGCTCAGCGATGCTGCCATTTCCAAGATCATATGCATACAATAGGCTTACAACCGCCATACGGGCATGATGTCTCGTCGCCATTACATTGTCTCATATAAGTCAAGAAGTTCGATAACAACCGTCATCGCCTCAAAACCTTTGTTGCCGGCTTTTGTGCCCGCACGCTCGATAGACTGCTCGATAGTGTCTGTAGTCAAAAGACCAAAAGATACCGGTTTTTGATACTTCAAAGAAACAGTAGCGATCCCTTTTGTAGCCTCAGCAGAAACATAATCAAAATGCGGTGTAGCTCCACGGATAACAGCACCCAAAGCACACACAGCGTCATATTTGCCACTTGCAAGTAGCATATCTATCACCATTGGAAGTTCAAACGCACCCGGGGCTAAAACATGTGTCAAATCTTCATCATTTCCACCGTGACGCGCAAATGCATCCTTCGCACCCTCAACAAGTCTATCCACGATAAAGTGGTTCCATCTCGTACTTACTATAGCAACTTTTTTGCCGTTTACTACTTTTAATTTACCTTCGATCAAATTCATCTCTTTTCCTTTTTTAGTTTTAAATTTCTTGTATTTTTTTAATTCTAGCTACCAATTTTGCCAAGTCGTCAAACTTAATCATATTTGGTCCGTCACTCAGAGCACAACTCGGGTCAAAATGTGTTTCAAAGAAAAACCCATCTACTCCAACGGCTGCTGCGGCGCTTGCAAGATAAGGCACCATAGAGCTGTCTCCGCCTGTTTTTCCGCCAAGCGCACCGGGCATCTGTACTGAGTGTGTCGCGTCAAAGATAGTCGGAGCAAACTCTCGCATAATAACGAGTGAACGCATATCCACAACGATATTTCCATATCCAAAAGAGCTGCCTCTTTCACACAAATAGACTCCGTGTTTTTGGGAGTTTTCGTACGTCACTTCATTGCATCCTCGCGTTTGGAGAACTTTTGCTACAGAATATTTCATATCGGGAGGGTTGATAAACTGCCCTTTTTTGATATTGACCTCTTTTGTAGTTTTGGCACACGCCACAAGCAAGTCCGTCTGACGGCACAAAAACGCAGGTATCTGAAGCATATCTACAACCTCGGCTACTTGAGCAACCTGACATGACTCATGCACATCGGTGACGATTTTGTAACCAAAATCATCTTTTACTTTTTGGAGTATTCGCAAACCTTCATCTATTCCAAGGCCACGAAAACTATCCAATGAAGTTCTGTTTGCTTTATCAAAACTCGATTTGAAATAAAAATCTATCGTTGGATCGTTATGATAAACTTCCAGCGCTTTAGCGATTTTAAATATATTTTCTTCACTCTCGATAACACAAGGTCCTGCGAGTAATTTCATCTTTTTTGCCTTTTAAAAAATAGAAAAAGATTATATCATAATGGCATTAAAGTAATTTTACTTCGCCTTTGCGACCATGATTCCTGAGAGTATTATAAGAACTATCCCACAAGTCACAAGCAAACTCGGCAAGGAATCGCCAAGTATCATACCTACAATAATGGAAAAAGGTATATTCATATAACTGACTGTAGCAACGATACCGGCTGAAGTTTCACCATAAGCTTTGGTCATGAGCACTTGTGAAAGTGTCGCGAAAAGTCCCATGCCAAGCACATAAAACCAAACAATGCCCTCAGGTAAAACGAAAGTACCCAACAAATAATCAAACTCTTTGATATCAAGATACGGTGAGATAAAAAACAGCAACAAAGGCATCAGCGTCCCAACACCCATAAAAGAGAGCACTATCGCTCTGGTGTCGTAATATTTTTTGAGTTCACGGATAGAGGTGTAAGCAAGTGCGGCACCGATGCCGCTAAATATGCCCAAAATATCATACTTTGAAAACCCTACACCGCTAGGCTGAGTGATCATCACGATACCGACAAAACCGATACCGATAGCGCCCCAAGCACCCAAGGTAATTTTTTCTTTGAGAAACATCCATGCAAAGATGGCGGTGAAAATAGTGGAAGTTTTGGAAAAAGTCATCGCGTCACCCAGTGGGATATGTGCGATATTATAGAAAAACGCAAGCAGTGCCAAAAAGCCCATCATACCACGAAAAAAGAGGAGCCACGGCTTGCCGCCAACATGTGTCATCGGTTTTTTCAAAATCGCAAATCCGATAATAAGAACACCTGCGATATTTCTAAAAAAGACGACTTCAAGAGAGCTCATGTGTTGTGATGCCAACTTTGCAAAAGCTCCCATAAAGGTAAAAGTAAGAGATGCCAAAAGCATATATTTGACACCTTTGTTCATATTTTCAATTATTTTCATGAGCGAATTGTACCTTTTTATTAATCTGAAACTCTGTATAATTGCGCCATTGAATAAAGGAAATCTATGGGAAATATAATCGTTTTAGCTATTTTGGCAGCTGTTTTTTACTACATTTTTAAAAGTTATGCACGTTATAGCGACTACTCAAAAGAGGCGTTTAAGAACTTCTCTGTTTCAAAAGAAGCACTTCAAAAAAGTGAGCTAGGTATCTTTGTGGCTCTTGTCGCAAAAGTCGCAAAAGCAGACGGCAAAGTCGATGCTCTTGAAGCCCAGCTTATCGGTATCATGTTTGATGATATTGCCGGCATCTTTCCTGAGCCTCACAAAACAAAAGAGATACTCAAAGAGATATTTAACGAAGAAAAAGAGCGTTCGGACAATATAGAGCAGCTTGCCCAAACCTTAGCACGCTCTATCAAAACCAACAAAGCAAAACAGCAGCAATTTATGGGCTTTTTGATCCAGCTCTCTTTTGTCGATGGAGAGGTGAGCAAAAGTGAGGAGCAAGTGCTGCAACAAATCGCCGAAGCACTTGCCTTTGACCCGCAGACATATCATGCAATCTTCAACCAGTTTGAAAAGATGATGCAAAACATCCAACCAAAAGCCAATATCGAAGATGCCTACAAACTCCTAGGCGTAAACGCAGCCGATGATTTGGACACTATCAAAAAAGCCTACAGAAAACTCGTCAAACAGTATCACCCAGACATCATCAAATCTCAGGGAAAAGACGAAGCGTATATGCAAGAAGCAACGGCTAAAACGCAAGAGATCAACCAAGCGTACGAGATGATAAAAAAGGCTAGAGGATAAAAACATCTATCCTATTATTTGTATTGATTTTAAACCTACGCGCAGATGAAGTCGGTTCTTTGCTTTTTCACGGCAACTGTACCACCTGCCATTTTGAAAACAAAACAGTCTCGGCTCCTTCTGTTGTCGATTTCAAAGAGAGATATAAAGCTGCGTTTCCTGAGAAAAAAGAGTTTGTAAAATATATGTCAGAGTGGGTCGAACATCCCAAAAAAGAGACCTCCATCATGCTTGATGCCGTGCAAAAACATGGACTTATGCCAGAACTCGGCTTTGACAGAGAGACACTACAAACAATAGCAGAGTATATTTACGAAACTGATTTCACAAAAAAACATTCTGGGCATAAGAACTAGCTTTTAAAATCTCTTTCCCAGAAAAAATCTATCCAATCATCTGCCTCTTTCACCCAAAAATGGGGTTCATAGATAGAAGTCGTTTTGTAAAAAAGAGTCGCGGATTTGAACTCTGTTTGAGGATATTTTTTTACTAGATGTTTCATAATAGCTTCAAGTGTCTCTCCACTGTCGGCAATATCATCTACAACTAAAATACGAAATTTATTTTCAAAAACGCAGCTATCAAATATGGTGATAGTATCGCGTTTGGATGTTTTGTCATAAAGCTCTGTGCGAACAGACTGCACTTCTCGTATATCTAAACCTTCTGCCATCACATGAGCGAGCGTAAGCCCACCTCTAGCAATCGCCAAAATCGCCTCAGGGTGAAAATCTCTTACTTTTTTGATAAGAGTATTTGTATCATTTTTAAATTCTTCATAAGCATAATATTTCATAAATGCAATTATACATTATTCTTATTTTTTTACTCAAAACAGCAATAAAATTATTATGGTTAATAAATAGTATTTCATATATGTGCTAGTATTCTATTTATAATATTTTCAAGGATATAAAATGTTCAAAACCTTATCGTCAATCGCTCTTGCAGGTCTTATTACAGCATCAATAACGGGATGTAGTGACAAAGAAGTTGTTCCAGGTGCAGCAAGTGAAGAATATCAGTGCACACAAGAGAAAGTCTTAGCGCCTTCATGGACTTGTCTGCCGACTCTTGAAGGACATTACGCAGGTCTTGGTATCGCTGAAAACTCTGCTGCGGGCATGAGCCACATGAGAAGAGTCGCTCTTGCAAACGGTCGTTCAGACTTAGCACAGCAAATCCAAACACTTGTCAAAGATAAAGTAGAAGTATTTACCCGCTCAACAGGAAACGGCGCACAAGAGACTGTCGATAAAGTCTCAACTGCAGTGACAAAACAAGTTGCAAAAGTAGATCTTCAAGGCTCAAAAGCGGTAGATGTTTGGAGTGCTCCATCGGGTGCGCTTTATATGCTTGTTGCCGTAAATCAAAGCGAAGTCAACAGAGAAGTCAAAAAAGCTGTAAGTTCAAGCTTCAAAAACGACGACGCTCTTTGGCAGCAATTTCAATCAAAACAATCTTTAGAGAGCTTGGAAAAAGAGTTTCCAAGCGAATAATCTTCAAACGCAGCCAAAAAATCTCTCTCTTTCTGGCTGCAATGCAACTTCCTCCCCCATTAAGCAAATCTTTATAATTTGGATATAATTGCAAAATTAATTTAAACTGCAAAACAAATACGCAAAACACTACAAGGGTACAAACATGAAAAAAATCGCCATTATTGGTCGTCCAAACGTTGGTAAAAGCTCACTTTTTAACCGTCTGGTAAAAAAAAGAGATGCTATTACTTCCGATATTGCAGGAACAACGCGTGACGTCAAAAGAAGAAATGCGATTATCGTAGATAAAAGAGCTGAACTTCTCGATACAGGCGGACTTGACAAAGGGTGCGAACTTTTTGATAAAATCAAAGAGATGTCACTCAAAGCTGCTTATAAAGCAGATATCATCCTCTATATGGTGGACGGAAAAGGTATCCCCGAAGATGAAGATAAAAAACTTTTTTACGAACTGCAAACCCTCGGCAAAGATGTTGCCCTTGTTGTAAACAAAATAGACAATGACAAGATGAAAGAAAAACTTTGGGATTTTTATGAGTTTGGTACAGATGCGATCTTTGGTATCTCCGTGGCTCACAATAGAAATACAGTGGAGCTCATGGACTGGCTCTACTCCAAACTTCCGGATAGTGATATCATCCAAGAGAATGAAGAGCTTGATGATGACGACAATTTCACGATTATCGAACCTGAAATCAGCGACGAAGAGTATTTTGAAGAGTACGAGCATGACGAAGAAGACGATGGTTTTTATTATCCTGAAGATGAAGATAATGAAGAGATTCCAGATGATTCTATCTATGCCAACAACGACCTCATCAAAGAGTTTGATGAAAATGACATGAACCATATCAAAATCGCTATCATCGGAAGAACAAATGTCGGGAAAAGTTCACTCCTAAACGCGCTTTTAGGTGAAGAACGCTCTGTTGTAAGTGCTGTAGCAGGAACAACAATCGACCCGATTGATGAGACTATCGAATACAAAGGCAAACAGCTTACATTTGTAGATACGGCAGGTCTTCGTCGTCGCGGTAAAATCCTCGGTATAGAAAAATATGCGCTCATGAGAACAACCGAGATGCTTGAAAACGCAAATATGGCACTTATCGTCCTTGATGCAAGTGAGCCATTCATGGATCTTGATGAGAAGATTGCAGGGCTTGTTGATAGCAACAGACTTGCTTCTATCATCGTGCTCAACAAATGGGATATCTCCAAACGCGACGAACATGACAAAATCATCAGAGAAGTTCGTGATCGCTTCAAATTTTTAGCGTACGCACCAATCATCACTATCTCCGCAAAATCACACCAAAGAGTTGATAAGCTTCATGATATGATTTTAGAGATCAATGAAAACTATTCACAGCGTATCCCGACTTCAAAACTCAATGAAGTGATAGAACTAGCTCTTCGCCGTCACACACTTCCTAGCGTGAGCGGTCAAGTTATCCGTATCTATTATGCAACACAGTATGAAACGCGTCCTCCAAAGATAGCTATTATTATGAACAAACCAAGAGGTCTTCACTTTACTTACAGAAGATATTTGACAAATAAACTAAGAGAAGCATTTAATTTTACGGGAACGCCTGTACTCTTTAAAGCGAAAAAGAAAGGCGAAAAATAAGAAAACTTCAAATAGTTTCTGAAAGAGCCTTGTTAGTTGAAAAAGTGATTCACTATTTTCTATGTTGAGATTGTTTAAAAGCTATTATGATAAAATCTTATCTTAAACATTTAAAAAAGTTTTTCTACTAAAAATTCTATAAAAGATTTGAAAATGCAAGATAATTTATACAACCTAGCCTTTGAACGCAGCATACTCAGCTCTATCGTCTTTGAACCGCAGCAGTTTGATGAGCTGAGTTCGGTACTCAGAAAGGATGATTTTTATCTTCCTGCGCATCAAGATATCTTTGCTTGTATGCTCGCCCTGCTCCAAAAAGACCAGCCGATAGATGAAGAGTTTATCAAAAAAGAGCTCCAGCGTATCAAAAAGTTTGATGAACAGATCATGCTTGAGATCCTCTCAGCCAACCCTATCTCCAACACAAAAGCTTATGTAAATGAGATAAAAGACAAATCACTCAAACGCCATCTTCTCACGCTCACAACAGAGATAAAAAGAGTCACCGTAGAAGAACAGCTCTCAAGTGCGGAAGTGATAGATATCGTAGAAAAAAAACTCTACGAGATTACGCAGGATAGCCAGACAAGCGATTTCAAAGATTCTGTGAAGATGACGTATGACACGATGGAATACATCAAAGAGATGAAAGCCCGAGGAAACAACGTCTTAGTCGGTGTCGATACAGGTTTCCATGAGCTCAACAAAATGACAACAGGCTTTGGCAAAGGTGACCTCGTCATCATCGCCGCACGTCCTGCGATGGGGAAATGCCTTGGACGCGGCACAAAAGTCGTCATGTTTGATGGAACCCTCAAAAATGTCGAAGATATTGAAGTCGGTGATCAGCTCATGGGTGATGACTCTACCCCTAGAAATGTACTCTCTCTCGCTTATGGTGAAGAAAAAATGTTTTGGATTCGCCAAAACAAAGGGTTGGACTACAGAGTCAACGAAAGCCATATCCTTTCACTCAAAAGAAGCCGTAATGATGCAAAACACCAAAATGACGATGTTTTAAATATCTCTGTAGCAGAGTACAACCAAAAATCAAAAAAATTTCACTCAAACTACAAAGGCTATAAAGTTGCGGTTGCGTTTGAAGAGCAGGCTTTGGAAATCGAGCCTTATTTTCTGGGACTTTGGTTGGGTGATGGACATAGTTCTAGTGTCAATATTACAACGCAGGATAAAGAGATAGTATCTTATCTGCACGAATATGCCAAAAAACTGAATCTTCAAGTAACAAAACAAAGCACTCAAGATAAGTGTGATATTTACTGTATCACAACTGGACAAAGAGGCGGATACTACAAAGATGACATATCTTTGCAGGGCAAACTCAGAACACTCGGAGTGCTAAATAACAAACATATTCCACACGCATATATCCAAAATTCAGAAGCAAACAGACTTGAACTTTTGGCAGGTCTTATTGATAGTGACGGCTATTACACAGAAAAGTTCAATGTTTTTGAGATTGTCCAGAAAAATGAAAATCTTGCAAAAGAGATAAAATATCTCGCTGATTCTCTTGGCTTTCGTGTCTCTATAAAAACAAAAAAAGCAAGAATCAAAAAGATAGGTTTTGAGTGTGATGTTTATAGACTTAGAATTGTCGGGAATCTTGAGAGAATTCCAACAAAATTACAAAGAAAACAGGCAAGAAAACTTCTCGCTAAGCGCGACTACAGACACACGGGCATACAAGTTGTTTATGATAAAGTAGATGAGTACTTCGGTTTTACGATTGATGGCAACCATCTCTTTTTACTTGAAGATATGACGGTCACACACAACACTTCGTTTGTCCTCAACACCGTAAACTCTCTGATCACCCAAGGAAAAGGGGTTGCGTTTTTTTCACTTGAGATGCCTGCGGAGCAGCTCATGTTGCGTTTGCTCTCTATTCAGACTTCGATACCGCTGCAAAAACTTCGTGTGGGCGATATGGACAACGATCAATGGAGTTCGCTCAACGGGGCTATTGATAAGATGAACTCTGCGAAACTTTTTGTAGATGATCAGGGAAGTATCAATATCAACCAACTACGCTCCAAACTGCGTAAACTCAAAAACCAGCATCCTGAGATAGAGATAGCCGTCATCGACTATCTCCAGATCATGATGGGTGTGGGAACGCAGGATCGTCACCTTCAGGTCTCTGAGATTTCCCGTGGACTCAAAATGCTCGCTCGTGAGCTAAGTATGCCTATCGTCGCACTCTCTCAGCTCAATCGCGGACTTGAGAGTCGTAACGACAAACGCCCGATGCTCAGCGATATCCGTGAGTCAGGTTCTATCGAACAAGATGCCGATATCATCCTCTTTGTCTATCGTGATGATGTTTATCTTTACAAAGAAGAAAAAGAGCGTGAAAAAGCTGCAAAAGCCGACGGTAAGGAGTTTATCCCGACCTATGTCGAACGCGAAGAAGAAGATGCGGAGATCATTATCGGCAAACAAAGAAATGGCCCAACAGGTCATGTCAAACTGGTCTTTCAGAAAAAGCTCACCCGTTTTGTGGATGCCCCAAAACATGCTCCTGCGTTTGAGACCGTCTTTGAAAATGTCGATACCCGCTCCGCAAACATAGACATGGGAGAATCCTCCATCTCCATGCCGATGCTCTAGCAAATGCTTGAGCGAGTTTCTCTTTTTTCTACAAAAAGGGAACTCTTTTTCGCTTTAGGATTTTTTCTTTTTATCCTTTGCTACAGCCTCCTCATCGAATACCAAAACTACAAAAACTTAACACGCTTTGACACTGCGCAAACCAATGCCACTATACTCAAACAGTACAAAAAAATCAAAACAACACAGGATAATAAAACAAGAACCTACCATATTCTCAAACTCAAAAGCCACGATGGATACACTTTTTATACTACGACAAAACTCTCCTTTGCTCCTTCAATCGGCAAAGAGGTCACACTTATTCTCACACCCAAAGAACTCACTTTTTATGCCTTCATGAGCAGCTTTTTTGCCTACAGCTATATCATCCATACAGAAGCGTCACCTACGCTCAAACAAAAACTCAATAACGCCATTGCTGCCGCTCATGAGAATCAAGAGATAGCCAATATCTATCAGGCACTCTACAGCGCCGCTTCACTAGAGACAAAACTCCAAGCAGCCTTTTCAAACCTCGGCGTATCGCATCTTTTGGCGATAAGCGGTTTTCATCTGGGGATACTCTCTATGCTTCTATACTTTTTACTCAGAAGCCCTTACAAATATATACATGAAAGGCTTTTCCCTTATCGTCATCAAAATAGAGATTTGTTTATTGTAGTTGCGTTTTTACTTTTGTTGTATCTTCTTTTTTTGGACTCGCCGCCTTCTGTGATGCGGGCTTTTGCGATGCTAGTTGTGGGATTTTTTCTTTATGACAGAGGTCTAAAAATCATCTCGATGCAGACGCTTTTTGTGAGTATTTTACTTTTACTTGCGTTTTTTCCGCGGCTTGTTTTTGCTTTGGGATATTGGCTCTCTGTGGCAGGCGTTTTTTATATTTTTCTTTTTTTGCTCTATTTTAAAGAAAAAAGTAAACTCTGGCAATTCCTCGTTTTGCCATTTTGGGTCTATTTATTGATGCTTCCCTACGCTTTAGTCATCTTTGGCAACTTCAGTTTTTGGCATCCGCTCTCCATTCTCTGGACTTCTTTATTTACGCTTTTTTATCCGCTGAGTATTTTTTTGCATCTGATTGGTTTTGGGGATTTATTGGATGGATTGCTGGAGAGTTTCATTGCGTTTGGACAAAACGCAGTGTATATAGAACTCCATCCTCTCTGGCTTGGGGCGTTTATTTCTCTTTCACTTCTCTCTATCTTCAAAAAAATCGCCATGTTCACCCTGCTCATGAGTGCCTGCTCTTTTTTCATATACGCGGTGTATCATATAACATAACTTCAGTCCGTAAATAAATACAATCCACGAAACATAAATCCATAATATCAAAAAAATAACTATCGAAAAAGAACCGTACATCGTTGCGTACGATTTGTTATAAAAGACATAATAGATAAACGCGTTTTTTGCAAAAGAAAATACTAATGAGACAATAAAAGAACTTATCAAAGAAGCTTTTGCATAGATTTTGGTGTTGGCACTAATCTGAAATATAAGAAAAAAAAGTGCCCAAATGATAAGATAAGGAATATAGGGAAGAATATCTATCCCCGAAGTGTAAGCGTTGCTTGCCATCAAGTTTGCCACATAACCCGTGATATAAAACGAAACGCCAAGGGCTAAAGGTGTCAGTGTAATAAGTGTCCAAAAAGTCGTAATCGACTGCCAAAGACCGCGTTTTGGCGCATGAAAAATCTTGTTTGCGATGTACTCAAAATTTTGAAAAAATAACAGTGAAGAAACGATAACCATAGCAAAACTCACAGCACTCATCTCTACAGAATTTTGTAAAAATCCGTTGATGTGCTCCATAATCACCTCAGAGTTTCCCGGTAGAAGATTTGAAAAGATAAAAAGCTGGATTTTTTCGTAATAGTCGCTAAACGCAGGTAATGAAGTGAAAAGTGTCAAAACGATAAGCAGAAGAGGAATGATAGTAAATAGCGTATAAAAACTCAAACTTGCCGCATAAAAAGTGAGGTCTTTATCTACAAAACTACTAATAAAAAACCGTACATGCCCGAAAAGTTTTTCTATTTTTTCTCTAGTTGCGCTCATTATTTAACCTTTTTTCCGTCATTCTGGACTCAAAGTCTCGTTATTCTGGACTTGATCCAGAATCTCAAGCGTAGTATAAGTGTTCATAAAACAAGAGACCCTGAATCAAGTTCAGGGTGACAAGGACCTTATAAGATCTTTTAGTTGAGTCCCATTTTAGCAGGGTTGAGGATATTGTTGGGATCAAACGCTTGTTTGATGGATTTGAAAAGTGCCATCTCTGCATCGCTAAACGCCATATACATATACGGCGCTTTTGCAAGACCGATACCGTGTTCGCCGGAGAGTGTGCCACCGAGATCTATCGTCGCTTGAAAAACCTCTTCTATAGCTTGATAGGCTATCTTGACCTGCTCTGGGTCTTTGCCGTCCACCATCACGTTTGTGTGTACATTTCCATCACCCGTATGCCCAAAACATGGGATTTTGATATTGTATTTGTCTGCAATAGCATAAAATTTCTCAAGCAGCTCAGGCAATGCCGAACGCGGTACCGTTACATCTTCGTTGAGTTTTTTACTTCCATAAACACTCAGCGACGGTGAAGCGTTACGACGTGCAAACCAGATATCCTTTGCCTCTTTGTCATCTTTGGCTATCTTAAACTCACTGCATCCATTTTCACGGAAGACTTTTTCTATCTGTGCAAGCTGAAAGTTGAGATCTTCTTCAAGATTTCCATCCACATCCGTGACAAGCAAAGCCCCTGCATCAATCGGGAGACCTTTGTGAAAAGTCTCTTCAACCGCACGAATAGTGAGGTTGTCCAAAAATTCCATCGCTACAGGCGTGATACCGCTTGCCATCGTTTTATAGACTGCTTCCATCGCTGTATGCACCGTAGGGAAGATGCCCATAGCTGTTTTTGTCATCTTTGGTTTTGGGATGAGTTTGAGTGTGATCTCTGAGAGCACCGCCAAAGTCCCTTCCGAAGCTATCAAAATACCGCTGATATTGTATCCTGCCACATCTTTGATAGTGCGTTTTCCTGCTTTGATAATATCACCGTTTGGAAGTACGGCGCGTGTTGCCATCACATAATCTTTTGTGATGCCGTATTTCGCAGCACGCATGCCACCTGCGTTTTCACTTACATTGCCCCCGATAGTCGAGTATTCTTGACTAGCAGGATCCGGCGGATAAAAGAGTCCAAGCTCTTCAACCGCGCGTTGTAAATCCATATTGATAACACCGGGCTGTACGACTGCTACCATGTTTTTCATATCAATCTCAAGAATCTTGTTCATATGTTTTTCCATAGCAAGGACGATACCGCCAGAACTAGGAAGTGCGCCACCCGTAAAACCACTGCCCGCACCACGAGGTACGATGACGATACGATGTTCGTTGCAGTATTGTAAAATCTTACTGATATCCTCTTCATCTCTTGGAAAAATAACCGCATCCGGCTCAAAATGCTCGCGTGTCGCATCATACGAATAGGCAATGAGGTGCGCCTTGTCACTGAAAATATTTTCAGCTCCGACGATAGAGGCAAAATGTTGTATGTGTTTAGAATCAATCATGTATTACTCCTTAAAATCAAAATCATTGAGCAGATAGTGAAGTTTTTCACCCTGTTTTTTTACAATCTCGTACAAAACTTTATTGCGTGGATTGTGTTCTATGAGAAGTTCATAATAATGCGGTGCATAATCGCTCATGTAAGAACTTCCTCCACCAAACCAGCCCCACCATGCCTGTTCGATTTTTTCGACTCTTGTATAAAAAGGCAAGACTTCATTATCTTGAATGAGCGGCGCATCTGCGATATTGAGAATCACAAAACTTTTCGCATCTATGGTATAAACTTTATCATCAAGATAAAGAAAGATAAGTCCTACGGAAGCCGCCGTAGTGAAAATATCAAAGTCCTCTTTTTGCGGTGTAGGATGTCCTTCAAATGAGAGCATAGTTGCAAAAATATCAGGGTGAATCCATTGTATCTTTACACTTTTGGAAAGCTTATAAAATATCTCTTCACTTGGAGCCAGCAAAAGAGCTCTATCGTATCCAAACGCAAGGATAACATTATCTCCGACCTTTACCTTCCACTCACCTTTTGGAAGTGCGTTGTTACGCAGCGCGTCAAAATCACTCATCAAAAGTGTCGCTTTTTTGCTCGTAGCATCATAAGAAGTCACAACAACATTTTTTAAAATACTGTTATGGTCCGGGGCTATTTGATGGATGATAAATCCACTCATCCCGACATCTATTTTTTCAATTTTTACAGTAGCAGTCGATGCATCTTCATCGATTGCCGTTACAGGCAAGGTAAGTATTGCCGCACTCATTTGGAGTGCGACGACAAACATCAAAAATATTTTTTTCATGACTCTTCTTTAAATTAATATTCTGCGATTATATCAAACAAACCTCAGACTAAGCCAAGTTTTGATAGAGTTTGTAAATAATTTATTTCAGGATTATCTTTATGCTACGTTTTTTTCTCCTTCTCTTATTGTATGTTTCACTTTTTGGTTCTGAAGTTGAACGATACCGTTGGATAAATGGTGAAACTTACCTCGTATTTTTAGAAAAAAACAATTTACCGACCAAAGAACTCTACTACAACCTTGATATAGAAGACCAAAGACTCACAGAAGAACTTCTTGCAGGGGTAAATTATCAGGTTTCCAAAAGCGCAAAAGGAGAGATTGAGCAAGTGCTTTTGCCTCTCAATGATGAGCTTCAAATCCACATCTACAAAGAAGACGGTAGATATAAATTTGAGGCAATTCCTATCATCCTTACAAGCCAAACAGAGACTTTTTCTGTGGTTATCACAAGTTCTCCTCTGTATAATATTCTCAAAGAGACAGGCTCAAAAAAACTCGCACAAATTTTTATGACAAGCTTTAAAAATTCTTTGAACTTCAAAACAGGCATCAAACCGGGTGATACGCTTGTCATGATCTATGATCAAAAATACCGCCTTGGCAAACCCTTCTCTATGCCAAGCCTCAAAGCCGCCATGGTAGAGTTAAGCGGCAAAAAAAACTATATTTACCTCAATGAAGATGGTAAATATTATGATGAGAAAGCTTCTCAGATAGAAGAGTTTTTACTTGGTCGTCCTGTTTCTGGGGCTAGAATCTCATCTACCTTTACAAAAAGTCGCTTCCATCCTATTCTCAAAAAATGGAAAGCGCACCTTGGCGTGGACTATGCTGCTAGACCGGGAACACCTGTTATGGCGGCAGGTGATGGTTATGTCAACTACGCTGCAAACGCAGGTGCTTATGGCAATCTTATCCGTATTACTCATGCTGATGGCTTTGAGACGCGTTATGCCCATCTCAAATCATTCAAAAATGGAATCAACAAAGGGAGAAAAGTCAAAAAAGGTGAGCTTATCGCTTATGTAGGTAATACGGGTCGCTCTACTGGACCACACTTGCACTTTGAACTAAGAAAAAAAGGAGTCGCACTCAATCCTCTGAGTGTCGTTCAAGTCGCTACACTTAACCTCCAAGGTAAAGAAAAAGCTGCGTTTAATCGTCTCAGTGAACAGTACAATACAAGCATACAAGCACATCTCAACGACAAACCGGAGTACCAAAAGCCTAGAAAAACACGAGCGAAATGTTACTTTTACAATGAAGCTCCTCCCGCAGAAGAAGAGCCTGATGAGGCATAATGGCTAAAATCGATCTCGTAACAAAACTTACCCAACCAAACTATATCAAACCTATCAAGATACACTACACCCAAAAAGAAGTACAAAAAACCTGGGAGGCCGTCATCTCTCATGACAGTGTTGCCATCCTTTTGTGGCATAGCGAAAAAGAAGCTTTTATAGCCGTAAAGCAGCTACGCGTCACAGTTCTCAACACCCATAAAATAGATGGATACACCTACGAACTTTGTGCCGGAATAGTCGATAAAGAGGCTTCAAAAATCCAAATCGCACAAGAAGAGATACTTGAGGAGTGTGGCTATGATGTACCGCTTGAATCTATCTCAAAAATCACTTCATTTTATACAAGTGTTGGCATCTCAGGCGCAAAACAAACACTCTACTTTGCAAAATGTGACAGCTCTATGCAAGTAAACCAAGGCGGCGGTATCCATGATGAAGATATAGAAGTGGTTTATATTCCCCTTGATGAGGCCAAAACTTTTATGTTTGATGAGAGCTATCACAAAACCCCGGGCATGATGATGGCGTTTTACTGGTTTTTTGATAATCACAAGAGAGATTCTGAATCAAGTTCAGAATGACGGTCTTTCGTCTGCAATATGACGGTCTTTCGTCACCCTGAACTTGATTCAGGGTCTCTTACGGTTGTAGCGGTCTTGTCGCTTAAGCGCATTTTTGAGATTCTGCATCAAGTCCAGAATGACGGCGTACTACCCGAACTCAATCGGATCCATATCTATCTCCGCCAAATCTACTCTACACATCTGTATCGCTTTGATGATATCCGTACTTTTATCAGAACGCAACAGTATCTCAAACCTGTATTTATCCGCCACGCGTTCAATAGCGCATTTGCCGTATCCGACAATCTCCACGCCGCTCATGTGAGAAAGTTTTTCTTGCATGGTGAACATCTGTTCTTGCGCTTTTTGACGGTTTTTGTGGGCAAATAACACGCGGCAAAGTTTCTTATACGGCGGATACAAACCTTCACGAAATCTTTTTTCCTCTTCCAAAAAACCTTCATAGTTTTGTAAATAAGCTGCAAAAAAATCTTCATTAAAACTCTGGATAATAACTTTGGCATCTTTTGCCCGACCGCTTCTTCCTGCCACTTGTATCAGTGATGCGAGGGCTTTTTCACGCGCACGGTAGTCGCTCATTTGAAGCATATTGTCCATTCCAAGAACGACTGCCAAAGTCACCCCGTGATAATCATGACCCTTAGAGAGCATCTGCGTTCCGACGAGGATATCTGTCTCATTGTCATTAAATTTTGCAAGTGCTTTTTTGAGTTTTGCGGAGGTCGTGATGCTATCTCTGTCAAACTGCTCAACTCTTGCGTTTGAGAGTTCTTCGCCGATATTTTTGACCGCTTCGGCGGTACCCAAACGCGAACTGGTGAGATGTCTGCTGCCACATGAGCTACATATCTGCGGTATCGCCTGCGTATAGTTGCAGTAGTGACATTTCAGAGCATGAGACTTTTGATGCACACTCATGCCGATAGAGCAAAAAACACATTCGTAAGTATGTCCGCAATCTCCGCAGATAAGATATTTGAAGTTTGCTCGTGTCGGTAAAAAAACGATACTTTGCTCTTTTTTATCAAGCGTGAATTTGAGATTTTGGAGTATCAAAGGAGAGAGTGTCTCTGCGCTTTTTTCATAAACAAAAGTTTTGTTGCTAAGATAATGTCCGCCTTTGAGTCTCACATGAGGGAACTTCACGTAGCTGCTCAAAGAAGGTGTCGCACTTCCAAGCACAACGGGGACATCATATATCTTACCCATATAGATAGCGATATCTCGTGCATTGTATCGTGGGCGAGATGAAGATTTGTAACTATCATCATGTTCCTCATCTACTACGATAAGCCCCAGATTTTTGATAGGCAAAAAAAGTGCGGAGCGTGGTCCGGCGATGATTTTTGCTTCACCGCTGTAGATTTTTGCCATCGCTTTTTTCTTTTGAAGCGGCGTAAGTTTGGAGTGCCACATCACCACCGACTCTTCAAAATGCTCTTCAAGTCGTCGGCTCATCTGCGGTGTCAAAGAGATCTCTGGCATCAAAAATAGGCTGCGTTTTCCTTGCGCTATTTTCTGCTCAAAATATTTCATATAGATCTCTGTCTTGCCGCTTCCCGTATCTCCAAAAAGCAAAGAGACTGTATGCTTTTGTAAAAATGCAAGTGCTTTTTCTTGTTTTGCTGAGAGTTTGAGTTTGGATACTGTGGGTTTAGATTCTGAATCAAGTTCAGAATGACGAATAAAATGTTCATCATGAGCCGCACGTTTGTCATCCAAAACAACACGCCCGTCATCCAAAACAACACGCCCGTCATCCAAAACAACACGCCCGTCATCCTGAACAACACGCCCGTCATCCTGAACTTGATTCAGGATCTCGCTTGCAAACGGGCTCATAATCCCCAGCGCCTCGCCTAGGGAAGAAAAATAATAACTCGAAATAAATTGCGCAAGCTCAATTTGTTTCGGTGAATAATAAAAATCACTCACTTCTACAATTTCCTGCGTCACAAAGTCTGGCTTCAAAACGCAAGAGAGGATGACCGCTCGCTGCGTTTTGCCCCGCAAAGCGACATGAACTATCTGAGCGATTTGTATATCTCTATCAGATTGGTAAGAAAGAGGTTCAAGTGGTGCGCCTAAAATGGCTAAAAGATAGTAGTTTATAGTTCGCTCTTTATGAAGAGTATTTTTTCTTTCAATTTTGGCAAACCAGCAAAACCGCTATATTTATCATAAAAAATCCCATCTATTACAAAACCATCACGTATCAGTTTATTTGTTAAAGAAGCTATTTTGTTATAAATAAGCAAGTTTTTCATGAATGACACCTTCTATAAGAGGACTAATTTGTATCATTTTAACATATATATTATTATTTAATTTAAAAGGGGAAAAAACGCAAAAGAGAGAAGCGCTGCTTTGTAATAATACAAAGCAGCTTTTTTTATTGTATTGTTAGTTGGCAAGTAATGCGCACTCGGTTCCCTCTGTACACAAAAACTTACCATCAGCGGGAGTGTATGCAAAAGTGTTACTACTTCCTGAAACTTTATAAACATAAGTGCCGCTTCCAGCCGTGGCACTCCAGCCATCATTGCCGGTAGAAGCAGTTATCGGGTACATGAGCACCCCACCAAAGAGACCGCCTGCATCCAACTGTTTCATTGTCAACCCAGTACAAGTAGTAGTATCATCTGTACTTGTGCCATTGGCTATAAACGTACTGCATCCTTTTATAAGTCTACTCTGTCTCTCTGTTACGATAGCCGAACGGATAGAAGCGATATCTGCACGCCCTTTTGTTATCACGGCATCATCTCGTGTTGCGGCAAGTTTCGGCATAGCGATTGATGCTAAAATACCCAACACTACGATAACAAATACCATCTCAATCATTGTAAACGCATTTTTACTACTATTCATGGAGAACTCCCATTTTGTTTAGTTTATGGTAACATGATTTTAATTATAACAAGTTTGAAGTTTGTAAAAAATTGTGAGGAAGTTATAGAGAGCTGTATATGCCCCCAAGCAAAGCTTGGAAGCGAAAGAAACTTAGCGAGTTATAGCAGTTCCACCAACTTTAATCACACCTATTTTGTAATTGTTTTGTACCAAATCACATTCATCATCCGCAATTTGAGCTCCAGCGCTAACAGTAATGCTAGTACTAGATGTTCTTGCAATATTTGCACATATCTTAGCACTACTTTTAATATCTATACCAGTTTCATTAGCCACTATGCCTTTAGATGCTGTTGTTGCGTCGATAATATTTGCAGGAATTGAACCTTGTGCTACAGCATATGCCTGTACATCTCTTAAAGCTGTATTGTAATCTGCTAATGCAGCAGTAGCAGCAGCATCAGCGCGAGTGGCAGCCAATTTCGGAATAGCCACAGCAGCTAAAATACCTAAAATAACGATAACAAAAATCAATTCAATCATTGTAAAACCAGCTCTTTTCATAAAGAACTCCTTGTAGATAAAAAATTTGGACTACACTAGTAATCTTACGACCATTATGAAATAAAACGGATTAAAATTCGCTTAAGCAGTTC
>JAQTWZ010000065.1 GCA_028689055.1 Sulfurimonas sp. | reverse complement strand
AAAATACTCGGTGAAAAATACCGAAACCGCCGAAAACGATTCGGCTTACGCTTCAATCTGATCTGTGCATTTGTAAACGCTGATAGAGCTTTAGGGATAAAATGATGGGTTATGCAAGAAGTCTATTATGTTTTTGATATATGAAAAGCGCAAGTGCAAAAACTAAAGTGATGACACCTAGATTTGCATTAAAAAATAAGATGGCTATCATACTTGAAGCAAGTGTAAAATAGCCAAAGATATCTTTTCTAAATACGCCAAAGAGTATCGCAAATGCAAGAGAAAAATAACCTAGTATTTTGTGAAATAAGAGCACCCCAACGATTTTACGTAAAACGCAGTGGATATTGCTCGGAGAGTTTTCACAGATGAGAACATATTCTGCATTTGTAAAATAGGTATCTCTCCATAAAAGAACTGCTGCGGCAACAAGCAGAGAAAAGAGAATGTATTTGTAGGTAAAGCCAATCTCTTGAGTTTTGGAAGCCTTATAGAGCAGTACCCCGAATCCAAAGGAGATAAGAGTATAGACAATCGCTTGAATATTTTCTAAGCCCTCTACAAATAAAAGCCCCAAAGCCAAACCAAAGATAGAGATGGCGGCAAACTTTACAAAAGGATTTGCCAAGAAATTTTTGTGTGCATAGAGAGTGATTAGTAAAAAAGAGACTAATATAAAAGCAGCGGCATAAGATTCAAATCCTCTGTATCTCCCATCAAGAACGAGGTAAATGGACTCGACTAAAAATAAAAAAACTAAAATATACAAAGAAGTTTTCGTTGTTTTTTCATCTATAACTGCGCCTAAAAGAAGTCGTGCTGTTTGTATAAAGAGTATCAAAGAAGCCCCAAAAAGAAGAGCTATTCTCAGCATATCGACACTATCTTTTGGAGCGATTTGATACTGATTAAATTGTAGCGTGAGTAAAATACCCGTCGATAAAGCATAGATAGGAAGCTTGAGTGTCAGTGTTTGATATTTTATTTGGGCGATAAGTGCGATGAGTAAAAAGATAGCACTTAAGAGAAAAAGAGTTTCTTTGTTTTTAAAATCCGACACTTCACCAAAAAGGGCATTTTTGTCCACTGAATCTTTATCATAGATGCCCCAATACCCTCCAACTGCTCCTTCACTGCCTCTCTTCCAAGGCTGATCAAATGCTTCGATAAGGTTGTATTTCCAGTTGTTTTGTCGTGCAAGTTCTAAGAAACCACGCAGGTAAGAAGCTTGAGCGTAAGGAGTTGCCCAAGAAGCACCTCGCATTTTTCCCTCAGAAGGCCAACCTGTCTCACCGATGAGAATATCCTTCCCTTGTAAAATACCTGCAACTTCTCCACGTGTTTGCGCGACATGAGCGAGTGATGTCTCAACAGAAACAGGAGTGTCTTCCCAATACGGAAGAATGTGTATGGTCACAAAATCCACAAGTGAGGAGAGCTCAGGGTTTTTAAGCCAAAACTCCCACACATCCGCATATGTGACGGGCGTGTTTGGAAGTGCCTGTTTTACAGAGGTGATATAGGATGCTAGTTTTGTGCTGCTGAGTTCACGGCGTAGGAGAACTTCGTTGCCGACTACGACACATGAGACAACATCACTGTATTCTTTTGCAAGTTTGATAGCGGTTTGTATCTCTTTTTCATTGCGCGCATCTTCTGCGCCTATCCAGATACCCAGCATGACTTTGAGTCCGTGTTTTCTCGCATAAAAGGGTATCTCTTCTAATCCGTTTACAGAATAGATACGAATACTCTCAAAATGTTTCGCAAGCAGTTCTAGATCTTCATCTAAACGCTGAGACGGTATCTTTAAGCCGCTTGTAAGATGATCCGGAGATTCATCGTATTTAAACGGAGCATAAGAGACGCTTTGAAGTTTCAGATCTTGAGCCAAAGGCTCTGGAAGTGTTTTGGGCGTATTGAGATAGACCCAAAATCCAAAAAGCAGGGCAAAGGCAAAGGTATAGATGCATAGTATAAGAGCATTGTTTTTTATAGCTGAGTTCATGGGGGCCATTTATGTAAAAATTTGTGTGATTATACAGCAAACATCCCCTGAAATTTGTATAGCGCAGGAATATTTGCAAGGAGCAAAAAGAGTTTTGGTACTCTTTAGTGTTTGAGTAGATCCGTGTAGTCGTAACGTGCGAGGTCAAGATAAAGTTTTCCGTTTCTTTGAATGATACGGATGTCACTATGATATGCATCTAAAAATCTTTTTTTGATGTTTTTTTTCTGATAGGATTTGATATCAAGACTTTTGAGATACTCTTTGAGTTCTACAAATATTTTGTCCGATTCAGGTTCTGCTATAAGTGGCTCATGGAGAGTTTTTTCTTCAGCTGTGTCGATACTCTCAATCTCGTGAATTGTTTGAAACGAATTATGTTCAAGCAACATCTTTTTATTTATAAGTTCCAAAATATTTTTGAGCTGTTCATCTTTTGTATTGTAAAGTTGCTCAATCTTGTCGCGTTCATCGCGCAGCATCTGTTCTTTATCAGCGATAAGCTGATCTATTTTGTCTTCAAGCTTTAAGATTTTGTCTTTAAGATGTTTGTTCTCTCTTTGATAGAGTGCTAAAACAGCGGCTACCGTTGCTTTAGGTTTTGCCGGTGCATTTTTGAGTGGCTGCGTTTGTACCGGCACTGCTATCGCTTGTACTTTTTCTTCTTGCATTGCGCGGGCATGTTCAAGTGCTTCTTGAGTGACAATGATATATGTTTGAGAATTTTCTATAATATAATTGAGTTTTTTTGCTCGAAGTTTTGATTGAATCATCTCTTTTGACATTTTAAAATGTTTTGAGTATTGATCTACTGTTAGTCGCATCTCGTTTCCTTCGCCGTTAATTATCGTATTAATGAATTAAAATTTATATTTGGTGGGCTAATTATACCAGCCTTTCTTAACCAAATGAGATATCCGATTTTTTCTATGCCGTGTTTATCATAAAAAGTGTAAGCACTTGAACGTTTGAATTCACGCTCAGCCAATAAAACACTAAAATCCGGATGTATATCTAAAAATATTTTTAAGTATTGCATCGCTATATCTGAGACGATGACAGTTGAGATCGTATAGTCTTTCATCTCTAAATATCTTGCACAATCATTTAGACCTTGTCCGATATAGTTTGTGTTATCTAAAATATCGTTAAACTCGGTTATCGTACCTGTATGAACAGAAATCCTGATGCCCTCAAAATAAGGATATTTTTTAGATATATGGTCGGAAAAGTGGTTGAAACTCATCCCTAAAATAGCGCCAAAACCTTTGAGCCTTGGGTTTAAAATAGTATAAAAGCCATCACCGGTAGAGATAAATCCCATAACCAAACGTTTCATCGGTATGTTTGATTTTGCTATGATCTTTTCAATCATTTTTTTATAGCTTTTTGTTAAAAAAGTTATTATCTCCAACTGCTGCGACGACTCAAGTTTGGAAAAGTTTATAACATCTATAAGAACGATGTCGGTAAATATAGCTGCTTTTGTTTCTGGATTCATTAAATCTCTATTTTCCGTTGTTTGTTCCTTATTTTAACATAAAAAACTATCTCATGATATTTGAAAAATATTTTTTTGAAAAAGTTCTTTTAAATGTAGCTTCTATTATAATTGCGCCATCAAATTATTTAGGAATTGTTATGAGTAAAGGCATATTAGATATAGTAAAACCTGGTGTTCTTTTTGGCGACGATGTGCAAAAAGTTTATGATCATGCAAAGGCAAACGGTTTTGCAATCCCAGCCGTAAATGTTGTCGGCACGGATTCTATAAACGCAGTCATAGAAGCTGCTGCACAAGTTAAATCTCCTGTCATCATTCAATTTAGTAATGGCGGAGCTTCGTATTATGCAGGAAAAGGTTTAAGCAATCAAGATGAAAAAGCGGCGATTGTCGGTGCTATATCTGGTGCGAAGCACGTTGCGCTCATGGCAGAAGCATACGGTGTTGCCGTCATTTTACATACAGATCATGCTGCAAAAAAATTACTTCCATGGATAGATGCTCTCTTAGATGCGGGTGAAAAGCAATTTAACCATACAGGCAAACCTCTTTTTTCTTCGCATATGCTTGATCTCTCAGAAGAGCCTTTGGAAGAAAATATCGCTCTATGTAAAGAGTATTTAAAACGCATGAGCAAAATCGGCATGAGCATCGAAATAGAGCTTGGTGTAACGGGCGGAGAAGAGGACGGCGTGGATAATACAGATATCGACAATTCACTTTTATATACGCAGCCTGAAGATGTGGCACTTGCTTATAAAGAACTCAGTGAAGTTTCTCCTCGTTTTACTATTGCGGCTTCTTTTGGAAATGTACATGGGGTTTATAAACCGGGTAATGTAAAACTTACTCCAAAAATTTTGGACAATTCCCAACAATATATTCAAGAGAAATTTGGCACGGCAGATAAACCTGTAAACTTTGTCTTTCACGGCGGTTCAGGTTCTGAACCTTCTGAGATTAGCGAAGCAATCGGCTACGGCGTTATCAAGATGAATATCGACACGGATACGCAGTGGGCAGCTTGGGAAGGCACAAAAGACTACTACGAAAAATACCGCGCGTATATGCAAGGACAGATCGGAAACCCAGAGGGCGAAGATAAACCAAACAAAAAATATTATGACCCGAGAAAATGGCTCCGTGCAGGACAAGAGACTTTAGTGGCTCGTGTGGTACAGGCTTTTAAAGACCTAAACGCAGTAGGCAGAAACTAAAAAAAAACTCAAAGGCATTTATGCTTTTGAGGCTTCATATATATCTTCTATAGAGTTTATTCCCTCATTTTGAAGGTAGTATGACTTTAGAAGCTGATTGACTTTGTTTTGATTGAATCTCCAAAAACGCTTACTATCAAAATCCTCATCTTCTTGTACCTGCTTAAAAAGTTCATAACTTCCTATTTTGCCGTTGCTTCCTCGGATGACTTTGAGTATAAGATAGAGGAGCTCTTCGTTTGATTCTTTTGCAGTGTCATCGTCAGCTAAAGGTTTGTTGGGTAAAAACGCAGAGATTTTCCAGATACTTACAGCAAGTAAAAGCAGGAAAAAGATAAGCATCAAAGTTTGGGTATCAACTTGCATAGTTTCACTTATATTGGATTTATAGAGCCATATTACAACAATTTTGTTAAAATTCCATATTAGGAAAAATGATGAATGATAAAGTATTTACAAAACCGATTAAAAAACAGTTTGAATTTGATGAAGAAGTAGCCGCCGTCTTTGACGATATGCTCGCGCGCAGCGTTCCTTTTTATAAAGAGTCGCAAAAGATGACAGAATTTTTTGCCCTTAAACATTTAGGCGAGGGCGCTGTTTTGTATGATCTTGGATGTTCGACGGCAACAATGCTGCTCAATATCCATAGAAAACTGCAGGTAAACGCAGCACTTATCGGTCTGGATAACTCAGAAGCTATGCTTGCCCAAGCACGAAAAAAATGCGAAGCGTATGGAGCAAATATCGAAGTTCTAAACGCAGATATACTGAACTATAACTATAAAGAAGCGGATGTGATGATTAGCAACTATACCTTGCAGTTTATTCGCCCACTTGTACGCGAAGAACTTGTGCAGAAGATAGCTTCGCTTCTCAAAAAAGAGGGTGTTTTTCTTTTTAGCGAAAAAGTTATCTCACACCACTCTAAGCTCAATAAAGATCTGATTGAATGCTATTATGATTTTAAAAAAGAGCAGGGATATTCGGAGTATGAAATCATGCAAAAACGCGAGGCTTTGGAAAATGTACTCGTACCTTATAGTGAAGATGAAAATATCAAGATGGCGTTAAAAGCCGGTTTTTCACACTGTGAAGTGGTGCTGCGCTGGGCAAATTTCGCAACTTTTATCGCCATAAAATAGCCATTTTACCAGACGCTTTGTTCTGGCTGGGGCTCTTTTTTCTTTTTTAAAACTTCTTTCATTTGCTCGTACGAGACAACATCGTCTTTGCCGCAATCTTTATGGTAGTAGCCTTGAAGATCATAATACTCTTCGCATTCGCTGTAGTATTTCATTGAAACTCCGTTTTTGTTGAAACAACCGGAAAAAAGAAGAAAGCTTATAGCTAATAGTATTATTTTTATCATGCCAAAATTATACCTTAAAACTCTCTTTTGTTTTACAATATTGTGTTAGGAAGCACTGCTCACAACTTGGATTTTTGGCCTTACAAATATAGCGGCCAAAGAGTACCATTCCCTGATGCAGGGCGTGAAGATTGTTTTTAAACTTTTTGACGAGTGTGGCTTCTGTTTTGAGTGCTGTGTTGTCGTCGCTAAGACCGAGTCTATGCGAAACACGAAAAACATGGGTATCTACTGCCATAAGGTTGGCTCCCGTATATTCTATCATGACTACATTTGCAGTTTTTTGTCCTACTCCTCCAAGAGTTTGGAGTTCTTTTTCATTCAGTGGTATTTCACCTCCATAGACTGCTACGACGCGCTTAGCCATTTCGATGATATTTTTGGCTTTGTTATTAAAAAAGGAACAGCTGTTGATGATTTTTTTGACATCATCCAACTCTGCAGTTGCTAACTCCTTTGGAGAGGGATATTTAGCAAAAAGTTCAGGGGTGAGCATATTGACCCGCTTATCCGTACATTGTGCAGAAAGAGCAACGGCTACGACAAGTTCATAAGCGTTTGTATATGTAAGTTCTGTTACTGCGTCACTGTACTTTTCTATAAAAAGTTGCTGTATCTCTTGTATCTCTTTTTTTGTTGCTTTTTTCATTTTTTACCTGATTCTAAATAGTGCCGCGCAAAATTAGATAATAGACTTCTTTCATAAGATATTAATGTATGCAATCGAAAAAATTTGCATACAAAAGACTAGTTGCGTTTTTCTACAACTTTGATAGAGATGATACCGTCTTGGCCTTTGATACTGTCAAGAACTTTGAAGCTTTCTGCATCTTCTTTTTCGATTGCGCCGAAAACTGTGTGAACGCCATCGAGGTGAGGTGTTGC
>JAQTWZ010000021.1 GCA_028689055.1 Sulfurimonas sp. | reverse complement strand
AAGAAACTGGAGCTTAACAATCTCTCAGTTAGCCATCCATTTCGATGGACGGCTTGATGATGCTTTAGATTTGTGATACAATTTTAGGAACTATCCGATGCTGACACGGAATCTTGAACACTCCCAGATTACGGAAGTGAAACAATATTCACCCGCTGATACAGTGGTGCTCTTTATTGCTATAAATGCTTCTACAGCTCCCTTTAATCTGTTTTCCACGCTTTGCTTCTACGGTGTCATCAATAATGAGTACTCTGTAATGGTCTGACTTTTTGTATCAGTGCCGCCGCACTCAGTCCCCAATAGCTTTCGCCAGTTACCTGTACAAACCCGTAATAAGTGTCTTTTCTGTACGCATTACCACTATGTCTAATAAACGCCGATTGGCGCTTGTTCATCACCAGCATGTAAACGAAATGAAGGAGTATCTGAAATAGTGCGTATCCAATATCACGCTTGATAAAATTGCTTTGGATGAGAATTTTTGAGATATTAATCTCTCGAAGTACTTGTAAAACAGGATTCTTTAATAGACTACTTATCGCAGATTCGATAAAATTGTCAATACTCATAAAAAAGCACCTTGCATTAGTCTGTTGTGGTAAACAAATTATACTTAATAGTGCCTATTTATGGGCTTTCGCAGATGGATTTTAGTGATTATTTTTTACTATAATCTATGTGCGAAAGTTGAGTTAGTTATTTAAAAAATATCTCTCCACACCATTGGCTATGCCAGTTGCCAAACCTTTTTGATATCTTTTGTCAACAAGTCTAGTCGATTCAACCGGATGTGATATAAAGCCGACCTCAACCAAAACAGAAGGCATCTGTGCTCCGACTAAAACCCAAAAAGGTCCTTCACGGACTCCTGCATCACTCACATTTTTATACCCACTCAAAGAAGAGAGCATTCCTCTTTGAAGATCGATTGCCAGTTTATTTGAGGCTACAATATTATGCTTATTAAGCGTATGTAAGAAACTCTCTTTTCCATAAAAATTCATATCACTCAAATCCGCAGAGTTCTCTTTTGCAGCTACTTTTTTCGCTCTGCTTGACCTTGAATTGGAGAGAAAATAGCACTCTATTCCGTTTGCTTTATTTGCATTTGTTTTCTCTACCGCATTGGCATGAATACTTACAAATATATCTGCGTTTTTTTTATTGGCAAACTGTGTTCGATGACTTAATTTGACAAACTGATCACTATCTCTCGTCATATATACTTTATACCCGCGAGCTGTTAAAATCTTTTTGAGCTCACTTGCAATATCAAGTACGATATTTTTCTCTTTTGCCTTATTGCTACCGATTGCACCTGGATCTTTGCCCCCGTGACCGGGATCAATCACTACAGTCTTGCTTCCGGCAAGACCTCTTGGCATAACTGCAGCAGGAGACGAAACTGCTGCAATCTTTTCACTCTCATCGACGCTTTTATTCGCAGACCCATTGGACACATTTATCACAATTTGATCTGACTCAACTTTATAATTCAGCTCCAACTTTGAATCATTTTCTATCGCTAAACGCAGGGTATTTTGATTAAATTGTGCCAAACGTATCTTACCGACACCCTCTTTACGAAGGTTTTGCGACTCACTCAACATTGAAGATTGGATATCAAAAATATATCTGTATATATTTTGTTTTTTATCATAAAGCGTAAAATAATTGATTTGATTTTGCTGTAAAACTTTGTCAAAAATTAAAATCATCTTTTCATCTTGCCAACGAACGGATTTTAATTTGTGTGTAGAAGTGATTTGTATATCAGCTTGTTTTTTTGTAGAGGTTTTGAGAAGTTCTATCTTCTCTTTTGCATGCATCTCTTCATGACCGTCTTGCATTGTTGGGCTAGAAATAGACTTTTTCTCTTTCTCGTAGCCTGCGAGTTCACTGGCATAACTGGCAACATCTATATGTAGCTTGCCTCCGCTACTGACAATTCCTTCTAAAGCCTTGAATTTGAGTTTTTCATCTTCACTCATAATAGAACGAATATAAAGATTTTTATAATCGTTATAGGCACGGAATTGATTGCTCTTATTGTTCGTCTGCATAAGATCATCAGCACGCTTTAAAATCTCACTATCATCCAACGCATAAAGTGAAATACCTAATAAAAGAAGAAAAAATAAATAACGAAACATATATTTATTTATTCACCCTCAGTAAGCTTTGTAAGTAACTCTTGAACTGATATCAGTTCTGTGAGCTTGTACCCGTTTGTACCAGAGAAAAAGAGACCCGTTTCAAGATTTCCTTCAAAAGCATCACTCAGTCTGTCCGCTATACAAAAACCAACAACCTTTGCTTCTTCACCACGATTACAAGGAGAAACGCAGTTAGAGATACATTTGATTGCAGGACCTTCTCTATTTTCCACAAGTTTTGTGAGGTTTGTTCGCACACCTTGTGCGGGATATCCTACGGGAGAAGCCATAAGTATAATATCTTCTTGTTTTGCATTGATAAGAACTTGTTTGAGGTTCTCATGAGCATCACACTCAAATGTACCGATAAAACGTGTACCCATTTGCACACCGCTCGCACCTAAAGCCATCATTTCTTCAATGTCATTTTTATCCCAAACACCACCAGCTGCGATAACTGGGATATTTCCCCAAAGTGCCGCTTCTGCGACAACAGGCGCCACAAGATTTTCTAGCTGATTTTCAGGCATGCTGCACTGCTCATACGTAAATCCTTGGTGACCGCCACTTTTTGGACCCTCAAGTACAACTGCATCAGGAAGTCTGTTGTAACGCATCTGCCATCTTTTACAGATGATTTTAAGCGCTTTTGCCGAAGATACAATAGGCACGAGGGCAACATCGGGATAATCGGCTGTAAACTCCGGCATATTTGTAGGAAGCCCGGCTCCCGTAATAATGATGTTGATACCAGCTTCACATGCGTCTGTTACAACACGGCCATAATCATTGATAGCATACAAAATATTTGCAGCAAGAGGTTTGTCACCACATATTTTTCTTGCATTTTTAATAATAGCTTCAAAGCCCTCTTTTGAGTAAAAGTTTGCAGCATCTAAAGGTCTATCCGCCACTAATCTTTTTGAGTGTATTTTGTTTTCATAATAACCGGTACCGACTGCACTGATAACACCGAGACCACCCTCTTTTGAAACGTTGCCGGCAAGTTGATCCCAACTGATACCAACGCCCATGCCACCTTGGACTATCGGTTTTTCAATAACATACTCACCAATTTTCAATGATTTAAAACTCATTAATTTACCTTTAATTTTGCAAACTTTCTTTTCCCAACTTGAAGGATGTACTCACCCTTACTTAGTTGTAGCTGCTCATCGGATATTTTTTCTTGGTCTATTTTAACAGCACCTTGCTTAATATCTCTTCTTGCTTGTGAAGTAGATGGTGCAATGTTACAATCTACTAAGGCTTTGGCAATCCAAACGGCACCATCACATTCAAATTCTTCGATATCTGTTGGAATTTGGCTTTTTGCATGCACATTATCGAACTCTTCTTTAGCCGCTTTTGCCGCTTCTGCCGAATGAAACCTTGCAACTATCTCCATAGCCAAATCTTCTTTAACGCTTTTTGGATGTAGGGATGCATCTGTAATACCTTGTTTCAAAACATCTATTTCATCCAAAGATTTTGTGCTGAGAAGTTCATAATATCTCCACATAAGCTCATCCGAAATACTGAGAACTTTCCCAAACATATCATTTGCCTCATCTGCGACACCGATGTAGTTACCAAGTGATTTACTCATCTTTTGGACGCCGTCAAGACCTTCCAAAATAGGCATCATGAGCACCGATTGTTCTTTACCGATTTCGTATGCTCTTTGGAGATATCTTCCCATCAAAAGATTAAATTTCTGATCCGTTCCGCCTATCTCAATATCGCTTTGAAGATGCACACTGTCATACCCTTGAAGCAGAGGATAGATGAATTCACTTATAGAGATAGAAACGCCACTTTTATAGCGTTTGTCAAAATCATCACGCTCAAGCATTCTGGCGACATTGTAGGTTGTTGTCAAAGTAAGCATACCTGAAGCTCCAAGCGGATTAATCCACTCTGAGTTAAATACGACATCCGTTTTGGAAGCATCGAGTATTTTAAAAACCTGCTCTTTATAACTCTTCGCATTTTCAATAATATCTGCCTGAGAAAGTGTTTTTCTTGTTGCACTTTTCCCTGTAGGATCACCGATTTGTGCGGTAAAATCTCCGATCAAAAACTGAATACGGGCACCATATTTCTGAAATGTTGCAAGCTTTTGTAAAAGAACTGTATGTCCAAGATGCAAATCCGGTGCAGTCGGATCAAATCCCGCTTTTACTGTATATGTTTTGCCTTCGTTATAATATGCTTTGAGTAGAGTCTCAACTCTTGGCATATCTATGATTTCAGCACTCCCTCTTTGTATCTCTCGTAAAGCCTCTTGTAACATATACGTCTCGTCCTATTTATTAATTTTTATACGCGTCATCTGTTCTAATGAGCTGAATCACTTTTATTTTTTTCTCTATTTTATTTTTTAGCATTTGAATATCTGACTCTTTCGACTCAAAACCAATCTCACAGTATTTTATATACGTATTGCTTTCTTTGCCAAGTTCTATAGAATTTATATCTATATTTAACTTCACAAGATAGGTCAAAAATTCAGCCAAAGCACCTTTTTCATTGTGTAGAGATGCAATGAGATTATAATTATATATATTTAAACTTTCCCATTTTACAAATACCATTGGTTCATTTAATTCGAGTTTTTTTGCGGCTGAGTTACACATCTTATGATGCACATGTACTTTAGACTTATCCAAAAAACCCAAGATCTGATCTCCTGTTTTTGGATGACAGCAATAATCAAATACGACATCATTGACACTTGAAGCACTAAAAATCTCTATACCTGAGAGAATAGTTGACTTGAGCTTAAATCTGTGTCTTGACAAAAAGCCTTTAAATCTGCTGTTTTGACTGATATCACTTGTATATTTATGGATTATGCTTTTGAGATTTTCGATGTCTGATGCTATTGCCGCACGGTTTTCTATCTTATTTGCATCAAACCACTCTTCAACTCTGGCATGATTAAGATTCATGGCAGTCGCAAGTATGCTTATAGCTGATTTGTTGTTGATATCACGAACACGAGAATTGCAGTTGATACGCATATTTGCCGTTGCTTTAGATGTTTTTACTGCATCTATCCAGCTACATCTTGTGACGATCTCATCTGCAAGTTTGATTTTGATGATATCTCCATTTTTAACTTCTGTTAAAAGTGATGATTTCACTCTATTTATCAAACAAGAGTCTGCTTTATTTCCTACTTCCGTATGAACAGCATAGGCAAAATCGAGGGCAACCGCACCACGGGGCAACATAAAAGGGTCTCCCGTAGGAGAAAAAACCGAAATATCATCCGAATAAAGATCATTTTTTATAAGTTCATAAAAATCTTCTACAGATTCATTTTGATACTGTAAATTATTGAGCCAATCAAGCTTGATATTATTGCCGCCATTTTTATATTTCCAGTGTGCTGCTACACCTAATTCTGCTGTTTTATGCATTGTATAGGTACGGATTTGGACTTCAAATATTGTTGTGTCGTGAAAAACTGTCGTGTGGATAGTTTGATATCCATTATCTTTTGGAACCGCTATATAATCTTTAAATCTTGAAGAAAGCGGTTGAAAATGAAGATGAATAAGCCCTAAAATATTGTAGCACTTTACAGCATCCACCGTAAGAATACGAACCGCCAAAAGGTCCAACACTTCGTCAATACCGATCCCTTTTCTTTGCATCTTCAGATATATAGAATAGCGGTGTTTTACACGTGAAAGTATTTCAAAATCCTCTTCACAAAAACCATTTGTCAAGAGTAAACGCGTTATAGACTCTTTAAATTCACTCAGTTTCATATCTATCGCGTGATAGTTTGTATCAAGATAATTGTCAATATGATGTTTTTCTTCTTTAAAGAGATAACCAAAACTTAGATCTTCAAGCATATTTTTTAAAAATGATATCCCTAAACGCTGTGCAATAGGTGCGTAAACAACCAATGTTTCTTCGGCAATTCTGAGTTGTTTATGCGGGGGAAGTGCACCTAGAGTGAGCATATTATGAAGACGGTCACAAAGTTTTACAACTAAAACACGCACATCTTCTATGCTTGCTACAAGCATCTTTCTGAAGGTTAAAGCAGAGACAACCAACTTTTCATTTGATGAAGAAGGAATAAGTTCAGCATCTCTAATATTGTCTATTTTTGTAAGACCTTCGACTAGGTGCGCGACATCCGTTCCAAAAAGCTGCAATACATCTTCTATACTTGAAGGTGTGTCTTCTACAACATCATGCAAAAGCGCTGCGATAGCCATCGCCTCATCATTGGTGATTGAGGCGGCTATACTTGCTACTAAAATTGGGTGAATTATATAAGGCTCACCACTTTTTCTCAGTTGATGTTTATGCGCTTCTATAGAATATGATAATGCGCTCTCAAGCGCTGGAGAAGGAGGTATTTGGGAAAAAAGGTATGCTTTTGCCGAGTCAACATCATGAAGATGTTTGACTTTTTCAATATCTATTCGACTAAGCGGCAAACGATTACTTTACTATATCTTTGAAGCCCTTGATCACGACAAGACCTTCAGCAAGTTCCATGAGCGCCAGATCAGCCGGTTTGATACTTTTTGTATCAATATTGATTTTACTTGGAGATCCATTTGAAATTTCATCACATCTTTTTGCTACAGCGATTGCTATTTGGTAACGATCTAAGTGAGGGTTATTATCTAAAATTTTTGCTGTTAGTTCTTCAACTTTCATGTTATTCCTTTGAAATTATTTTACGATTGAGCAATTTTGCATATTGCCGTTGAGTATATCTAAAAGATTGCCTTTTTTTGACATATCACAAACAATAATTGGTAATTTATTGTCTTTTGCCAATGCAATCGATGTATCATCCATAACATTGATATGGTCACTCAGAGCTTGTTCATATGTAAGTTCTGGGAGTTTTACCGCATCGCTGTATTTTACAGGATCTTTGTCATACACGCCATCTACTTTCGTAGCTTTGATGATGACATCTGCACCAATCTCAACTGCACGAAGTGTTGCCGCAGTATCTGTTGTAAAAAATGGGTTTCCGGTTCCGGCTGCAAAAATCACAACACGGCCTTTTTCAAGATGACGACACGCTTTGCGGTTAATATATGGCTCAGCAATCTGTTCCATTTTGATAGCGGTTTGCATACGCACTTCAAGACCTGCATGCTCACAAGCTTCTTGCATAGCAACACCATTGATCACTGTTGCGAGCATTCCCATATAATCGCCAGATGTTCTTTTGATAATGCCATCTTTTGCCGCAGTTACACCACGAATGATATTCCCTCCGCCAATAACAATACCAACTTCAATATCAGCGTTTACTAAAGATTTTATCTCCTGAGAGATGTAATTGAGGATTTGCGTGTCAATTCCATAACCCGCTTCTCCAGCAAGAGCTTCACCCGAAAATTTAACCAATACACGCCTCTTAGCCATCTGTCCACCTTTTAGTAAAAATCGAGGAATTATACAAAAAAATGTCTTTGAATTTACTTTGAGTGGATGACAATACTAAAGAATCCAAAATTTAAATCTAAAGTGCAATTTTTGAAAAATGAAGCCTCCCCGACCAAAGGGTGTGGGGTATCCTCAGGCTAGATCGAAGTTCAATTTTCCTTGATGTATTTTTTCGTACTCACAACCTTGATTCTTTACATATTTTATTATCATCTCTTCCTTAGCGTATTGACCAATTGTATTTGTATAGTACCCACTACTCCATAGTGAGCCTCCCCATAAGATTTTTTTTACTTCTTTGTGTGTTTTAAAAATCTCTCTTGCTGTTATACTTTTTATTATTGTTACTATTCGGCTGATTGCAAGTGTTGGTACACTTTGAACTAAAAAATGTACATGGTCTTCATTATTCCCTATTTCAAGGAATCCTATTTCGTATCTTTGAGTTATTTCTAAGCAAGTTTCTTTCAACCTTCTTTAGTCTGTTATAAATCCTTCAAATAAATCTACCTGATAGCAACTTTTAAGCCCATATGATAAATTACAATTTTTGAATTTACACAGTTATATTTACATTACTTCTTAGTCACGGTCTCCGCGTGTTACTATTTTGGCTACGACTTCATCAGGAAGTTTTTTTGGCTGAGGCTCTATAAACCAGACATCACCGTTAGTCAGATCCACTTTGCCGCCCCATTTTTCTTCTGTGTCGAACTCAAGAGTTTTGATGATCTCTTCCATATCTCTTTTTGCAAGGTAAAAGAGGATTTGCCCCTCGTCATTTTCACGTATCATTATTTTTGCCATTGTTTATCCTTTGATTGAAGTTAAAAATTTTTTGATTTTATGCCAGAAAGTATCAAACACTATATTCTCAAAAGTTATATAAAATAGATTTGCATCCAACAAACTTACATACGAAGGAGTAAAGAAGCGTTTATCATTTTTCTGTGGGAAATCATTACGATAATGCACTCCTCTACTCTCTTCTCTCTTGAGCGCTGAGAGTATCATCGCCTCAGAAATATAAAGTGCGTTTTTAAACTCTAAGATGGAAGAGAGTTCGACATTGTTTTCTCTGTCCTTACTTACACAGTGAAGGCCATACTCCTTTTCTATCAGATATTCTACATACTCATAGACATCGACAAGGGATGATTCATCACGAAACACCCCTGCGTTTTTGAACAAAGCATTGCCGAGATTTTTTCGCATTGCGTTTATATTGAAATGACTCTCTCCGTCGATAATAAGGTCAATACGACGCAGCTCTTTGTTGATATCTGCGTAGTCTATAGGCAAAAAATCCCTGCGTTTGACATATTTGCCCGCTTCAGCTCCCGCAAGTCGTCCAAAGTGCATCCCCTCAAGCAAAGAGTTTCCACCCAGTCGATTTGCACCGTGGACTCCCGTCACCGCACACTCGCCACAGGCAAAGATGCCGGGAATCTCTGTAGATGTATCTCCTCTCGTCCAGATGCCGCCTATCGTATAGTGTGCAGAGGGCGTTATCTCCAAAAGTTCGCTCATGATATCAATACCGGCACTATTGAGTGCCATTTTTTGTGTGGATGGAAGTTTTTTTTCTATCACTTCTTGTGGAAGATGTCTAAAATCCAGAAAAATGTGATGTCCCAAGAGCATATGAGTCGTGATATCACGAGAGAGTTTATCCCGCGTTTGCATCTCATCGGTAAAACGCACACCTTTTTCATCCACGATATATGCGCCCTCAGCACGCGCGGCTTCCGTGACAAGCGCTCCGTTACTTTTGAGTGTTGTCGGATGAAACTGCACAAACTCCATGTTGGAGAGTTTCATATTGGCTCGCAGTGCTGCGGCGATAATATCGCCCGAACTCTCTTGCGCATTTGTAGAGTGTCCGCGAAAAATACCTGCATAACCTCCGCCTGCGAGCACAAGCGCTTTACATCCAAGCGCTATGACCTGAGAGTCTCTTCGGCGCAAAAGTGTTACGCCTGAGAGTCTCTCTTTGTATTTTGCGATACTCAGCAGTTGGTGGTTGCTGAGGATATGGATGCCTTGATTGCGGCACTCTAGCAGAAGTGCTTGTACGATAGCGCTTCCTGTTTTGTCCGCTATATAACAAGTACGCGTCGCTTTTGTCCCGCCAAAGGGGCGCTGCATGATGTTGCCCTCTTCATCCGCATCAAAATTCACACCCATTTTTGCAAGTTCTTTGATGATTTCAGGCGCTTCATGACACATATCTTCTATGTTTTTTCTATTTGTCAAACCATCCGAGCCATCTATCGTATCGTTGATATGATGCAAAATCGAGTCATATTCGCTGAGATTTATGACTGCGTTTATACCGCCTGATGCGACTGCAGAGTTGGAGCGAAAGGGATTACTTTTTGTAAGTATCGCGACCGTTGCACCACTTTTTTTTGCATAAAGCGCAGAAAAAAGTCCTGCGATACCGCTGCCGACGACGATGACATCATATAACATGCGTATCCTTTATTATCTTGTTCATCGTCTCTACATTTATCCCCGGAAGATAAGCAAGTGTGAGGTTCTCTTCCACATGCTGCGGATCTACTGCTCCAAAAAGAGCGCTTGTTGCGTTTGCCGAACGCGCAAACTGCAAGGCACTTGTGACATCATTAAAATCAGATGTTCCAAGGAGTTCACCAAGATTTGGGGCAAATTTGCGTTTGAAAAGGTTCAACTGCAAAAGCGAAGAAGATGCCATGAGCTGCAAACCATAACCGCTTACAGCCTGCATGAGCGTGTAATAACGCCCATCAGGACCTTGTTGATTACTAAAGTTATACGCTTCAGGTTTTCCAAGATTAAACGGAGACTGGAGATACTTGAAATGATGCTCTTTGCCCCCGACTTCAAACGCAATGCGCATGATATCTTTGAGGCTGATATACTCCGTGTGTCCCTCTTCATACAAAAATCCGTTCCATGCGGCTATACCGTAAGCACGGATTTTGCCCTCATTTACGAGTGTTTCAAAGAGTACAAAAGCCTCTTTGATACGCCCCAAAAGTGTCTCATAATCTATATATCCAAGCTGCGTTTCGGGGTTGTGCAGATAGAGGATATCAAGGGTTTCAAGCTTGAGATTTTCCAAAGAACGCTCTACGCTCCAGCGCAAATATTTCGGGGAGAGACAGTGTTGGTCTATGACTATCTCTTCTTTTTTTGCGAGACCTTTTTTGATGACATTTTTCTCTATCCATGCATAAGGATTTTCAGGGAATGGAAATTCAAGAGGCAAAAAACCCGCTTTTGAAGCGACGACTATCTGATCTCGTGAAGCTCTTCCTTCGCTAAAAAGCTCTTCGAGCGCTTCGCCTATCTCCTGCTCACTTATCTGATAACGATAATTTATAGCCGTGTCTATGTGGTTGATACCATTCAGAACAGCCATCTTGACAGAGTTTTTGTAATTGACTATGTAGTTTTCTTCACGGTAAGGCTCTTTGCGAAAAGTGCCTAAACCAAGCGAGGAGATAAAAAAATCCCCGTTAAATCTGAAGAAATCTTTTGAGTATTTTGAGAATTGTTTGAGATACCCGAAGGTACCCTCTTTTGTTGCGTAGTTCATTATGTAACGATAACTCTGATTTTTGCTTTGAGTTTGAAACTGAGCATATCTTGGATACCTGCAAGTGTCGTCGTCGTGTTCATCGAACAGCTCATGCACTCACCCATATATTTGATAAGGATTTCAAACTCGCCATCTACATCTTTGATATCGATAAGTTCTACATTGCCGCCGTCTGCTTTGAGTGTCGGACGGATATACTCTTCGAGGATAGACTCAACCGCTTTGATTTTTTGGACAAGACCCATAGAAGCAAATGTACCGTCACCTTTTGCTTCGATGATTTTGCGGGATTTTTCCTCTGCTTCGAGTGCACCCATCATCTCTGAGAGAATATCTACCAGATAAACATCTTTTTTCTCATGACCTCCGGGTTTGATACATGACTTACAAAAACCGCCTGCTTTTGTATAGTCGGTGATCTCTTCGATGGATTTGAGTTTGTTGAGTTTGATGACCTGCATGAGCGTATCTTGAGAAACGCGTGCACATTCACAGATGATAAATTCGCTCTCAAGAGACTCCATATCCACACCCTTATACATAGATGCAGCTTTTTTGATAACATCATACGCCATAACCGAACAGTGCATCTTTTGACCAGGAACAGCGGGAATATCCAGCTCATCTCTGAGTGCTTTTTCTACATCAATATTGGTTATTTTGAGTGCTTCATCGACTGTTTTGTTCATACAAAGCTCAGCCATCATATCTGAAGATGCTATCGCAGTACCACAGCCAAAACTCTTGAATTTGCTTGACTTGATAGTATCACTTTTTGGGTCGATAAGCCAGTAAAGACGTACGGCATCCCCACAGCTCTCAGCACCAAAATCCGCGATGATAAGTTTGTCATCCCCTTTTTCTGCCTCTGTGATCTCACCCATATTTGTAGGGTTATCCATACGACGCTGTACTTCCATTGAGTACTCTTCCCACAACGCTCCGCCTATCAAATTATCTCTAGCCATAAGGTATCCTTCTGATTTCTAAATATTAAAAATGAGTTTGCAATTACTATTCTTGCTTTCTTCGGGGTTTTCTATGACAAAGGGCAACAGAGCTGACATTTTTGTTAAATTTGCCTCTTGATTACAAAAATGTTACATTTCAAAAGAAAATCAGATCGTTGAGAATGATAATTGCATGAGCGTTATTAACTTATATATTCAAGGATTTATTATGTATTTACTCACGGCTATATTCAACAAAAATTGTTTAAATGATGTGCTCTATGATTTGAGAGAAAGAGAGATAGAAGGCGTCACAATCAGTAGCGTGACAGGCAAAGGCGGGCTTAGTTTTATGAGTGAGGACGGCATGACGAAACTTGATAAAAATGTGCGTCTTGATATCGTGATATCCAATGATTTTTACAAAGAATCCGCCAAAGAAGCTATCCGTTCCAACACAAGAGACCTTGAGACAGGCTCAGGAAAGATGTGGGTGACACCTGTTTTGGAAGTAGAACGCATCCGTACAGGAGAGACCAACGAATCCGCACTCGCACACCCACAAAACAAAAGTAAAACAAACGCTACAGACAACTACTACACGGCGATAGACACGCCATCGAGCTAGTTCTGGGGAAGATAGGCTGCGTTTAGACTGCGGCACTAAGCATTTTGGCGATTTGTTTTATGGACATCGACTCACATTTTACAGCCGTTTTCTTGTGAGATTAAAAGAGCTATCGATTCTTTGATCTCATACGAGAGATGCGTTTGGTCGAGCAAAAAGCGTTGCACCATCCCATCGATTGCAAAGTAGATATTTTCATCGAGTGCCAAAAGTTTAAAAATCTCTCCGAGTTTTCCCGTTTTTTCTAAAATCGGGCGAGCCTTTTCCTCAACTGCAGGAGACATCTCTTTAAATTCTGGTAATTCAATATATGCCATACTATTCTTTTGTGATTGTTATTGATAATTGTACAATTTTAGCTGTGAAAAATATATCTGTTCTTACCGCTTTCTTTTGCCAAATACATAGCCTGATCCGCATGACGCATCAATAAATCAGAAGCGGCATTATCATGCGGATACAGAGTTATACCGATACTTGCAGTCACTTTGACACTCTCTTTATTTGGGAGAACAAACATCTCATTAATGCTTTCTAAAATTTTGATAATTATAGTTTCACACTCCTCAACACTTTTAATATTTAATAGCAAAAGAGCAAACTCGTCTCCACCCATTCTAGCTACTGTGTCGCTTTCTCTTACACTATTTTGCATCCGATTTGCAATTTCGATCAGCAACATATCTCCTGCACTATGCCCAAAACCGTCATTGACCGGTTTGAACTTATCCAAATCCAGATAGCAAACCGCCATACTGGTTTTTAAACGTTTTGAGATCATCATGGCTTGGTTGATTCTCTCGGCGAACAACAAGCGATTTGGCAATCCCGTCAAAGAATCGTAAAATGCCATCCGCTCCAAGGTAGATTCGTAATCTTTTCCTGTCGTTATATCCGACAATAATCCTACATAGCTCGATACTCTTTCCTCAGAATCACAGATGGCAGATATCGTAAGTCTTTCGACAAAAATCTCTCCGTTTTTTTTTCTGTTCCAGATCTCACCAATCCAATATCTATTTTGGATTAATTCATTCCACATATTTTTATAAAATGCTTTTTCATGTTTCTCTGATTTTAAAAATCCGGTATTTTGACCTACGATTTCCTCTTTACTATACCCGCTAATTAAGGTGTAAGCTTCATTGACATCAACAATTATCCCTTTAGTATCAGTGATGATAATTCCCTCTTTTGCACTTATAAAGACACTCGCCAAAAGTTTTAATTTTTCATCGGTTTTTTTGCTCTCTGTAATATCTTTGACAATACTTAAACCAAATTGCGTATTATCACTTATGTAAGGATATGTTGTGATTTTAACATCAAAAGTTGAACCATCCTTTCGTTTATGCTTTGTTTCAAACTCCGCCGTATGATACAACTCAACATTCTTAGTGATTTTATCTATTTGCTCTGGTGTGATAATCGGATCAATATCATATGAAGTTTTACCTATCAACTCCTCTTTCGTATAGCCAAGCGAATCGCATGCGGCTTGATTTACATAGATTATTTTCAAATTATTATTGATTAGATAGATCGCATCAGTGATTATGTTTAATGACAGATCAGCCAACTTTAATTGTTTTTCATTTTGTTTTGGTTCAGATATATCTAAGTTAAAGCAAGTGAGACCGATTATATTTTTTGCGGTGTCGTCATAAATAGGGGAGTAAAATGTTTGCCAATACTTCCTATCAAATGTCTCATCACCATACTCTGTTTCGTCAATAAAAGATTCACCGTTGAGTGTTCTGTCAAAAAGATTTTTAGCTTTTTTGCAGTCATCTGCTCTGTCTATCACATCCAACATATTCATACCAAGCTTGATATCTTTGCCCCAAATGGATTGCATCACCATTTTATGCCCATGATTGAAAGCTAAATATTTATATTCTGTATCCAAAGCAAAGATAATAATATCAGGGGAACTCTCTAAGACGGCTCTAAGTAGATTTGTATTGGTCTTATTATTTATGGAGTAAATTTCATCTAAATCAATGTTAGAAATACGTTTATATCTTTTCATTCCTCAATTCCTCAAATACCCTCTATCACGGCATATATCAAAAAATGCTAAACAAAAGATATCAACATAGAGGTATTCTATCAAAAAAATTAAATCTATATATTAATATGTAAATTTTATATTAAGGATGTAGAGATGAGTTACTTTTTTAGACGTTATAAAAAATTTGCTTCTCTTCGTTGTTTATTATATTTACTTCTTATTTTTACAAAAACACTCATTCTCATGGTCATCCATCATCCCACAAGCCTGCATAAATGCGTAGATAGTCACTGAACCTACAAATTTAAACCCCCGTTTTTTCAGATCTTTGGTTATCTCATCTGAGAGTTTTGAAGTTGTCGGCGCTGTTTTGTAGTCGCTTACATCGTTGAGGATTGGTCTGTTGCCGACTTTACTCCAAAAATAGTTATCTATCGAGCCGAACTCTTTTTGTATCTGCTCAAATGCTTTGGCGTTTGTGATGATTGCTTCGATTTTTGCTTTGTATTTTATGACATCTGCACTCTGTATGATTCGCTCTACATCTGAGTCCACATAAGAAGCCACTTTTGCTAAATCAAAATTATCAAATGCACTACGGTAGCCTTCGCGTTTTTTCAAAACAGTTAGCCAACTAAGCCCTGCACTTTGTGTCTCAAGAGAAAAAAGTTCAAAGAGTGCCCGTTCATCATGCAAAGGTTCTCCCCACTCTTCATCGTGGTATGCCACATAAATAGGCTCACTCAGTTTTACCCAACCGCATCTTTTTTTATCTAAACTCATTTTAAGCTCTCTTTGCAATATTTTTCTGCTCCTGAACCTATATCAACCATTTTCCCGATGTCGGCAAAATGGTCTAAAATATTTTGAGTCAAGATACAATATTTTATTTTACACATAGTTTATTTCAATTTATCCAATATATAAAGTGGTTCTATATCTATCTTAGAAAAAGCAAACCATTTTTTTCCAAGGTCTTTTTCAATATCAAATTTTGAGTACGCTTAAAAAATATTCAGGAGTACCTACAACTATTTTAACATTAGCAAACTCATAACTTACAATAGCTTTTTTCAGAAGTTTTTCATCTTTTGAAATTAAAAAATCAGCTCTATAAGCATATGCAAGATGTCTCATATCATTTTGAGAAGCATTAAATCTATCTTTATTCTTTTTATCCTTATCAAAATCATCAGCATAATATCCAAGCCAATTCAATTGTGTGTAAGCATAAAATATTTTACTTTCAACTAAACTATTAGAAACAAGATTGGAGGAAAATATATGACTTTCCTTTTGCCATCTTTTTTCAAGTTCTATGACTAATTCAGAACTGGTTGGATTAGAATCCATCAATTTTTTTGTCAATTCATGCTCTCTATAAGGCTTTGTACCTAAAGGCATATTGTATAATTGAGGAAATAGATTAGAAGCTGGTATGGATTCTTTTAACAAAATAGGCATATTGGCTTTCATATCAATCAAAGCACTTTTTATTGGTTCTTCATAATCATTTTCATTAAGATTATTAAGTTGTTCTATAGCATCATTTCCTATATAATCTAAATTTTTTTTCAAGTCTTTTTCAATACCATCAAAAGTCTTATCCACTTTAAGACCAGATATTTTTCTACTAAGTTCCTCTAATATTTTTTCAACATAAGGGTATGAAGTATTAAATGATATTTTTTTATTTTTCAAGTAGGTCAAAGCAGCTTTATGTGCTTCTTCATTGATAATTTTTTTACTTATTGGGTCAATAAATTTTGCTCCAAGTTGGTCCAAAACATGATAATGTTCAAGAAAAAAATCATCGTTATTAATTTGTGATATTTCATCAACTATGACATGAGAAAAAACAACCTCAATATCAGGTCTCATTAAAATACTTTTTAGCATCATTAAATTTTTATTTTTTGTTTCAAATAGTTTTCTATCTCTGAGGTCACTAAGTACATTCTGGTCTAAATAAACTATGTATTTAGATTGACAATCCTTATACATATTACTTGTTTTATAAATATCTTTATTACCCATTATTCTTTTCCAACTTCACCAACCAAACCCATCTTCAAAACCTTCCCACAATTCTTAAAACTAGCCATAGCAATGTTCATCTTCACCGTCTCTCATCAGCCTGCTTATAAACTTCCATACTTTCTCTTTTACCGATGGCTATGACTTTTACGACTAAAATATTCTCAATGATTTCATAAACGATTCGGACTTGTTTTTTTGCTACATACACTTTAAAAAGTCCTGTAAGGTTCATGTTGTTTTTGTTGCCTAGAGGTTTGCCGATTTCTGGCGTTTGTTGTATCTTTTTGAGTTTTTTAAAGACTTCAAGTCTGATGGAATGGTTTAGCTCTTTTAAGTCTGCTTCTACTAAAGGATGGTACTTTATCTCGTACATAGGTTAAACTTTGTCTAAATCTATCTCAAATTTTTTAGCCATATCGTCCATAGAGACATACTCAGACAGAGGTGTTGCCTTTCGTTTTTGCACCGCATTATATATCTGCGTATGTTCTGCGAGTTCCATCTCTTCTTCAAGGGCTTTGAGTCTTTCGTATTCGTCGGTAGAGATGACCACGGCTTCGAGTCTGTTGTTTTTGAGGATGCCTATTTTTTCAATGGAGTGCTCTTTTATACTTCCAACTACACTACCTATCTGTTTCGTAAAGTCTGTAATCGAAAAAAGTTCGTTTTGTGCATACTTAACCATTTTATTTCCTTGTAAATTTACATGTAAATATTATAGTATATTTCACTCAAACATCCTCTTAATCATAAATATTTCTATTAATTAACCAATTTAACTTCCATCTCACTTACAAACCCCTCTCACAGTTTTTAAAAATAGCCATAGCAGTATTCATCTTGTCAAATCCAAGTTTGGCATAGAGGGTAATCTTGTTGTGTTTTTTGCTAAACTCTACAAGTTTACTCACTATCGCTTTGCCGATGCCTTGCCCTTGATACTCGGGACGAATGAATACATCGGTGATATTAGTTTCATTTATTATTTCCAAACATAAAACCCATCAACCGCTCATAACTTCCACTATCTGCTTCTTTAAGCGAGGCGATGTATTCTGTGCGTGCAATAGAAATTTCAGTAATGTTTCCACCCCATGAAAGTACACTCTGCCCAGTTTTTAAGAGCCATAGGTCTGTCGCAAGTCGTGCCCATCTTCCGTTACCGTTTGCAAAAGGATGGATTTTGACGAGTGTGTGGTGCAAGCGTGTTGCGGTGTCTTGATAGTCCCAGTTTTCTTCCCAAAACTTCAAATCATCTTGTAACTGATACAAAGCTTGATGGATTTTATTTGCCTCAACACCTATGGAAGTTTGGGTAGTGCGAAACTCACCTGCCCAGCTCCATACATCGCCAAACATATCATAATGCAGTTTACGAAAAAAGCTAAGATTGAACTCTATTTTTTTTAACGTTGAGGGAGTTAATGTATAGTGAATGTATGCTTTGAGGATATTTTGCGCTTCTGCTTCATCTAGCTCTTTACGCGTAGTGATTTTTTTGAGTTTTAATCCTGATATATCATCAAGAGGAGTTTCCCCCTCTTTATCAAATGTTATCATCCCCATATCTGAGATTTTGGCATTTTAGCGATCATCGCTTTTGCTTGAGCAAGCATCTTTTTTTGTGCTTCACTGCCCACAGCTTGATCTTCCAAGGCAGAAGTCTGCATGACTCGCTCTACAATCTCCTGTGCTTTTTTTTCAACCTGAGATTTATAAAGCGATTTAGCAGAGTGTTTGGGTTTTATAGAGAGTTCACAGTCCAAAGCCATAGCAATTTTTTCAAGTGTGTCAAATGAGATATCACTCCCTGCAAAAGTTCGCTTAACAGTCGCAATTCCCACCCCTGAGCGTAAAGCAATCGATTCATACGGGATACTAAGAGCCTCTTTTTGATTCTTGAGTTCATTTAATATTAAAACCTTGTACATTTTTGCTCCCTTAAAGTATCATTTCTAATACTATAATGTTACCATATTATTACAATGATTGTATCATATATGATACTGTATTTAAAATTATCGAAGCAACTGCAACCTCGTCTAACACTTCATTTGTCTCATAAGTTGCCCGCAGATTCTCAAGTTGTATGTAGTTGTTGTCGCTTAGATACGTTTGTTAGCGGATTTTATCTGTTTTTGTAGTTTGAGAGTGCCTCTGCCATCAAAGTGCCTCTCTTTGTTTTTTTGTGAGTCCTGCTACTACCAAAGAGTAGGAATGTTCAATCAACTCTTTGACCAAAGCATCATCTGCATCGGCGCCAAGGGTTACTGTGTTCCAGTGTTTTTTGCTCATGTGATATCCCGCTTTTATTGCATGATAAAGAGAGCGAAGCTCCAGAGCATAGAGAGGGTCGCATTTGAGGTTGAGCGCCAAAGGCAGTTCATCGACACAAAGCGCAAACATCTTGCCCGCCACACGGTAAACCCGCACTTTTGCATCAAACGGATAATCAAAGCTAGCACCTTTCTTTGAAAGTAGATAGGTATCAAGTTCTATGAAGTTCATGTATTTCTCCTATTATTAGACTTCTTGCAAAATCTAGATTATCGCCACATCGACCTAAAACGGGTAAAAGAGGTACTAGGTTTAACGGTTGACTCTAGGCACGAGGTTTTGTTAGCTTTTTATTGTTTAGGTGTCCAAATATTAGCTTGTTTTTGTGCAGATTCAATCTGCTCTTTAGTCATGTGTCGTGTGTGATGCCCTCGTCAAAGAAATCGCCGCGCCATTTTTAGTTTCATTTTACATCTTTGTTGATTGATTCGGACGCTATAAGTATCTTTTTTCTCTCTATGCCCCAGCGGTATCCGCTCATGGCTCCACTTTTTGCGATGACTCTGTGGCAGGGGATAAGATAAGCAATATGGTTCTTTCCAATTGCACTCGCAACTGCACGCACGGACTTTGGTTTGTCTCTATAATTTGCAATATCTTGATAAGTTGCAACCACTCCGTATGGCAAATTTAAAAGCACTTTCCAAACATTTATCTGAAAATCTGTCCCTTTGACTAGAAGGTTATATTTTTTGTTTTTGATAAATATATTTTCTAGGTACTCGTGAGCTTTTACATCGTCATGCAACAGATTTGCATTTCCCCAATACTCTTCAAAGCTTTTAAACACCTGTTCTTGATTATTGTCGATAAATGCAAGATAACAGATACTTTTATCCATACGACCGATAAGCGCTCTACCAAAAGGAGTATCTCCGTAGCCGTAAGTTATGCAGACATCCTTGCCTTTTTCTCGGTACTCTTTTGGTGTTATCCCTATGAGGTTTACAAAAAATTCGTGAAGTTTACTTGAGCTTGCAAGCCCTATGTCTTTTTCTATCTGCTGATAATTACTATGCAAATCCGACAAAGAGTTCATCTACATACCTCGTATATTTTTTAAAAGTATAACTCAAAGATAAAGATAGCACAATCTAAAAATTGCCAATTTAGCTCCCTAAAGCATCGAAAGCTCATACAAAAACTTTCTCTCTTTAAACGCAGGAATATCGAGTTCTTGGCGGTATTTGGCTATGGATCTTCTCACCATTGCCACGCCAAAACGCGCTTCGATACTCTCGTGTAGATACTTATCACTAAAGGGATTTTCTCTATCTTCACTCTCTACGAGTCGTTTGAGAAAACTCTTGATCTCCGAAGTGGAAACCTCTCCGATGGAGTTGGAGAAAAAATCCTTAAAAGAATAGACACCGCGTTCGCACTCAAGATACTTGTCGCTGATGGCTCTTGAGATGGTCGATTCGTTAAATCCCAACTCATCCGCCACATCCTGCAAACGCAGTGGTTTGAGCTCGCTTCCCATGAAAAAAGAGTACTGTTTCTCGATGAGTACAAGTGCGATATTGTAAAGTGTCGCCTTGCGAAGATCGAGAAGTTTTACAAGCTCTCTCGCTTCTTTGAACTTCTGTTTTGCGAAGTTGTCGTATTTGTCTATTTGACTGACAATCAGGTTCGGATAAAAGTCGTTGTTGATACGGATAGTGAGCTCATCGCCCTTAAACTCTATATACAAATCGGGCAAAATCTGCATTTCACTTTGCATATAAGCGATTGCGGGAGGATTATTGAGATGTTTGAGTATCTCTTTTGCATCATGAAGTCTGGGATGTTTCATAAATTTTTCTATATTTTCAAACTGCGTGATAAGAGCGCTCATGAGGATACTCAGTTCATCATCCATATCAAACTCACCCAACTGAAACAAAAACGACTCTTTATAATCAACCGCTCCTACGCCGATGGGCTTGAGATAGGCAAAACGCTGTCGCACCTGCTCGACTTTGTAAGCATCTACATCGCACTGTGTGGCTATCTCTTTGACATCCCCTTCAAAATAGCCCTCATCATTGATATAAAATATAATCTGTTTTGCTATTTTTTGCGAGATGGGCGTTGGAAAAAGCGGCGCACTTATTTGCGCGTCAAGCACTTCATACAGAGACTCAGTAGCCACACTCATCCACTCTATCTCTTCAGTGGCGGAGTTGGAGACATGGTTTTGATACTCCATAAAAGTGTTGTGTGAACCATCCGAAGAGCTCTCAGGCATCTCAAATCCCGATTCTACTTCCAGACACGGATTTTCATTTGTGATGACCTGAATATGCTTATCCAAATCACTCAGTGAACATTGGAGCAGTGGCAGCCAAGTCTGCATAGAGAGCCGTGGTAACTGCTTTTGTTTAAAATTAAATGCTTGTTTCATTGTTTGCTTCTTTATTCAAAGTGCCCTAAAATAATACGATTTTTTTCTCTTTTTTATCGCCTAAAAGTGGGTCTTATTTATACAGCTGCATAATTTGTTCTAGCTAGGTATAAAAGCGAACAATTTTGTATTGTGAGGTGTTTTTACAGAAGATTTACCCCAAAATGGGGTAAAAAGATTAGTATTTAAGGCGTACTAGACCGTTTGGTTCAACGATTTTCATTTGGCATGAAAGACGTGCTTTTGGGCTTGGCTCATTGAGCATTTTCATAACTGTTTTCTCTTTTGCAGTCATTTCGCTCAAAAATTCCATACCTGATTCGATTGTAACGATACAAGTACCGCACTCACCGTCACGACATCCAAAAGGAAGTGCACTTCCTGATGCTTCTACGATATCTTGAATCGTTTTGCCAGGTTTTACATTGATAGCCAAAAAGTCATTGATGATCTCTACACGTGTTGTCATTATTTTTTCCTTATCTTTATTTTAGTTTTTTTGATTATTCAAAAGGTTTCACAAGGATAGAACCCTTGATGATACATTGACAGGCAAGTCTTACAGGAGTTTGCTGTGCATACTGCTGTGCGGATTCTGCCTCTATTTTACTGATAGCGCCCATCTCCACAAGTGTAGCAAGCTCTTTGTCTTCCATGTAAGTCGTGTATTTGTTTTTGTCCCAGCCATCAGGATCCACTTCGCTTTTCGCTCCAGCTTCACTCATGTCTATCGTCAACTCTTCCACTTTTACAGCACAACTGCCGCACATGCCGTCTTTGCAATCTGTTGGAATAACAACACCGTTGTTATTTGCCACACGCAAAAGCAAATCCCCTTGCTTCGCGATAACACGCTTGTCCATACCTTCACCAAAACCGCAAAATATTACATTTACCATTCTTTCTCCTTTTATTTCTCACACGCAAACATTATGGTCGATGCCTTTGTGATCGTCAATTCACAAAAAGTTATTCTCCTTCTTTTTGGGATTGCATTTGTGCAGCTTTTTTGGCTTCTTTTTCGGCTCTGTGTTCTTTGAGCCATCGCAGTTCTTCTGCGACTTCATCATATCCGTCAAGATCATCTATAGCTTCAAGCTCCGCTTCACGGCAACCATAAGTATCGCCCTCTTCAATAAAATGGACTTCGTAGATACGGATAACCTGAAGCCAATCTCCGATATGTTTGACATACCCCTCTGCTCCCGCTTGAACAAGGATCTCATTTGGTTCGTTGAAAGGATTTGAGCCGTCGTTGCGTATAGGTTTTGTCATACGCACTCTTTGTCCTAGGCGAAATACCGGAAGGATTTCGTCCTTAGTTGAAGCTGAGACTTGGCTGGCTTGCGCATGCGTGAGTTCCATTTGTCACCTCCTCTATATCGTTGCAACTAGAAGATGTAGAGCATGAGCCGCACGCACTAGGATTGTCATAAGTATTCCAAACATCAGCCGCAGAAGGTGAATATCCGTTTTCAAAGTTTTTATAAACGCTGATAAGTGCAAATTTGTAAAAATCAAGAAGTTTATTCTCATCAAAAATATTTTGCTCTTTGGCTTTGTCTATCATCTCTCCGTACTTTTTCATGATATGAAAACGCTTGACATAAACAAGTCTCTCATCATATTCAAGGTCAAAAAAGTCAAAAAAATCTTCAGTATCTTTTAGTAGTGAAAACTCTTCAAATCTGCTCATGGTCAATCCTTTTAAAACTATTTATAAATCAGGTTGCAATTTTCACTCTCAACCTCTGCCGTAAAAAACAAACAAACGCTACCAAAGCGTACATTTTTGTTTTGCTTTTAGAGACCCATCTCAGCTTTGACCTGAGCCGCCCATTTTTCGATACGTTCTTGTGTCAAATCTTCCTGATTGATATCATCTATAGGAAGCCCGCAGAACTTTCCGTCGCGCTGTGCAAAAGAGTATTTAAATGTATAACCATCTACAGGCCACGCACCAAACGCAGTGTTTGCTCCGAGTTTTGCAAAGATATCTTTCATCTTTCCAAGCGCGCTGACAAACTCTTCAGGGTGACTCTCCTGATCTCCCGCACCAAAAAACGCAACCTTTTTCCCGCTCATGTCAGGCTCATCGTTTTGCATCTCAAAGAGAGGATCTACCCAGTCACGCTGAAAATCGCCCTGTCCCCATGTGGAAGAGCCGATAAGTAAAACATCGAAATCATCAAACTGCTCAATGCCGTCAAAATCTTCTTCCATGTTGATAAGTTCACTTCCCTCAAAGAGCTCATGTAGTGCTTCTGCCGCTTCTTGCGTCACACCGCCGCTGCTTCCTACAAATATGCCTACACTTGCCATTATTCATCTCCCTTGATACACGGTTTATATTGTTCGTAAGTTGCGAAGGACTGGGCTAGATACTTATCTCCCTCTTCATAAAGTTTTTCTATCGTTCTAAAACTAAAACGGTGCGCGTCTTTGAAGTATTTGTCCACAAGCACGATACGACCTGCGATAACGATACAACGACCAAAACCTTCATGACTCATCTCCATAACGACATTACACATCACACCTGTTTTGCGTTCAAACTGCAGTGCTACGGCTTTGAATATCATCTTGATCTGACCGATAAGAATCTCATCAATATCTGCGATAATAGGAATCTCTTTGAGATCTTCTTTTGTTTTGACATAGATTTTTGTGAGAACCTCTGCATCACTGAGTCTTGACCAGTTTCCAAACTGATCTATCGCTCGTATCTGACGGATCAGCTCCTGCGTAAATGGACTTATCTCTTGTATTTCTGTACTCATTTATTTTCCTTTATTTTGTTTTTCAAATTCTTTATTCTGCAGACCAGCGTGCTAAACGCGGGTCTTCATTTGTCTCTATATTCATTATTTTTTTCACCCATGGCGGAGGATTGCCGTTTATCATCTCTACGAGTTCTGAGAGGATATCTTCTATCTTGCTATCTTCCTCAGCTTTCATAGGATTGATGCCTCCACGGATGACTTTTGCAGCTGCCGTACCGCCGATAGATTCGCAGTACATGATGTTGATGCCTGCGAGTGCTTTGACTTTGAAGTCTGTTTTATCATCGCCTTCCATCGTGGAAGTGTCTGTTTTCACCACTCCACTCAGCGCAAAACCCTCTGTGGATACATCATAAACCACAAACTCTTTTGCACCGCCGAAGTGTGCGTTTACCGTCTGCATATCTTTTGTTGCAAACGCAACCTTCATTGCGTTTTGTATAGAAGACGCACCCTGTACCGTTATTTTTGTAGATTCACCCATAATCATTTACCTCTTCATCAATTTAATGTTTTTCGTGTTTAACAACTCTAAGCGCATTTGCCACTTCAAAAAGAAAATATGTACTCCCTTCATAAAGTTGGTCATTCTTGAGCTGATTGCCAAGCTCTTCATAATTTGGAAAACCTCTGAGCATCAATGCCGTATGTTTCTCTTGCATGTGCAACAATTGTTCTGCATGAAAATTGCTGATAACAAGGTCTGCGTTTGCAAAATATGGCAAAGCATCTTCGAGGTCTCCGACAAAAACATTCGCTGCGTTTAGCTCTTCGAGAACAAGACTGTAATTTGTCGCGATAACCGCATCAACACTCCCTCCGACACTCTGAATAAGCTCACACATTCCCACACACATATCAGGCTCACCCGTGATTACAAAATGCGACGAACCAATCAAAAAGTGGCTATCAAGCATCGCATCCTGCAGTCTTCCTCTCCAGCGTTTAGTAAGTGCATTTGGCTGCGTTTGTCGGATTTGCATCAGGAGTGCGACAAAATTGTCGTTTGCCTCTTGACCCATGAGATGATTAAAGTGAGCATGTTTGATTGTTGCGTTTTTCTCAAGCAGCGCTTTTGCCACAGCTTTCATAGAAGAGCCTAGAGTGATGACATATTCACAATCTCCAAGTCCCTCAATATCTTCTATACTTATAGCGCCCGTGCCGAGTTTACCCTGCCCTTCGCTGAGATATCCATCAAGTGAAGTGGAGAGATCCGGAAGTGCCAAAGTCCTGCAGCCAAAACTCTCACAAAGCTCTTTTATCTTTTCCACTTCTATAGGCTGCATACTCACATGCGGCAAAAGCAGGATTTTGCCTGCGTTTGTCTGCGTAGAGGCTTTTGTATGTTGCACGATAAGCGCTTTGGCAGTCAAAGCCCAGCCGCTCTCCATACCGCCCTCATAATCAGGCGTATTGACATAACAATAGGGTATCTCGATATGCATCCCGACACTGCGGACATCGTCACCTTTTGTCTCGGTGAGTCCCGTCGTGTGCAGCCCTATAAGTTCTGGCTTGAGTGTTTTGTTTTTTTGCGTAATATTCTCTATCGCCATCAAAATAGAGTAATCACCCCCATCCAAAACCGCCGTGATATCACTCACAGAAGTGTTGTACATCGCGATAGGTTCGTTGAAATGGCGCGTGTAAAAGACTTTTGTATAAGAAGCGCATCCTTGTGAAGCGTGCATGAGCGGAAGGCAGTTTTGTATCCCCATAAACGCAAGCGCCGCGCCCATAGGCTGGGAATGTTTGATGGGATTGACCTGAAGCGGTTTGTGCTCTTTTTTGCTGAGTGCTATCTCTTGTTCTCTCTGCATTACGCCATCTCCCACGGAGCTTTTTTACTGACGTTGGCAAAGACAGGATTTGCAAAGGCGTATTTGAGATCTTCTGCAAGATTGAGCAGTCCTTTATATCCGCCGTAACTCACTTTTTTCTCTTGATTGACATCGATAAAAGATATCTTTTTTTTGATAGCCGTATAGAGACTGCGTCCGCCTGCAAGGAGGATATGTGCGCCGCGTTCATCTATGATTTTGGATTGTTCGGATGCGGGAGCTTTCATAAGTATGCCCGTAGGTCCGAGATACTCTTTGGCTTTTTCTATATCATCTTCGGTGGATTTGCGGATAGAAGTCGCAACTACTTCGATGCCCAAATCTTGCAAACCTGAAGCTATAGACCACGCTTTGTTTCCGCCTGTGTTGAGCACTGCTTTTTTGCCTGCAAAGAGTTTTTGATAGGGAAGTAAAGCCTCTTGAAGTATCGCTTCTTCTTCTGCGATAACTTTTTTTGCACGCTCGATAAGTTCCCCGTCGCCGAGTGCGTTTACTATCTCCATGATGGCAAAACTTGTATCGCGTTTGCCGTAAAAAGAGACCGATACCCATGAGATATCATAGCGTTCTTGCATCTTTCTGCAGAGCGTCACAAGAGATTTGGCACAAACGATGACATTGAGTTTGGCTCTGTGTGCGCCGCGGATATCGCCCACGCGTCCATCTCCGCTCATGGAGCTCAGCACGCGGATACCTATCTTCTCAAAAAGCGGAAGATACTGCCACATATCGCCCGTTACATTGTAGTCGCCTATGAGATTGATATCATAAGGTGTCGTAAACGCAGGCTCTTTTGTCCCGATAAGATGCTCAAGCACCGCTTCGCCTGCGATGCGTGAACCGAGGTTTTTACCGCCGACAAAACCCGGAGCATGGACGGGAACTACGGGCACGGCGTGTTTTTGACTTGCAAGTTTGCAGGTCATATCTATATCATCGCCGACCATCGCCGTCACACAGGTAGAATAGACAAAAATAGCTTCTGGTTTGTAGTGGAGCATGATATAGTCTATCGACTCGTCAAGGCGTTTGTCCCCGCCAAAAATGACATCATTTGTGGTGATGCCCGTGGTGAAACCCATCACTGTATGGTTGCGACCTTTATAGGAGGTCAGAGTCTCTCTCGTCTCCCAAGAAGCTCCCAGACAAGTCTGCGGTCCATGGACGAGATGCACGGCATCCGCATAAGGAAAAAGTGAGATTTGCGCACCGTCAAACGCACATCCTCCCGCTGCCATCCCAGGTTTTGGAGCGTCACAGCCTGCTCCGGGTTTTTTATCTTTTGAGTGTGAACAGGCACTTTCGTTCATGAGCTCTTTTATCTTCGCACGATTGACCATTTTTACTCCTTTGGAGTTGTATTAATGGCTCTATTGCAAGTTTTATTCGAGAAGGCAGATTGGGCTCCAAAGCTAGAGCTTTGGAGTAAAAAAATGGGGAAAGATTGGACGTGAAAAAAGTTTTGTTATGTAGTTTTAAAAATTAGCGTTTTTTATTGCCGCCTACTATCGTGCCGGAGACGATCTCTTCTCTAAACAAACGCGCTACTTTGACACTTTTTTCCATCTCTATGACGACATCAAACTCTTTTTCAAGATTTGCGACTGCTTGTTTGGAGCTAAAACCAAGCCATTGCAGCTTATCGTTTTTGAAGCTTGACTTTACAGCTCTTTTGATTTCTGTTTCAAAACTTGATTTTGGAGCTATCACATGGACATACACTTTGCCGGAGGGCATGATACAAGATTGCATCGTTTGCTCTATATGGAGCTCTTCTGGTTTGATATTATTTGCAATAGCGGTATAAAGACTATCAACTTTTTCTTGATTGCTGCCTTCTGGTGTACGCGCAAAATTATTGAGTTTTTCTCTTACTTGTACTTGTATCTGTTTTACAAGTTCTACGCGACCATCATATATAGCCGCTTTTGTTGTTTGCGCTCTATCAGCTCCACTGATCTGTGCGACTCCTACACTTGAGTAAGCATCCGCTACCTCTGGTTTGCATATCCAAGGAGATACAATTATGCCATCTTGCACACATTGGTCTTTGAGCGATGCTGCCGTAGCAGAAGCGGGAGCAGTAGCAGAAATACTTGCGCACCCACCAAAAAAAGCAAGTAAAACAGCCGAAGCTGCAAAATAAAATAAATTTTTCATATGTATAAAATACACTCCTTTAATATAATATTGGAATTGTATCCAAGAGATTTTAAAATTGTAAAAAAAAGTAAAACCTGACTTCAAAAGTATTCGTAAATAAAGCCAAAAAGCCGCTGAGAGTTCAATTCTATTTTTATAAAAATTTATATAGAATCTCCTATGCATATTGCACTTCAGAGGAAAAAATATGAACACAGAAATGCCAAAAATCATCTATGGAACCGCGTGGAAAAAAGAGAAAACGGCTGCGTTTGTCGTGCAGGCCGTGGAGGCTGGGTTTCGCGCCATAGATACTGCTTGTCAGCCAAAGCACTATTTTGAGCGCGGTGTCGGAGATGCTCTTGCTATTTTAAAGACAAAAGGCTTCAAACGCAGTGATATCTTTTTGCAGACAAAGTTCACGCCGCTTGCAGGACAAGACCCAAACGCAATCCCTTATGACAAAAACGCCAGTCTCAAAACGCAGGTAGCAGAGTCGTTTGAGGTCTCCAAAAAAAATCTTCAGACGGATTATGTGGATGCTCTTGTGCTGCACTCTCCACTCTTTCCTTTTGCCAAACTCTTAGAAGTTTGGAGAGCTATGGAACTCTTGTACAAAAACGCAGAAGCCTTGCAACTGGGTATCAGCAACTGTTATGATCTCGCACTGCTTCAGAGGCTCTACGAAGAAGCACAGATAAAACCTTCTATTGTACAAAACAGATTTTACGCAGATACAGGCTATGACAAAGAGCTACGAAAATGGTGTCGGGAAAAAAATATACGCACCCAAAGTTTTTGGACACTCAGCGCAAACCCACATCTCTTGGCAAGCAAAACTATCGTAAAAATCGCCCTCAAATACAAAAAAAGCGAAGCGCAGATACTCTTCAACTATCTCTACACTCAAGGTGTCACACCCCTCAGCGGCACGACTTCAGCAGAACATATGCAAGAAGATCTACAAGCTTTTGATTTTGTCATGAGCGATGATGAAAAACGCAGTATCAGTGAACTTTTATAGAGTAAAAAAGAAATAGCACACTTTATGCATCCTCTCCTTTTATAGACAAAAGGAAGTGAAGATGCATGATGATTTATGTTTGAATGTTGGTGTTATGGATGAAAAACATGAAGAGTTTTTGGAGATACTTTCAAGTATCAAAACATGTGAGCAAGAACTTTTTTTGCCGCTCTTTGAGGTGATGATACGCCATACCAAAGAGCATTTTGCTTACGAAGAAAATATCATGCATGCTTATAATTTTTATGACAAAAAAGTACATCTTGATGAGCATGAAAATATGCTCGCCGAGATGAATTACTTCTATGAAAAAGCCAAAAAATCCCCTGCGTTTGGGAAATCATATATCAACGAGTACGCCTATGAGAAGTTCAAGCGTCATATTCTCAATGTTGATTCGCAGCTTGCGATGTTTCTCAAAGAAAGATCTATTGCTTAAAATGGAGAGTTATACTATCGGCTACCTCAACCGTAAGGAGTATCTCTCTTCTATAGAGAATATCAAAAATGACAAATCCATCGCTTTTGCGAATATGTCGCTGAAATGGTGGGATGATCACTATGGCTGGTGCACAAAAGGGTGTATGGTTCTTTTAGACAGTGAGGAGATACATCTTGCCTATGTTTTTTACAAGATAGACAAATACAACGAATACATCACTATTCACAACATCTTCACCCCTTTTGTCAAACGCAGAAGCGGTTATGCACATGAGCTCATGCGCCTACTTTTTGATCTGGCTTTGGAGAAAAACGTCACTCGTTTTAAACTCACTTCTATCTCAAACTCACTGGATTTTTATCTCTCTCTTGGTTTTATCTACTGGGGTGTCAATAGTGTCGGGGATTATTACTGCGATATGCCGATGCCGCTCAATGGACTCATCGGGGTAAACGCAATGGTACTCAAACTCACCACAACCGAACTCATCGGCAAAAAACGTGAGAGCATCCAAAACAAGATAAAAAACAACAGCACACAGCTCACTCAAAAACAAACTGATATCTACAACAGCGACCTCCTCAAACTCAAACGCAGCTACAGAGAAGTGCGCTTTCGCGAAATCTATGCATCGTAAGTAAAAACACACAAAGGAAAATTATGAAACAGACAACACTTGAGTGGTTAGAGGAAAATGCTTATCATGAAGATAATATCAATCTTCAGGGAAACTATGGAAACACGGCGCTCATGAAAGCTTCAAGAGAAGGAAATGCGGAGTTGGTGGCGGATTTGCTTGAAGCCGGTGCTGCAATTATGCTCAAAAATGTCGATGGAAATATGGCGCTTTGGCTGGCATGTTTTGGAGAAAATCCAGAGGTTCTTACACTACTCATAAACGCAGGTATAGAGATAGATACAGTCAATGTCAACGGAGTTACGCCGCTCATGTATGCCGCATCAAGTGGCAAAGAGACAATGGTGCGTATGCTTTTAGAAGCAGGAGCGGATGTAAGTATCAAAAACCCTGATGACTTTAGTGCTCTTGATCTAGCCTCAACTGCAAAAATAGTCAAGATGTTACGCGCCAAAGCCTAAAAAGATGCTTTAGTTTTTTCGTTATGGCACATTTTGAAAACTTCAATCAAATCTGCCCGCCCATGCCTTTAAACTTCTCAACAAAAGCGGCAATTTTTTGGAAAACACTTTGCTTTTTGGTTAAATATTGCGGATTAAGCAAACTCTCTTTGGCACGATTACCAAGGCTAGAGCGGATTAAGCGGCGTACTTCTTCAACTAATGCTACTTTATCCTTGGTCTTTTTATTGTGATCAAAAATCAATTCTAGGATGTAATCCAAATTTATTTCTTGTGATTTAAGCAAGTCAACTTCAAAAACTACGTCATCCCAATCAATAGTGCTAGTCTCTTTTTCATTGGCGAATTTTTGGAGGCGTTGCCAATCGCGAATATCGTTATATGTTGAACGATAATCCTGAACCGTACGCTCAGCAGGTATTTGAATTGCTTGCATTTTGATCAAATCTTCATTACTTAGATAGTGCTTCGCTTTGAACTCCTCTACACTCGGATACGCTATAATTCATAAAGTAAATGCCGAAACAGTGCTTAAGTTATAGCCCCCTTTCTCACTCGGATACGCTATAATCAACAGCAGTCACAAAACAGCCACGAACTCGTTATAGCCCCCTTTCTCACTCGGATACGCTATAATACATTCCACCGCGACAGTTCCACATGCCAAGTTATAGCCCCCTTTCTCACTCGGATACGCTATAAT
>JAQTWZ010000064.1 GCA_028689055.1 Sulfurimonas sp. | reverse complement strand
GAAGGTGAGTGTAAATATCGGAGACAACTGGGGTCAGTTGAAGTGATGCAGAGGTTTTGATGCAGACTCTTTCTAAGCTTACAATTCTCACGCTTTTACTCCTTTCGATGACTACGATGATGTCAAACGTCGCCATCGTCACGACTATCCCGCATCTCAAAGAGTACTTCAGCGATGAGGCAAATATAGAATTTCTTTCGCGTATGATGATTACTTTTCCTTCTCTTTCTATTGCCTTGTTAGCTCCTTTTTTGGGGCATCTTGTGTATCGCTTTGGGAAGAAAAAATCAGCTATCACTGCCCTTGTTTTTTTCGCACTTTTTGGAAGTACGGGGCTTTATCTGGAGAGTTTGAGCCTACTATTAGCTTCACGATTTTTCTTCGGTATCAGTGTCGCAGTGCTCATGATAGTCACGACAAGCCTTGTTGGAGACTATTTTAGCGGGGAAGAACGCCATAAGTTTATGGGCTTGCAAAGTGCTTTTAGCGCCATTGGTGGAGTTTTTTTTGTTTTAGGTGGCGGAATTTTAGCAGATATTGATTGGCGCTGGGCTTTTGGTATTTATCTGATAGGTTTTTTACTGATTCCTTTTGCACTGAAGTTTATCCAAGAGATCAAACGCGAAGAGCCTCAAACGCAAGAGAGTCTCAATAACAAACTCTTTGGTATTTATGCACTTGCGTTTTTACTGATGCTCATATTTTATATCCTGCCGACACAGATACCGTTTCTCATCATCAACCATTTTGGCGCATCTTCTACTTTAGCAGGCGCTATCATCTCGACTGCGTTTGTGGCAAATGCTTTTGGCGCTTTGGCTTTTGCGCGACTCAAACGCAAGTTTTCACACTCCGGTATTTTTCTTTTGAGTATGGCTATCATCGCCTGCGGTTTTATCCTTATCGGCTTTGTCAATGATGTGCGACTTTTTTTCTGTACTTCGCCTATTATGGGTTTTGGCGGCGGGCTTGCTATGACAAATATTGTCGCATGGATGCTTAGTAAAGCGCATCACACCAAACGCATCAAATCCTCAGGCTATCTCACAAGTGCGATTTTTTTGGGACAGTTTAGCTCACCGATATTTTTTCATCCTTTTGTGAGTTATTTTGGTGTGCGTGATTTTTTTATCTTTGTGGGTGTTGTGCTTGGCGTGAGTCTTCTTGCGTTTTTGAGTCTCAAAAAACTACAAAGGAGTTAGAAAAAGCTCAGCGAAGCGCTCTGAGTTTTTTTCTGCTGTACCACCACAAAAACGCAGCCGACGAAAAGATGATGGCATCCAGTCCAAGCCAGAGAGAGTAGATCTCTAAATCCAGTGTGCTCAAAAAACCAAAGAGTGCAACAGGTGCGAGCACTTGTCTGTAGATGCTGATGGGAAAGATGATAGCTGGTTTGGCGATGCCTTGAAGCATGGAGATAGTGATAAAGATCATCACAAAACCAAAAAACGCAAAGCCGCAGATACGAAGATAGAGTACAGTTTCTTCTATAACCTTTGCATCGTTCGTGAGCAGTGAGGCGAAAAAATCTCCAAAAAGATAAAAAGAAACTACGCCAAACGCACTGAGAAGAAAGCCATACATGAGCGCTAGATTTGTAATCGGCGTTATTCTTTCATACATTTTTGCGCCGTTGTTTTGTGAGACTATCGCCAAAGTAGCAATAGAGAGTCCCACAACAGGCATCAGAAATATCTGCTCTATACGCATTCCGATACCAAAAGCCCCAACGGCTTCTTTGCCATAGGGTGCTACAAAATAGGTGATGATATACATCCCAAAAGCCATCATAAACATATTCATACTTGGACCAAAACCTTGTTTTAAAAGTTCTCTTAGTATCTCGATATCAAAAACAAACTCTCTAAGCGTAAGATGGAGCGGACTCTTTTGGAGTTTATACAAAAGATAGCTCATGGTGATAGCTTCTGATATGATGGTAGCCATCGCGATACCACCGACGCCGTAGTTGTAGTGATAGACAAAAAGCGCATCAAGGGCGATGTTTAAAAACGCAGTAAAGATGAGAATATTGCGAAAGGAGGTCATATCTCCCGTTGCGTTTAGCAGGGCATTGAAGAAAAATGAACCGATAAAAAAGAGCGTCGCATAGAGGATGATATTGATATATTCAAGTGTCTGTGCCGTATAACTAGGGTCTCCAAGGGCTTCGATGAGAAAAGGGACGCTGAGGATACCGGAGATACTCAAAAACAAAGAGAGCAAAAATGCAAATGCCAGTGAATTGAGTGCTATGTTCTTTGCTTTTTGCATATCTTTTGCACCCAAAGCATTGCCCACAAGAGAAGTGAGTGCTTCACTCATACCGATAGCGATGGCAAGAATCATAAAGAAGATAGAAGCACTCAAAGAGAGTGCGGCAAGTGCTTGCGTGGAGATGATACCTGCGAAATAAGTATCAGTTACGTTGAACATGGTATGAAAAAAATAGCCGACAATCGCCGGAACTGAGAGCTTTAGGAGGTGCTCTTGTATGGACCCTTGTGTCAAATCAGTATGCATTTAGCTCTTTTATGTAAAATATCACAAGATTATAACTAAATAAGGTAGCGCATGGAGTACAGATACATAGGAAAAAGCGGACTGAGAGTGAGCCCTATATGTATGGGAACGATGACTTTTGGGACACAAACACCTTCTGAAAAAGAGGCTTTTGCCATCATGGACAAAGCTTATGATGCAGGCGTAAACTTTTATGATACGGCAGAGCTTTATCCCGTTCCTCCATCAGGAAAATTGGCAGGACTCACCGAAGAGATAGTCGGGCGCTGGCTCAAAACGAAACCGCGAGAGAGTGTTATCCTTGCTAGCAAGGTAGCAGGTGCGGCAAATGGCTGGTTTGTGCCGCCTATCCGCCATGGACTGACTGCGATAGACAGCTTTCATATAGAACGCGCTATTGAAGGAAGTCTCAAGCGTTTGGGTACAGACTATATAGATCTCTATCAGATGCATTGGCCCGACAATATCGTCCCTATAGAAGAGAGTCTCAAAGCTTTTGAGAGATTGGTTCAAAGCGGAAAAGTGCGTTATATCGGGACTTCCAACGATAGTGCTTACGGTACTACAAAGGCGCTCATGACGAGTGCGCACAAAGGTTATGCAAGGTTTGAATCTATCCAAAATAACTTCTCACTTTTGAACAGAAGATTTTTGGATGAGCTTGGCACCGTATGTCAAAAAGAGCAGATATCGCTTTTGCCGTATTCACCTTTGGCAGGTGGCATCTTAAGCGGAAAATATAATCAAGCCACGCAAGCTCAAGGGCGTTTTAGTGACTATGTCAATGCTACAGACAAACGACAGCGTTTGATGGCGGCGAGGTTTCTCAATGAAAAAACTTTGGCGGCAACGCAAAAATATCTCAAAATCGCTCATGATGCGGGTCTGCATCCGGTTACGATGGCAACAGCATGGTCGAAACAGTTTGATTTTGTCGCTTCGACTATTATCGGAGCTACGTCTCATGAGCAGCTTGATGCCTCTTTGGCGGCGATGGATTTGGTCTTGAGTGATGCGCTTTTAAAAGCCTGCGACGCAGTGCATAATGATATTTTATACCCGATGGGTTAGAGGAAAAAATGAAAGAAAAAATAGAAACTTTATTAGAGATAGTACACACACATTTTATGGATGAGCAAAAACAATACAGTGAGTTTGAAAACTCTGATGTGGAATACTTTGCGGGTTGTATGCTTTACAATCACTTTGCGTTTTCCAAGGCACTTGAAAACCTCAAGACTATGGATCTTTCGTATGATTTTCTTTCTGCGTTTAGTGATGAAGAGTTTGCCAAAATAGAGCAGATAGTACAAAGTATCGCGTTTGGAGATGAGCTGCAAAAGCTTGCGTTTTTACAAGAGTTTATCCAAGAGTCAAAGTCCAAATACACAAAACCCGAACTCTATCTTCTTGATAGACTTCAGTATCATGTAAACGCAATGGCACAGCGATATGAGAAAAACGCAGAGGTCATGCATATAGATTTTCAAAACCCGCTTCTGAGAAAATAGTGAAACGCTACCTTATCACTTCGCCTGAGCACTATACACAAAACGCAGAGAGTTTCGCTCAAAAACTTGAAGCGAGTTTTGTGCGACATAAGCCCGATATGGCGCTCTATCGTGACAAACAAAACGCAGGATATAAAGAGTTGGCGGCACTTTTTGTATTCCTATGCAAAAAACATAAAATAGAAGCTTTTCTCCACGGTGACGCGCTTCTTGCTGCTGCGTTTGGTGCGGACGGTGTGCATTTGACATCACAACAGTATGATGCGATAAGCAAAGCAAAAGAACAAAATATTCTCGTAGGTATCAGCGCACATACAAAAGAAGAGGTCATGCAAGCCCAAAAACTTGGGGCTTCTTATGTGACTTATAGTCCTATTTTTGCTTCTCCAAACAAGGGTGAACCAAAGGGAGTAGAGGCTTTAAAAGAAGTGTTAGAAGTGTGTAGTATCGAAGTTTTTGCTTTGGGTGGTATAGTAGATGAGAGACAGATAAAGGAGATAGCACAAACAAACGCCGCCGGTTTTGCTTCTATCCGTTACTTTTATGACGTCTAAAAGATTTCAATCGGATAAAATCTGATTTTTTCCGTTGCGTTTTGCACGATAGAGTGCGTTGTCTGTGCGTCTAAAAAGCTCGTCAACACTTAAAGTCTCTTTATTTGCCTGAGCGATACCGATACTGCATCGGATAGTTTCTACAGTTTCAAATTTGTGAGAAGCCATTTTTTGCATCATTCTTTGCATATTTAAGCGTGCTTGTTCGAGAGAAGCATTGGGCATGATGATGATAAACTCTTCACCTCCCCATCTTCCCACAAAGTCTGTTTTTCGTGTATTTTTTGCAAGTAAGTTTGCAAACTCTCTCAAAACAGTGTCTCCGGTACTGTGTCCATAGGTGTCATTAAGATGTTTGAAATCATCAATATCAAGGATAGCGATACTCAGATTTGTACCATATCTTTGAAATTCGTAAAATTTGCTTTCCATAATCTCATCAATTTTTCTGCGGTTAAAAATCTTTGTAAGTGCATCTATATTGGTCAATCGTTCCAATCTGATAGAAGTACTTTCAAAAGAACGTTCAATCGCATAATAGATAAAGGTGAGCAACATAGAAGCGATAAAAAGCCTCAAAAGAGAGGTCTTATCCCATGAAGATTCATTCCAGTAAAGTGCTCCATAAAACAGATAGGAAAAGAGAAAAAGATAATAAACAAGAGAGACAAGCAGACCTGTTTTTGGTTTGAACTGAGAGATAGTGAAAATAGGAAAAAAGATAGTCCAAATAAGTCCAAAACTTTGATTGTGGTTGTAGGAAGCGAAAGTAAACATAAAAACCGCTAGGAGTACAGTGCCGACTAGGGCAGCTTTTTTGATATTTTTGCTTTTTTTGAAATCAAAATAGAGATAGAGAAAAACAATAAAAGCAAAAATATCCAGAAGTGCTATAAAATATTTACCGGTTATAAAAGTGTGCAAGAGAGCAAAAAACAAAAACGCAAACATTCCTAAAAGAAAAAAAGTGTTTAGCATCACGATTTTTCTTACGATGTAATACTTCTGATTTTTGCATTGAGGATAAAGGAGAGGATACAAAAATGATTTAATGTTTGTTTTTATTTTAGATATCATGAGCGGAATAATAGCGCATTATAGGTTAATTGTATCTTGGCACCCCACTTCCCCATTGACTTAAAAAAATACTCAAGCTATAAAAAATCTTATTGTTATGAGAAAGTTTAAAGAAACACATAAAGTAAAAGAATCTCTCGTTCAAAAGGCTTTGCCAACGACCATAGAAACAGCCAAAAAGAAGATAAGGGGTTGTGTCCTGCGGGTAAAACCTCCATAAATTTGTATATTTTTCAGCGAAATCATGGAAAAATGCAAAAGATAATTAAACGGTCTAAAGTTGATTTATACAGCTTATTTTATAGGTTCTACATTTTTGTCATGGTATATAGTCTCTAGTCGCAGTAAGAGTCTTCCTCTTCGTCATCCATTTCGTAGTAGTCATCTTCGTCGAGTTCTTCGTCTTCATCTTCGTACTCGTCAAGATTGTCATAATGGAATTACCCCTATAACAATACTTATCAGAATGTCGGAAAACACTAAAATTTCTTTTCTATCTCTTAATAATTGTCTTTTTTTAGCATTTAATTGACAAAAAAGAACTACCAAAATCTTTTACGAAATCATAAAATACTTCATGATTTTTATACTTTTCCCTCATCAGCTTTTTCGTAACATTGCGCCTTTAGTTGGCAAAAGAGTTTTACTTGTTGAAGATGCTCTCTTCTTTACCCAATACCCTTTTCATGTGCAAAAAAATATACTGCATCGTGCTTCTATGAAAAATTATGAAAAATATCTGCTTCACAAAGGCATAGAAGTCGAGTATATCGAAGATGAAAGCGCACTTGCGTGCTATAAAAATAAGGCAGTTACCTGTTACGATGTGGTTGATTTTGATTTGCACAAGAAGCTCACAAAACAGTTCGCATCGCTAGAAATACTTCCAAATCCCAATTTTTTAAACGCGCAAGAGAGTACAAATCTTTTGCATACTTTTTATATCGCACAGAGAAAAAAACTCAATCTTTTTGTAGATAGTGAGCAAAAACCTTATGGTGGCAAATGGAGTTTTGATGTACAAAATCGCAAAAAAATTCCAAAAGATATGAAAATAGTCCCACCACTATGTTTTGACAACGATGCTATAGAAGAGGCAAAAAAATATGCAAAGAAGTTTGATACCATAGGCAGTTGTGAAGATTTTTATTATCCTACGACTTTTATGGAAGCCAAGATTGTTTTTGAGTATTTTTTAGAACAAAAGTTCGCGCAATTTGGAGATTATCAAGATGCAATCACACAAAAAGATAGTTTTTTATTTCATGCAAACATCTCAAGTGCGCTCAACATTGGGCTTTTGGATTTGTGTTATGTTATCAAATCCATCGCTGCCTTTGTGTCTGTACCTTTTAACGCTAAAGAAGGGCTTTTACGCCAGATTATAGGAT
>JAQTWZ010000063.1 GCA_028689055.1 Sulfurimonas sp. | reverse complement strand
AACCACCAATACTTTTACCAGCTTTTATATCACGAGCAAATTGCTCTACATCTATTTCTATCTTCATGTGTCATTCCTTGAGTAAATATAATTTTACCCGATTGACACGGAATTATGAACGGTCCCCAAAAAATAGCCATCATAATTTTTATCTTGAAATAAATATATCAACATAGCTTATTTGTATCAATGGTGTAACATAGGTGTAACAAGAAGTTTGTTTGTTTTTCCTAATGGCTTTGAAACTTCGTATTTTAGGGGATTTATTGAGTATAAATGTGGTACCTGCGGGCGGACTCGAACCGCCACAGCTCGCGCTAGCGGATTTTGAATCCGCCGTGTATACCATTTCACCACGCAGGCATTTTTTTGGAAAGAGAATTCTACAAAAATAATTATTAAAATAAGATTTAAAAACAAATATTTTAATAAATCGCTTGAAATAAAAAATAATAAGGTTTTGTCGATTTATCTCTGTGGAACTTTTATTGCTAGTTACAATAAATAAAAATAAAACAATTTTTGGGGGCTTCTTATGCGAGTAACGTCAAGTATGTATTATGACAATCTTTTTGGACAAAATAATACCAAACTAAGCAAGAGCCTTTTTGATGTAAACAAACAAATAGCTTCAGGTTTGAAAATTCAATATGCGGGCGATGATGTATCGGTGTTTGTTGGAACGATGCAGCTTGATAATGAAATGACGACTTTAGGACAAATCAAAAAAAGTACTGAGACTGCGTATAAAGTTTCGAACCAAACAGATGTTGTACTCAATGATTTTGGTACTTCGATGGATAGAATGCGAACGCTCATGATAAACGCAGCGAATGCGTCACACAGTAGTAATTCTCTTGATGCTCTGGCTTCTGAAATGAGAGGTATTGAGAGTCATTTCAAAAATCTTGCCAATACTTCCATCAACGGACAATTTCTATTTTCAGGTTCTGCGGTGGATATACGTCCAATAGATGATAATGGTATATATAATGGAAACGCCGGTGCGCTCAATGCTTTTTTAGGCTCACAGTCGCAACAGCAATATAATCTCAGTGGAGCGGAGCTCTTTTTGGGAGAGGAAAAGCTCGTCAAAAGAGAGGTAACAAGTAATGTTACTAATGTAAACAGAAGCAGAAGCGACCTTGTTGTAAACATTCAGTCAAGTGATACTATTCGTGATTTGATGGGTGATACGGACAATGATTTGGCTACTACTAACACACATTATTTTTATCTTCGTGGCACCAAAAGTGATGGGACTGCGTTTAATGAAAAAATAGCTATGCAAGACGGCGAAAAAATAGATGAATTGCTCAATCAAATCGGTGTAGCGTATGGCAATACAGGAAATTTGAAAGTTGTAAATGTGAGTATGAATGCTTCGGGTCAGATAGTAATCGAAGATAAGATAAAAGGCTCAAGCAAACTTGATTTTCATCTAGTCGGTGCAGTTGATTTTAGTGGTGGCAACGCTGCTGATGTCACAAATATAGATCTTTTAGACGGAGGGGAAACAGACTTTGCTGAGATTATAAATCCAACCGTACCTCCTGCAAACAATCTTTTTGTAAAAGAATTTATGAAATCTTCTTATACTTCAGCTTCCGGTGCTGCGACAAATATAGAAGGGCTGGTGTATGACAGGGTAGAGTTCAATAAAGATGGTTCTTTACTCTCTTCAAATGTCGCTCATGTAGTAAAAGAAAGTAACGCATTTGCAGATTCTTCTACAAAACTCTCAGAAGTAGCCGACCTCTCTCAAGGATCTGCCGGAACTCTCGATGGTACACAATTTACACTCAGAGGAACAACAACAAGCGGTGCTGTGTTTGATGCACAAATAGATTTAAATAGCACAGGTTCGACATTTTCACTCGATACAGATGGGGATGGAAACTATGACAACGGAACATATGATATTTTTGATATGGCAAACACCAGAGCAGCTGTAGCGGCTGATGAGATGACATATCAGCAGCTCATGGATGTTGTCAACATCATCGTAAGTGAAAATCTCCCGACAGGTTCTACGGCTGCAGAATATGATACAGCTGTAAAAAACTCACGATATGTGACGCAAACAACACTCAGCTATGACGGAAAACTTCAAATTTCCGATTTGACTTCAAATGATACAAAAGCAAGTTTTGCCATTTTTGATGCCAATAGTGGTAATTTTGGGGGAGATTCATCGGTGATGGCGTTTCATGCCAACAATGCCCTTACTATCAAAGATCCAAAAACCGATTTTTTCAAAACAATTAATGAAATGATTACGGCAGTTGAAAATTATAAAGTTTATCCGGATGCCTTAAGTGGAGATGTGAGAAACGCAGGCATACAAAACGCAATCAAAATGATGGATGAACTCCAGATGCATGTGCAAAGATCACACTCAAAAGTTGGAGCAAACTCCAATACACTTACACATTCTCTGGAGAGAACACAAACCTTGGAAATAAGTACAATGACATTGCGTGCCTCCATAATTGACACAGACATAGCCGAATCATCACTCAAACTTTCACAGCTTTCACTCAACTATGAAGCGATGCTTTCTATGGTAGGTAAAGTTTCAAAATTAAGTCTGGTAAACTATCTCTAAATCTTCTTTTTAAATATGTCAAAATGCCAAAAAAGTCCTTTGTGGAACATTTTTGGCTATACTTCCTCTTTACATTTATCATCTATTTTTAAGGCTAATACGTTTGAAAGAGACTCTATTTATCATATTTTTTGGTGTTCTAATATATCTTGGTGCAGCTACTATTTTTGGCGAAAGTGCACTTATGGGCAGTTACGGTTCGGTTTTTGCAGAATACAATCATATCTACTTTGGTTATGTCTCTTATGTTTATATTTTGGCTTTTTTGTTTCCTCTGTATTTTACATATAAAGAGAGTAGTTTAAACTTCAGAAAAGCGGAAGTATCCCTCTCTGTTTTACTTTTGCTCTTCTCTATGCTTCTTGCACAAGCCCTGCTTGTAAGCGATACACTCAGAGGTAAAATTGGCTCAGATTTTGTCGATTTTCTTGCTCCTTTTATAGGTGTTTTTGGTCTTTGGATTTTTTGGTTTATTATTACCCTCGTTTCAGTTGTCATCATTTTGGACAAAAGCAGCTCAGAACTAGCAAAAATAGGGGCAACTTTTATGAAAAGATTTGCACCTAACAAAGATTTTTTTAATTTTTCTCCGGCTGTCGCTCCAACTCCTTATAAGGAAGCAGCACCAAAAAAGAAAGAAGTCGCCAAAAAAGAAGAGATCTTAAAAGTCGAAACGCCAAAAACAGAAAAAAAACCTCTCCAAGCAACACTTTTTGAAGAAGAGATAGACAAACCTTCGTATCTTAGAAATGAAGATCTGCATGAGCAGGATAATATGACAGAGATATTTGAAGCACCGGAAGTTCCTAAAGAAGAAAAAAAACAGACTATTATTGAACTTGCCGCGAAAGTAAAAGAGCAAAAAAATGCCATTATCATCGATGAACTTGAAGAAAATGCAAAACTGCTCGAAGGTATAGAAAAAGGGGAAGTTGAGAAGCCTAAAAACTTCACACTTCCTTCTGTTGACTTCTTGCAAATGCCAGATGCGACTTCACACAGTGTAGATGAAAATGAGGTAGATGATAAAATTCGTTATCTCATAGAAAAACTTGCTCACTTCAAAATAGATGGGGATGTCGTGCGTACATACGCCGGACCTGTTGTTTCCACTTTTGAGTTTAAACCCGCTGCAAATGTCAAAGTAAGTAAAATATTAAATCTTCAAGATGACCTAGCTATGGCACTCTCAGCTGAGACTATTCGTATTCAAGCACCCATTCCGGGTAAAGATGTCGTTGGGATAGAGATACCAAATGATACGGTTGACACTATATTTTTGAGAGATTTACTTGATTCAAAACTTTTCAAAGAATCAAAATCACCACTCACACTTGCTCTTGGTAAAGATATCGTAGGAAAACCGTTCATCACAGACCTCAAAAAACTCCCTCACTTACTTATCGCAGGTACAACCGGAAGCGGTAAAAGTGTGGGTATAAACGCAATGATTCTTTCACTTCTATACAAAAATTCACCTGATCAACTGAGACTGCTCATGATAGATCCAAAGATGCTTGAATTTTCTATCTATAATGATATTCCGCACCTTCTCACTCCTGTCATCACAAAAGCAAAACAAGCGATAGTTGCACTTGCAAATATGGTAATGGAAATGGAACGCAGATACGAGCTCATGAGTGAAACACGAACTAAAAATATAGAAAACTATAACGAAAAAATCAAACGTGACGGCGGTGAGCACCTTCCTTATATAGTAGTTATTATCGACGAACTTGCTGACTTGATGATGACAAGCGGGAAAGAGGTTGAGCACTCTATCGGTCGTTTGGCTCAGATGGCAAGAGCTTCCGGCATACATCTTATCGTTGCAACGCAGCGTCCATCTGTCGATGTTGTCACAGGTCTTATCAAAGCGAATCTTCCTTCACGTATCTCTTATAGAGTAGGGCAAAAAGTGGATTCGAAAATCATTTTGGATCAACAAGGTGCTGAGTCACTTCTGGGTCGCGGAGATATGCTTTTTACACCTCCGGGTGCTACAGGCCTTGTGCGTTTACATGCACCATGGAGCACAGAAGAGGAGATAGAAAAAATCGTTGATTTTATCAAAGATCAAAGAGGTCCAAACTATGACAAAAGTTTCCTTATAGAAGAAAATGAAGAGATGGGTTCCTCAAGAGACTCTTATGAAGAGCTAGATCCGCTTTACGAGGAAGCAAGAAGTGTTATCCTCTCTGATAGAAAAACATCAATTTCGTATCTACAAAGAAAACTTCAAATAGGATATAACCGCTCAGCAAGAGTCATAGAACAGCTTGAAAACGAGGGCATACTTTCTTCTCCAAACAGTAAAGGTATGCGCGAAATCCTCTAATGAGCAAGCCACTTTTTCTTTTTACAAAACTTACAAACTCTTATCGTGTTTATGTACAAAATCTTGAATCGCTCACTGTTGTGCAGATTCAAGAGATAGAACTTTTTGTCAAACAGAGAAAAGGTATTTTTGATTTTTCAAGTTACACTTTTAGTATTCAAAAAAGAGTTGAATTTCATGAATTTGTATCTCTTATCCAACATCTTGGAATCGATGCTCTATGTAAAGAAAATAGCATTATTCAGGAAGAAAAACAAAGAATAAGTTTTGGTCAATATAAAGGAATGTGTTACTTTGAATTGCCTGATACTTATCTGCTTTGGCTCTCAAATAACTACAGAGGTCCTGAAAAAGAGTTTATTATTCAAGAGATACAAAAAAGAAAACTCTTCTAGTGTTACTAAAGTAAACATATTTTTTACAAAATAAGTATATTGTGTATAGTTTTGTAACACTGTAAAATTGATTGCCTCTCATTGAGATATAATGCTGTAAATTTAATATACAGGAAGAACTATGGCATTTATTGAAAATTATAAAGCACATATGCACGAGAGAGAAACACTTGGTGTTCCACCATTACCGCTTACAGCAGAACAAACTGCTGCATTAGTTGAGATGATTAAAGCTGGCGAAGGTGATATGGCTCAAAATGTTGACCTCATTACAAATCGTGTATCACCTGGTGTTGATGACGCTGCTTATGTAAAAGCTGCGTTTTTAAATGATGTTGCAAATGAAAACATTACTGTAGATGCAATCGCTCCTGAACAAGCCGTTGCTATCATGGGTATGATGCTTGGTGGTTACAATGTGAAACCAATCATTGATGCGCTTAGCTCAAAAAATGATAAAGTTGTAGCTGCTGCTATCGAAGCACTCTCTCACACTCTACTCGTATATGATGCGTTTAATGACGTAGAAGAACTTCACAAAGCAGGAAACGCAGCGGCTACTGAAGTTATGACTTCATGGGCAAACGCAGAGTGGTTTACATCTAAGCCGGATTTAGCTGAAGAAATCACTATTACTGTATATAAAGTGCCGGGTGAGACAAATACGGATGACCTTTCTCCTGCTTCTGAAGCGTTTACACGTTCAGATATCCCTCTTCATGCGAATTCTATGCTTCAATCAAAAATGCAAGACCCACTTACTACAATTGCACAACTAAAAGAGTTAGGTAACCCTATTGCTTACGTTGGAGATGTTGTTGGTACCGGTTCTTCAAGAAAATCAGGTGTTAACTCTGTTCAGTGGCACATGGGTGAAGATATTCCCGGTGTTCCAAATAAACGTACGGGCGGCGTTGTAATCGGTGGCATAATCGCTCCTATCTTCTTCGCAACATGCGAAGATTCAGGTGCATTACCATTAGAGATGGATGTTTCTTCAATGGAAACAGGTGATGTTGTTACTCTTTATCCATATAAAGGTGAAGCACACAAAGACGGAAAATGTATAGCTACGTTTAAACTAAACCCAAATACTATCACTGATGAAGTTCGTGCAGGCGGTCGTATCCCACTTATTATCGGCCGTGGTTTAACTGCTAAAGCTCGTAGTGTATTAGGTATGGGTGCAACGGATGTATTCTTGACTGCTGAGCAGCCTGCTGATTCAGGCAAGGGTTATACGCTTGCACAAAAAATGGTTGGAAAAGCGTGTGGTATGGAAGGCGTGCGTCCAGGTATGTATGTAGAGCCGGTTACAACAACAGTTGGTTCTCAAGATACAACAGGACCAATGACAAGAGATGAGATCAAAGAGCTTGCGGCACTTGGTTTCTCCGCTGATTTGGTAATGCAGTCTTTCTGTCATACAGCTGCATATCCAAAACCATCAGATGTGAAGATGCACCACACATTACCGGATTTTATCTCTAACCGTTCAGGTGTAGCACTTCGCCCGGGCGATGGTGTTATTCACTCATGGTTGAACCGCTTGACTCTTCCGGATACTGTAGGTACTGGTGCAGACAGCCATACGCGTTTCCCTATCGGTATCTCTTTTCCTGGTGGTTCAGGTATCGTTGCGTTTGCCGGTGTTACAGGTTCTATGCCACTTACTATGCCAGAGTCGGTTCTTGTGCGTTTCAAAGGTGAATTACAACCGGGTATCACGCTGCGTGACCTTGTAAACGCTATCCCTTATTATGCAATTCAGCAAGGATTATTGACTGTTGAGAAAAAAGGTAAGAAAAATATTTTTAACGGAC
>JAQTWZ010000062.1 GCA_028689055.1 Sulfurimonas sp. | reverse complement strand
TTTGTATCATCCGTACCGCCGACATCTTCTTCATCTGATTCAGGTTCAACCTGCAGAGGTGTTTTTGTTTTTTCATACTCTTTGAGTCTTTTGATAGAAGCATCATAAGCAAATTTAAGTGACTCGCTTGCCGCTTCTTGAAGTTTAATATCAATAGTCGTATGTATTTCGTAACCGCCTGTTTTGAGGTCTTCTATGCCCATATCTTGCATGATTCTTGCAACTTCATCCACGATAAAAGGGGCTTTGTTTTGTGTAAGTGTCTCATCATGCACCTTCGGATTTTCCTCAAGCGATGTTTTGTATGTAGGCTCGTCTATCCATCCCAGTGCGTACATACGAGAGATGACACGGTTTGCTCTGCCCATAGATATCTCATAGTTTTTTGTAGGTGCGTAGGTACTTGGAGCTTTTGGAAGTCCGACCAAAATTGCCATCTCTTTGAGTGTAAGATTGGCTAACTCTTTGTGAAAATAGCCATCTGCCGCTGTTTTGATACCATAATATCCATGCCCGAAATAGATTTCATTGAGATATCTCTCTATGATCTCTTCTTTTGTTAAAGCCATCTCTAAACGCATAGAGAAAATAAGCTCCTTGATTTTACGCGATATCTTTTTTTCTCGTGTGAGAAGTTTGTTTTTGACGAGTTGCTGTGTGATGGTACTCGCACCCTCAACCATTTTCCCTGCTTTGATATCTTTGATAAGTGCGCGAAAAATAGCATCTACATTCACACCGGGATGTTCAAAAAATGTTGTATCTTCTATAGCTAAAAGTGCTTCTACGACTCTTGGCGGTATCTCGTTAAACGCAGCATAATAGCGATGTTTTTCATCAAAAACATTGGCTATCTTTTCTCCGTTTCTATCATAAATCCTACTTGTCATCGCAGGTTTATAATCCACAAGTTCAGAGATATCAAATTCGTAATTTTTGAGATAATATCCTATCGCTAAAAAAGGAGCGACGACTCCCAAAATTAAAAGCATAAAAAAAGTTTTTGTTAATATTTTCATTTTCTAAATTCCCTGTTGGCAAAATTTGCCTCTATAAGTGTTTTTGTATATTCTTGAAGCGGTGCTTGTATCGTTTGTGCTAAAACGCCATACTCCACCACTTTGCCATCTTTTATAACGCAGATATCTTCACAAAGAGCCGCTGCAGAATTCATATCGTGTGTGACAAATAAAATCTTAAATCCGAACTCTTTTTGAAGCTCTTTTAAAAGTTGCAAAATCAAAACGCGGTTTTTTGGATCGAGTGCTGTTGTCGGTTCATCAAGCAAAAGCAGCTTCGGATTTGACTCCAGCGCCATAGCCAAAACAACCCGCTGCAGTTGCCCGCCTGAGAGTTCGGGCGCAAAACGCTCCAGTAATTCAGTATCAAGACCTACCTGTGCAAAAAGTTTTTTTACCTTTTCACTTTCTATAAAAAACTGTTTTTTTATTTTTGTCATAGGAGAGAGTGCTGTAAAAGGATTTTGCGGCACAAACGCGACACTTCCTCCTGCAACAAGCTCAAAATCAGCCTCATAAACAAAATCACACTCCATTGAATCAGGCAACATAGAGAGTATGGCCTTGAGCGTCAAACTTTTTCCACTCCCGCTTTGTCCCACAAGAGCAAGCGAAGAAGTTATACTAAACGCGATGTCCACGACTGTTCTACCCGCATGTTTGATACAAAGTTTTGAGACATTCATAGATTTATTTTATCACAAATGGGGCAAGTTTTTCGCACAAAACACGAAGCTCTTCTTCGCTTTGTCCAACTCGTGCTATAAGGCGTATGATCGCTCTTTTCACCGTCGGCTGGCGTATCGCTCCAACAGCATAACCCTCTTTGCGTAAACTCTCTTTTATCTGCATCACTTTTTTGTTGTCATCCACAAGCAGAGGTACGATGAGCGCGTGCACTTTGACTCCCAGTTTTTCTTCCACTATTTTTTGGCGTTTTTGTATCTGCTCATGAAGAGTAGCTTTGTTTTGCTGCATAAACTTCAGAGCATTATGCGCCAAAAGTGTGTCATAAAGAGAGAGTGCTGTGGCGTAAATAAGCGGTTTAGCACGGTTGAGAAGATAGTCGATAATATGATTTGAAGCCAAGATGTAAGCTCCAAAACTCCCGTACGCTTTACCCAGTGTTCCCATTTTGATATGGTTTGCTTCTACTTTGATATCATAATAATCAAAAATTCCCATCAAATTTTCACCTATCACGCCACTGCTATGCGCTTCATCAACGATAAGCAGCGCATCAAACTCTTTTGCTAGAGCAAAAACTTCTTTTTCACAGAGGTCTCCATCCATAGAATAAACGCCCTCAACGGCGATTATCTTGCGTTTTGCAGAGCTTCTTGCAAGTAGCTCATGAAGCTCATGCATATCATTGTGCGCAAAAAACACAACATCTATAGCACCGATATTTGAAGCCAAAACACCAGAAGCATGGTACTTTTCATCCATAAAAAGTGTATCTCCGCGTCGCACGAGTGCTTCGATGAGTGCGATATTGGCATTAAATCCGCTCCCAACAATCACGGCATCTTCAAAGCCGTTTGCCTCACAAAGAGCATCTTCAAAATCTTTATGGATTTGATGATAGCCATTGACGAGTAATGAAGCTTTTGGAGAGTGAAGCGGGAGTTTTGAGAGGGTTTGAGTAGTCTGCTCATGCAAGAGTTTATTGTGAGAAAGACCGAGATAATCATTGGATGCAAAATCCAAAAGTGCCGTATCCACGACTTCTCTGCTTCTATATCGCCCTGAACGCTTGAGTGCTAGGAGCTCTTTTTCATAAAACATCAGACAAAAGTCCTCAGAACTTCTACACAAAGCCCCATTGCCGTACTTTCATAACCGCGGACTTCTTTGATATAAGATTTACAAAAACCCTCAACCATACACGCTCCAGCCTTTCCTCTCCACTCACCGCTTGTGAGATATCTCTCCAAATCATCCATATCAAAATCACCAAAAACATAATCCGTCTGCGAAATATCAATAATCTTTTTTTCTTTGGAATGATAAATCATGCAGGTGATGATAGAGGTGATATTGCCGCTTTGGGTCATGAGGATATTTCTGGCATCACTCAAACATTTTGCTTTGCGAAGGATGTGACCTTGTGAAGTCACTACGGTATCTGCGACTAAAAGAGGGAAATCTTCATAACCAAACGCAGCGAGATTTGCTTCATATTTTCCCAGTGTCGCCTGATAGACGAAGTTTTTAGGAGAGCTTGCGACTATCACATCTTCATCAAAATCCACATTCTCCTGCACAAACGCAATGCCTGCGTTTTGTAAAAGCTGTGAGCGGGTTTGTGAGGAAGAGGCTAAACGCAACACTACAGACTACTTGAGAGTGCCACGCCCAAAAAGATAGCAACTGTTCCTAAAATGATATTTACAGGCACCATATATTTTCCGATAAGCTCAAGTGAGAATTTCGCGCCAACCATATTGCCCTCATTTAAAAGTCTCACCGCTCTGTTTCTGCGCAGTATCATCACAAAAAGATTCACCGCCATGAGCGACCAAATGCCCTCTTTTATGTGTCCAAGTGTTGCATATTCTGTGTTTGAAAGATCATAACCTTTTATCATGATGATAGCTGTCAGAAGCAAAAGTATCACAAAAGGAACTACAATCGTAAAAAGACCCTTCAATGCATGCGCGATGCGCTCCATTCTATGTGCAGGAGATTCTATCTGCAAAAACGAAGGATGTGCGGCATAACGCATAGCAATCATCCCGCCGACCCAAACAACCGCTGAGAAAACATGTATAAAAACGATAAGCGTCTTATACTCCGCAAAAAACTCTTGCATTAGCTAAGAATCTCTGTGATATAAGCAAGAGAAGCTACTTTTGCTGCAGAGAGTTTACTTGCATCTTTGCCGCCTGCTTGTGCGAAATCAGGGCGACCGCCACCGCCGCCACCCAAAATAGGAGCGATATTTTTGATCCACTCTCCTGCTTTTGCGTCTGCACCTTTGACACCTGCTGCGATAAGCACTTTGTCACCTTTGACCTGAAAAAGCATGGCGCAAAGTTTATCGTTTTGGTTTTTAAGCTCATCTATTTTTTCTTTGATATCGCCGTTTAGAAGTTCTTCAACGACCACCGCAACTCCGTTGATATCGTTTGTTTTTATCTCGATTTTGACGCTCTCTTGTGCTTCTTTGAGCTCAGTTTTGAGTTCAGCGACATTTGATTTGAGTCTCGCGATTCCTGCCAAAAGATCCAGATTTTTGACTTCACTTTGTGCATCAAGGAGAAGCTCTCTTTGCCCTACAAAATAGTTATACGCTGCGTTGCCGCATACTGCTTCGATACGGCGCACACCGGCACTGACACCACTCTCTTTTGTGATGATAAATGAGCCGATATTTGCCGTATTACTGACATGCACACCGCCACAAAATTCTATTGATGCGTCTGCAAAACTGACAACACGCACCTCATCACCGTATTTCTCACCAAACTGCGCTTTTGCACCGCTTTTTTTGGCGTTTTCTATACTCATAACTTCCGTAGTCGTAGGAAGCGCGCGCAGAACCTCGTAGTTGACACGGCGTTCTATCTCTGAGAGTTCTTCTGCGCTTACACCTTTTGGATGTGAAAAGTCAAAACGCAGGCGCTCTGCCTCAACAAGTGAACCTGCCTGAGAGATATGATCTCCCAAAACATCAAAAAGCACTGCATGAAGCAGGTGTGTCGCAGAGTGATGTTTGATGATCTCCAAACGTGAGAGATCAACCACACATAGTACGCTCTCACCGACACAAAGTGTTTTATATACTGTCACTTCTGACATATTCAGACCAAAGAATTTTTTTGTATCTTCTACTTTTGCAAAACCTTCAAGCAAACCGCTATCGCCGCACTGTCCACCGCTTTGTGCATAAAAAGGCGACTCTTCTAAAAGTACCCAGCCTTTTTCGCCTGCTTCGAGTTTTTGCGCAGTTTTGAAGTTCGCATCTAAGAGTGCTAGAACTTTTGTAGTATGACTTGTTTTCTCATAACCCACAAAAACATTTTCACCGAAATTTTCCAAAAGCACTTTAAAGTCGCCATGTGTCGCTTCATCTCCGCTTCCTTTCCAAGCAGCTTTTGCGCGTGTTCTCTGCTCAAGCATGAGCGCTTCAAACTTCTGTGTGTCAAGCTCTAGGTTTTCACTTTTGAGCATATCTTCAGTCAAATCAAGCGGGAAACCGAAAGTATCATAGAGCTTAAACGCAACCTCTCCCGAGAAGATATCTTTTGTATTTTTGAGCTCATGTTCAAAGAGTTCTATTCCCGACTCTATCGTCTTAAAAAATCTTGCTTCTTCAAGTTCTATCTGCTCTTTGACCGCTTCTGCTTTTTGTGCCAAATAATCATACTCTTTGCCCATGATACCTACAACAGTATCGACAAGTTTGAACATAAAAGGCTCACGGAATCCTAGAAGATACCCATGACGCACCGCGCGGCGAAGGATACGGCGAAGGACATAACCGCGCCCTTCATTGGAGAAGTTTGTTCCCTGTGCGAGAAGGAAAAGTGTAGTTCTGATATGATCTGCGATAACGCGGTAACTAGCACCCGTAGCGTACTCATATTCTTTGCCGATAAGTTCTTGTACCTTGTTGATGATAGGCATAAACAAAGAAGAACCGTAGTTGCTGGTCATTCCCTCTTTGATAGCGACAACACGTTCAAGCCCCATACCTGTGTCAATAGAAGGTTTTGGAAGCTCTCTCATCGTGCCATCAGCACTTCTTTCGTACTGCATAAACACAAGATTCCAGATTTCTAAAAATCTGTCACCGTCTCCGCCCATATAATCCTCAGGACCGCTAAACGCCTCTGCACCTTGATCATAAAATATCTCAGAACACGGACCGCACGGACCTGTATCGCCCATCTGCCAGAAGTTGTCTTTGTCTCCTAAACGCATGATACGCTCTATGCCGATATGTTTTTGCCAGAGAAGTTCTGCTTCATCATCACTCTCATGCACCGTTACCCAAAGTTTCTCTTTTGGCAGTTTGACTACTTCGGTGATAAACTCCCACGCATAGTCGATAGCCTCTTCTTTGAAATAATTGCCAAAACTAAAGTTGCCCAACATCTCAAAAAAAGTATGATGACGCGCCGTATGTCCGACATTTTCAAGGTCGTTGTGTTTGCCGCCTGCGCGCAGACATGTTTGACAAGAAGTGGCTCTTGGATTGTGCGGAACCGGGATTTCACCTGTAAAAATCGATTTGAAAGGAACCATGCCCGCATTGTTAAACAATAGTGTCGCATCGTCGGGAATAAGAGGAGCGGAAGCTACTCTCTCGTGGTTTTTTGATTCAAAAAATTTTAAAAATTCTTCTCTGATGTCCATAAATACTTCTCGCATATAAAAATTGCGCGATTATACCTTAAAAAGGCTCTAGCAGTGCTAAAAGCTTAAAATGAGTATATTTATTTGAGATACATTTGATGAAACTATTCTCTATTCGTACATCTAAATTTAAATTTTTTAATATATAGCTGAGTATAAGTTTCCTAGAATTGTCCATACTTATTACAAAAGGCTCTTATATTAATCTGTCGTATACTTAGGAGTTTAGATTTACATAGGTTAATATTAATTAAGTCTAGATTTTGTCAGATTTATTTGAAAATTCAGTATGCAAGAGAGAGTTACTTCTCTTACATTTGGCTATTTTTAGTAAAGACCCATTACCTCAAACTGAACATACCAGATAACAAGAGATAAAATATATCCTACTAAAATAGTCCATGCATGTTTCATGTGTGAACCAAAAGTATAAATACCGTGAAGACGACCCATAACACCGACACCAGCTGCAGAACCAAAGCTAATCAAGCTGCCTCCGATACCTGCGGTCAAAGTTACTAGCAACCACTGATCAACACCCATTGTAGGAGATGATTTAAGTATTGCCGACATAACAGGAACATTATCTACGACAGCTGAAATAAAGCCGACGCCGATATTTGCAGCTGTTGGCCCTACAAGCTCGTACATATTGTGAATGTAGTGTAAGAAACCTAAGAAGTGTAGTGCACCAACAGCAGAGAGGATACCAAAGAAAAAGAGTAATGTGTCGTTTTCAACTTTTTGCATATTAATGTAAATATTGAAACTGTCTTTACCATTTTTTGTAAGCGTAACAGAATAGAGTTTGAGTATCGCCATACCAAACATCATCCCCCACATCGCCGGAAAATGGAAAAACTGATGACCAAGAACTGCCATCACGATAGTGCCCACTCCTAGATAAACAACACCCATCCCGCCATCACGTACTTTTGGTTTTTTCTCAGTAGTCGGATCAAAGTCAGGTTTGCCTGCAGGCACCGACATACTAAGTAAAAACGCAGTCGCACCCCAACCAATAATAG
>JAQTWZ010000020.1:14183-33621 GCA_028689055.1 Sulfurimonas sp. | reverse complement strand
GATAAATAGATGAAAACATTTTATTATGTACACACAGGACACCGCATAGGGCTTGACAGATTTCGCAGAGCGGCGACGATTATTCGTGCTTTGGGCGATGTAGATATCACACTGCTTTGTTCTGATTTTCGTATCGCACAGGTTGCGAGGGATTTTGGTATCTCAAAAAGTGTCGGGATAGATGTGGTGCGTAATATTCCTCAGATAGCACATCATGGAGATCAGCTCATCTTTGACTCAGAAGAAGCAAATCCTATCATGCTTGAAGATATGCGCCAATATTTCTCTACTTTTATCCGTGTAAGTGATGATCCAAATGATATAAAAAGCCCCAATGAGCTCATGATATCGCCTTATCTTGAAGGTGAGGGTATCTGCAAGGCATATGCCGTTGGAGAAGAATTTTTCTCACATGAGCCAAAAGAGATACAGATAAGTTTCTTTTTCGGTGATGATGATTACGAAAAAGATTTGGAGAAAAACCTTGCGTTTATAGAAGGTCTAAACGCAGAGTTGCAACTGGGTTTTTACTACTTTTTAGATTATGAAGATTTACTTAAGAAAAAGTTCAAAAAACATCATGAATTTGAAGAATATGAAGCGATGATCAAAAAAACAGACATACTTATCACAGCTTCTCCGCAAGCAGTCTTAGAATCGCTAGCTTCAGGCGGAAGACCGATTTATCTCCAAAGAGCGGACTATACAAGAAATTTTAACGAACTATTTGAGAGTTTTGGCGTCCCTATCGTAGAATCTCTTGACCTAAGTCAAATTGCTAGCATAATTAATACAATAGATAGTAAAAACTATTACAAAATAGAACATAATTGCAAAAAAATCAGCAAATTTATAAAAGAAAACTTAATTTTATAATTAATTAAAAGTTATTTAGTATATAATCAACACTTTAAAAATTCACACTTAAAGTGAGCAAATATGGAAAATAACAGCCGTAGAGGTTTTATGGGTAAGGCATTTGGTGCCGTTGCTGCCGTTGGCGCAATCGGTTCGCTCTTTGCTATGAAGAAATCTTGGGATCCACTCCCAAGCGTTCGTTCGGCAGGTTTCACAACTCTGGATTTATCAGTTTACAAGGACAATGAACTTGTTACTGAAAAATGGAGAGGTAAACCAATCTTCGTTCTTAAAAAAACTGCCGACATGGTAGCAAAACAAACAGAATCACAAAAAGCACGCGATATTGAAGTAAACGGCTCTCACTACATGATAGCAATCGGTTTATGTACACACCTAGGATGTATTCCTGCGTACAACGCTTCAAATCAAGGATTTTTATGTGCATGTCACGGGGGGCAGTTTGACTTCTCAGGCGATGTAACAAAAGTCCCACCTCCACGTGGTTTTGACATACCTCCGTTTAAGATTGAAGGCAATACATTGGTTCTAGGTGAAGCAGGACCTGAATACACTAAAATGAAAGAAAGCGGCGTTACGCTGTAAGGAAGGGAATAAATGGCGCATTTTACAAAAGCAACAAGCATTAAAGACTGGCTCAATCAGCGTTTAGCTATTGATACAGTAGAAAGAGTGATGATGTCGGAATATTGGATTCCGAAAAACATTAACTTCTTGTGGGCGATGGGTATGGTTCTTGTGATCACATTCGCACTCCTTTTAGTTTCTGGCATCTTTTTATTGATGTATTATCAACCAAATGTTGATACTGCGTTTTATAGCGTAAACTATACAATCATGAGAGATGTGGATTTTGGTTGGTTATGGAGACATGTACACGGTGTTGCGGCATCTGTTGTTTTCCTCATCATTTATATCCATATGTTTACGGGTATCTATTATGGCTCATACAAAAAAGGCCGTGAGATGATTTGGGTTTCGGGAATGCTTCTTTTTGTTGCGTTTTCTGCTGAAGCTTTTTCTGGCTATATGCTTCCGTGGGGACAAATGTCTTACTGGGCAGGTATGGTTATCACCAACCTTTTCTCAGGCGGTTCACTGCATGCTGATGGTTTGGTTGAGTGGATTCGTGGGGATTATGTTCCTGCTCAAGCATTCTTGACGCGTTTCTTTATGCTTCACGTACTTCTTATTCCTTTGGCTATTTTAGGACTTATCGGGCTTCACTTCGGTGCACTTCGTATTCCTCACGTAAATAACCAAGACGGTGAAGAGATAGACTTTGACAAAGAAGCAAAAAAATATTTGGCAGGTGACAAAGCCGGTTCAAAAGTTATGAGATTTGCAAACGACTTTATGTCAAAAGATATGATGGTTGTTGGTATTTATCTTGTTTTCTTCTTCTACCTTGTTTTTTGGAACTACGGTTTTGCTATGGATGCTGTCAACTTTGACCCTGCTGATGGTCTCAAGACTCCGGCGCACATTTATCCTGAGTGGTATTTCCTTTGGTCGTATGAGATTCTTCGTCCGTTCTCTGTTGACATCGGTCTTGTTGCATTTGCGTTTGCTCAAGTGATTTTCGTACTTCTTCCATGGTTGGATAGAAGTCCAAATACTGTTCCTGCAAACCGCCGTGGACTGTTCGCTATTTGGTTCTGGGTAATGCTTGTCAACTTGATAGTTCTTACAGCTATGGGTAAACTTCCTCCAGAAGGTATGTTTAGCCAAATAGGTTTTGTTTCGGCGATTCTATTTATCGTTCAGTGGTTGATGCTTCCATTTATCACTATGTTTGAAAAAAAAGTATAAGGGGATAATATGAAAAACAAAGAACCATTAATACTCGCAGTAGTTGTAATCTTTTCACTTATTACATACTATCTCGTAGAGCCGTATGCGCACCATGTAATGCACAAGCATGTAGAGAGTGAGCATTTCGCGTATGCTGATTTACCTGCACTTGCTGCAAACGGTGATGCAACGCGCGGTCAAGATTTGGTTATGGGAGCTGGTGCTTGTACGGGTTGTCACTCCATCGAAGCGGCAGGTATGCCGGCTGCTATGGAGGCTCAAGATGCTGCGGCAAGTTACGGTGTAAATCCACCTGACTTGAGTAATGTAGGCGTTATCTTTGATGAGAGATTTTTGGCTGACCTTATCAAAAACCCTGCACACGCACTCAAAGTTGAACACAAGTTCACTGAAGAGTCTGGCAAAATGCACCCAATGTCTGCGTTTGCAGGCGGCGGTGGTGATATAGACCAAGAAGTGGCAGATATGGTGGCTTACCTCAAATCTATAGCTCTCAAAGCAGAAGATGTTACACCGAAAATAGCATATGAAAATGCTTGTGGTAGATGTCATGCAATGAGCTATGAAAACTGGACACAAATCGGTGAAAAACCAAGCTTCAAAGAGAAAAAAGATGCGCTTGCATATGATATCAAAGTGCTACAGTACGAAGATTCACTCAAAGCGTATATGGGTAAATTGCCACCGGATTTGAGTATGTATATCCGTTCTCGCGGTGAGCATTTCGTAAGTACATTTATCGAAAACCCACAAGCACAGCTTGAAGGTACAGCAATGCCTCGTGTCGGTGTGACTGCTGAGATGGCTGAAAAAGTTATCGAGCACATGAAAGACTCTGGAGATACAAAAAGAGCAGAAAGAGAATCAGTTGGTATGAATGTAATGATTTACATCATCATCTTCGCTATTTTCGCACTTCTTTGGAAAAAACAAGTGTGGAGAGACTTACACTAATCTTTCTTCAAAAATAAAAAAAGGCTGAGACTCTTTGAGTTTCGGCCTTTTTTTTGCCCGTAATCCTCAACTAGATATTTCGTCATCCTGGACTGGATTTTTCGTCATTCTGGACTTGATCCAGAATCTCTTCATCATCCTCGACTCGATTTCAGAAACTCATGAACATATCTCTGCTAAAATACCGCTCATGAGATTCAGAACCCTAAAAAAACAATCAAAAAACAAGCAACAGACTATCCAACAAGAAACAATTGAAAATAATGCGTTATTTCCTGTTTATACAGATAGGATAAAAGCGTTTATTACAGATCTCTTCATGATCTATATACCGATACTTTATATCATAGCGTATGTAGTGCTTAGTGGCAAAGATGCGTTTCAGGCATCAACGGCGGCACAGTTTGTGGGTGTGGCTTTGTACGCTCTTATCTATGCGTTATTTCTAAGTATCAGCGGACAAACTCCCGGCAAAAAAGCTTACAATATAAAAGTAGTAGATGCCAAAACGCAGCAAAAACTCTCATTTACCCGAGCACTATGGCGTTTTGTCGCGTTTTTGCTCACAGCTACAACACTTCTAGGACTATTCTTTCCTTTATATAGAAAAGACAAAAAAGCTCTGCACGACATCATGAGCGCAAGTATGAATATAACAACCAACATACATTAAATTGCCGCGTCGTTTCTGGACTTGATCCAGAATCTCATGAGCGGCTTGGAATGATGGATGCTTATTTGTGATACAAACATTTTTTTGACAAAGGTTCTATTTGAGATTTTTACCTCTTCTTTTTCTTATATTTTTCACCCTAAACGCAGCCCTGCCTGATGAAGAGAGTCTCAAAAAAGAGATAGGACATATGCTTATCGTCGGGTTTGAGGGCGCTCTTGTCGATGCAAACAGCTCCATCGTGCAAGATATCCAGAGCTACGAACTCGGTGGTGTTATCCTCTTTGACAGGCTCTACCGCGACAAAACGCAAAGCAAAAATATCACTTCACCGCAGCAGCTCCAAACCCTGACAAAAACGCTCAAATCTTATGCCAAAAAACCGCTTCTTATCTCCATAGACCAAGAGGGTGGAAAAGTCGCTCGGCTCAAACCTGCGTACGGATTTACGCAAGTGCCTTCTGCAAAACGTGTTGCAGAATTGCCTGAAGAAGAAGCAAGAGCCATCTACAAAACGCAGGCAAAAATGCTCAAAGAAAACGGTATCAATTGTGATTTTGCACCTATCGTGGATTTGGCTGTTGAGCCAAAAAACACCGTTATCGTCGGACTTGAGCGCTCATACGGCGACGGGGCAGCAGTCAATAAATACGCAGCTATATTTATGCAAGAGTTAGCCCGCCAAAACATTATCAGCGTTCTCAAACATTTCCCGGGGCACGGCTCTTCTTTGGGGGATTCACATGCAGGATTTGTCGATGTGAGCGCAAGCTGGAGCGTACAAGAACTTGCACCCTACAAACATTTCATCCAGACAAATGAAGTAGATATGATCATGAGCGCTCATGTCTTTAACTCCCATCTTGACGCAAATTATCCCGCCACACTCTCTTACAACACCAACACAAAACTCCTCAGAGAAGAGCTTGGTTATCGTGGCGTTTTGGTGAGTGATGATATGCAAATGGGCGCGATTGCAAAACACTACAGCCTCGATGAGCGCGTGGTTTTGGCTATCAATTCAGGTGTAGATATGCTTCTTTTTGGCAACCAAATCGAAGCACATGAGCCGCAAAAAATCATCCAAACCATCTATGAGAGCGTGTTAAGCGGCAAGATACCTTACGCGCGTATCCAAGAAGCAAACGCAAGAATAGCCAATCTTCATACCAAAAACACAATCATCCAAAAACCCGTAAATTTCTCACAAAAACGCATCGACCTCAGCAAAGAGTACATCCAAACGCATTACGGTTTTGAAGCCAAAAATATCGACATCCAGCCAAAATCCATCGTACTTCACTGGACGAGTATCATGGATTTTGAGCTCTGTTTTGAACGCCTCAAAGCCGAAGAGATAGTCCAAGGTCGCAAATACATCCAAAACGCAGGCGCGCTTAATGTCTCTGCGCATTTTTTAGTCGATCGTGATGGGACTATCTATCAGCTCATGCCAGAAAATCTCATGGCGCGTCACACCATCGGGCTCAACTACTCCGCTATCGGCATAGAAAACATCGGTGGCGAAGAGAACAAAGCCGAAGATCTCACACAAGAACAAGCAGAAGCAAATATCCGCCTCATCCGCTATCTCAAACAAAAATATCCCGCTATTGAGTATCTTCTGGGTCACTACGAATATCTCAAGATGCAAAACACGCCGCTGTGGCTTGAAAAAGATGCCGATTATAGAACTGCCAAAGTCGATCCGGGGCTGCGTTTTATGGTCAAGGTGCGTGAAAATATAGCAGATTTAGGACTCAAAACACCATGATACAAACAAATTTTTCCTCTCTTGACTGGCTCGTATTTTTGGGTTATTTTGCCGTTTTGGCATTGACTTCCTATCTCCTAAGCCAAAGCAAAATAAAAACTTCACGGGAATATTTCATCAGTGCGGAGTCCATGCCGATGTATGCCGTCGCCCTCTCAGTTTTGGCTACAAGCCAGTCTGCGGCGACTTTTTTGGGCGTTCCCGAATACGCATACGCCAAAGACTTCACCTTTATAGGTTTCTATTTTTCCGCTCTTATCGCAGGGTTTTTTGTAGCTTTTGTACTCTTGCCAAAGTTTTATGCCATTCGCGCCGTCACCGTTTATGAGTTGCTTGAAAAACGCTACGGAGCTGCGGCGAAACGCCAAGCAGGCATCATGTTTTTATTCGGTCGTGTGATGGCAAGCGGAGCGCGGCTTTATATCGGGGCTATCGCTGTTTCTATGATACTTTTTGGCGATGTTGCCTTTGTACACCTTTGTGTCTCTATTGCTATTTTGATGTTTGGCGCGCTTGCTTATACCTATTTTGGCGGGATACGCTCTATCATACTCAGTGATGTTATCCAAGCTTTTACCTACGTCGTCGCCGCCCTTGCGGTACTTATTTTTCTCTACTATTCGCTAGCTCATGTAGATATATGGAAGGTCTTACACGAACATAACAAACTTCTCTTTATAGACACTTCGATGGATGGCAAATTCAATATTTTCGGGCTGCTCACAGGCTGGCTTCTGCTCAATATCGCCGCCTTTGGACTCGATCAGGATATGACCCAACGCGTCCTTGCTTGCAAAAATGAGAAAGAGGCGGCGAAGTCTCTTCTCCTTGCTGTTGCGCTCACTATTCCCGTTGTACTGATATTTCTCGCTATCGGTGCGCTGTTATTTGTTTTTTATCAGCAAAGTACAGTTGTACAAAGTTTTGACGGGGAGCAGATCACTATCTTTATGTACTATATTCTCAATGAGATGCCAGAGGGACTGCGTGGGCTTGTCACCGTTGGTGCTATCGCCGCGGCACTCTCAAGTGCAAACTCTGTTTTGGGTGCGATGGCATCCGTCGCCATCGAAGATATCTACAAACCGTGGAAGCTAAAACGCAGTATTGTCGATGAGATACATTTTGTCAAAGCCTCACAAAACGCAGTCCTCTTTTTCGCCTTTATCTTATCGCTTATGGCGATAGTGAGTTATTTTTGGCAACGCTCAAGTGAGCTCTCTCTTATCAACTTTGCACTAGGTGTTATGACTTTTGCCTACACGGGACTTTTAGGCGTTTATTTTGCGGCAATATTCACCAAACGCGGCAGTGCGACGACCGTGCCACTCGCACTCGCTGGAGGTTTTGTAACTGTTTTATGTATGCAGCCGTATATCTTTGGTATCGATATCGGTTTTTCATGGCAGATGCTTTTAGGCTCTTTTGTTGCGTTTATCATCATGCAGGCGGGAAAAAATGAGTGAATTTTATATCGGTGTGATGTCAGGGACGAGTATGGACGGGATCGATTTGGTCTTGTGTGAGATAGATGCGCGCTCGTGCAAACTTATCCACTCACACGAATACCCCTTTCCAAAAGAACTCAAAGAGGAGATACTCACCGCCATCACGGGTGTAGTCACACTCAGAGATATAGGAACACTCGACACCAAACTCGGGCATCTTTTTGCGCACGCCGTTGATAGATTTATCTCGGAAAAAAAGATAAAGAGTAACACGATAAGCGCTATCGGTCTGCACGGTCAAACACTCTGGCATGAGCCAAACGCAAACTTTGCGTTTTCTATGCAGCTTGGCTCAGCTAGTGTCGTGAGTGCTAAAACAGGTCTGTGTGTTGTCGCGGATTTTCGCAATATGGACATCGCCAATGGCGGTCAGGGCGCACCTTTTGCTCCTGCATTTCATGCTTTTGTCTTTGATTCTCTCTCCAAAAATACCGCAGTTCTCAATATCGGCGGCATGGCAAATATCACCCTTTTGGGTGATACGCTCAAAGGCTGGGATACAGGTCCGGGAAATGTACTTTTGGATATGTGGATACGCAAATGTACAGGTGAAAACTACGACAAAGACGGTGCTTTTGCCAAAAGCGGCAAAGTAAATGAGGAACTTTTGGGCAAACTCTTAGCTGATAGTTACTTCAAAAAAACGCCGCCAAAAAGTACGGGCAGAGAGTATTTCAACGAAAGCTGGCTCGGGCTGCATCTGCCTATCTTTCACACTATCAAAGAAGAAGATATGCAAGCCACACTCCTAGAACTCACAGCGCGAACTATCGCTCATGACGCTTTATCCGCCAAATCAGAACTCCTTATCGTCTGCGGCGGCGGCGCAAAAAACGGCTTTTTGATGCAAAGACTTCATGAGCTTTGCGGCATCAAAGTAGTCTCAAGCGACACCTACGGCATCAACGCCGACGCACTCGAAGCGATGGCGTTTGCGTGGCTGGCGTACAAACGCATCCACCGCGAAGAAGTCAATCTCAAAAGCGTCACGGGCGCAAACAAAAACTCTCTTTTAGGCGGTATCTATGGATAAAATACTCTTATGGCTGGCACAAACTCCTTATAAAGATTATGGCATAGAGATAGCCTCTGCGGATGCTAGTTTCAGACAGTATTTCAGACTTACTTTAGGCGAAAAAACTGTTCTGCTCATGGACGCTTCACGAGAGAAAAACTCTCTTGCTCCCTTCCTTGATGTCACGCAAAAACTCCTAAACGCAGCCGTAAACGCACCAAAGATATATGAACAAAACCTTGAAGAGGGTTTTTTGATACTTGAAGATTTTGGCAATGTTCACTATTTAAATGTACTCAATAATACCAACTTCAAAACACTCTACAAAAGCGCAATGGATGAGATAATCAAGATGCAAAACGCAGATACGACCGCTCTGCCGCTTTATGATAAAGCTTTTTTACATTTTGAGATGGATTTGATGCGGACTTGGTATTTGGAGAAAAAGCTTGGGTTTTCGCTCGATGAAACGCAGGCAAAAATCCTCGCAGATGCCCTTGACGCAATCAGCGAAGTCGTACTTTCACAGCCTCAGGGTCTCTTTGTTCACCGTGATTTTCATTCGCGTAATATTATGCTCCAGAGTGATGGAACGATCGGGGTGATTGATTATCAAGATGCCATGAGCGGCGCGATAACGTATGATCTGGTCTCTCTTCTCAAGGACTGTTATATCGCATTTGCTCGTGAAGATATCCAAACGCTTGTCCTTGCGTTTAGGGATAAAAAAGGACTTCACGCAGAGGATGCGACCTTTATCAAATGGTTTGATTTTATGGGTTTGCAACGCCATATCAAAGTCCTCGGGGTCTTCTCTCGTCTGCATATCCGTGACGCCAAAGAGGGTTATCTCAAAGATATTCCGCTCACTCTGCACTATGTCTTGGAAACTGCGAAACGATACGAAGAAACGCAGCTCCTAGGAAAACTGCTTGAGGAGCTCACATCAAAGCAATGATCCTAGCAGCCGGACGCGGAGAGAGGATGCGCCCACTTACGGATGTTCTGCCAAAACCTCTTTTGCAAGTCCACGGCAAAGCCCTCATAGTCTGGCACATCGAAAAACTTGCACAAAAAGGTTTTGAAGAAATCATCATCAATATCGCGCATTTGGGGCACAAGATACCAGAAATACTTGGTGATGGAGCACAGTGGGGTGTCAAAATTTCTTATTCTGATGAGCGCTCATGTGGGGCTTTGGAGAGTGCCGGTGGCATCATCAAAGCACTACCTCTTTTGGGCACAGAGACTTTTTTGGTTCTCAACGGAGATATCTTTTGCGACTATGACTTTGACCCTGCGTTTGCACTTCAAGACAAACTAGCCCATCTTGTCCTTGTGCCAAATCCACCACACAATCCTGCGGGTGACTTTGCCTTAGAGGGCGCTTTGCTTTGCAATGAAGGAGAAAAAAAATATACCTTTTCAGGTATCGCTTATTATAATCCCAAAATGTTTCAAGCCAAAAAAGAGGAAAAATCCGCTCTTGCACCGCTGCTTCGTGAGATGGCGCAAAAAGGAATACTGAGTGCTGAACTCTACCACGGAGTCTGGCATGATATCGGCACACCGCAGAGACTTGAAGCGATAAATGAGGAAAAACTATGAAAAAAATATTGCTTGCACTACTGCTTTTGGGGAGTTCGCTCATGGCAGAATTTGCCGACTGCAATCTCAAAAACAACGATTATCAGGAGATTTGTGAGCGTGTAGTCAAAGGGGGAGTTTCTTATGAATATGCCAATACATTTCTACTCTCTTATTTTAAAACAAAAAAGTTTGACGAGGAGTCTTGGAGGCTTTTTCAGCCACGCGAAATACAAGCGCATAGCCAAAATGAAAAAAGAGCCAATAACTCTCTTGTCAAATATGTCCATCTTATCGTAGCACATCTTCGTGAGTATAAAGAGGTCTATGACTATGCAGAAGCGACTTACGGAGTCAACCGTGAGATCGTCGCATCTATCCTGATGAAAGAGACGCGTTTGGGCAAGATAGAACCAAAACATGACGCTTTTATCGTCTTCAACACCCTCTTAACCCGTGTCACAGATGCGACACCACGCGAGAAGTGGCTCAAAAATATGAGCAAAGCAAATATGGTATCTATCATAAGCTACTGTTACAAAAAAGAGCTTTTGCCCGAAGCGTGTAACCTCAAAAGTTCTTATGCAGGGGCTGTCGGTATTCCACAGTTTATGCCGGATAACTTCAACTACGCCAAAGGCTACAAAAGTGAGATTGGCGATCTTAGCGACATGAGCGACGCTATCGTCTCTGCAAGTTATTTTCTCTCTCAAAGAGCGCAGTGGAGTGAACTTTTGGATTGGGAGAAAGTAGGCAATATGGATGTGATAGAAGAAGAGTGGTATGACTATGATTTTACTCATGAAAACGCCTCTTTTGTTTATGCCCAGAGTAAAAAAGAGGACAAAACTTACAACTGTTATGCATGTGGCAGAGAAGATTTGAATCACACACGAGAACATGTACAAAAAATCATGCGCTACAACAACTCCTCCAACTACGCCGTAGGTGTAATGCGTTTAGCCTACGACGCACACCAAGGGCTTGCTAAGGTTGCTGAGTAAAAAATTGGAATTGATGTCGCCCGTTCTTTTTTGAAGCATACATCGCCGCATCGGCATGATTTAGAAGCATCTCTACATTTTCCCCATCTTGTGGAAATATGCTTACCCCGATACTGCAAGTATTCTTGATCTCATTGCCATTGATAAGAAAAGGTTCATCAAATAGATGCTGAATTTTACCGGCGATTTTTCCAAAATAATCTTCCTGCGTTCCATTCTCGATAATGAGAACGAACTCATCTCCGCCAAAACGCGACAGTGTGTCCCCTCTGCGGATTATCTTTTTCATTCTTTTAGCCGTTTCTATCAATAAAGTATCTCCGCTCGAATGTCCCAAAGAATCATTTATCTCTTTAAAATGGTCTAAGTCAATAAAAAAAACTGCAAACATCTCATTGGAGCGCTTTTTTCGTTCAATCGCATGCTCTATTCTATCCATCAACAAACGTCTGTTCGGCAAATGAGTCAATGGATCATGAAGTGAAATATAAGAGAGTTTTTGTGTCTCAGCCGTCAGTTGATCTTGTATTGAGAGATACGCGGTGATATCATGAGTTATCTCCAGATATGCAGATATCTCACCCTCAGCATCAAAAATCGGGCGCATATGGACTTCAAGATGACGTTTATTTCCCTCTTTATCTTTACGGATATGACGCATAACTGTGGGTTGTTTTGTCTCTTTAACATGCAACATAGGGCATGAACTCTCATCTTCAAAACACGTAGGGGTGGTTTTTTGAGCTAAATGAAAGCATTTTTTTACAAATGCAGAATTCTCCGTTTGTTCTTTTGCCACTTTATTCATCATCGCTATCGTATAATCAGGTTCTATGTAGATCACAGGATCGGGAATCCCATCTATCATCGTTTGCATCATTTCGCGTGTAGTGTTGAGCTGCTTTTCTAAGCTGATAATTTTAGCTGCCCTTTCTAAAACATTGAGTATTTTATAAGGGTCTGTCGGTTTGAGGATATAACTATCAACATGCAGCGCGATACTGCGTAACAACAGATGCGTATCGCTAAAGGCAGAGTTGACGATTATCGGCAATACAGGATGCGTTTTGCGAATATGCCCTATCATCTCCAAACCACTCATTTTTGGGAGTTGAAGATCTGTTATTACGATATTTGGTGCTTTTTTTTCAAAAATTTCTATCCCGTCTTCTGCGTTTCGCGCGACAAAAACTTCTCTAAAATAATCCCCAAACGCATTGATAAAAGAGCGCACCGTTGATTCATCGTCTTCGACGTATAGAAGTGTCAGAGACTTAAGCATTCTCTCGCCCGATGCCTAGTTCTATCTCCGTTTTCATACCTTTTTGAATCACTTCCATACGGATCGAACCGTTCATGGAGTTTTCGATAATCATTTTAGACATATACAATCCTATCCCCGTACCTTCTTTTTTCTCTTTTGTCGTAAAATAGGGCTCAAATGCTCGCTCTATAATCTCATTGTTTGCTCCGCCACCGTTATCGCTAATAGTTACGATTGCTCTTTCTTCTTTACATTGAATTTGGATGCCGATAGCACCATGAGCTATTTGATTTGTGAGAATAGCATCTTTTGAGTTGTTGAGGATATTGATAAGCACTTGGGCAAACTCATTTTCATATCCAAAAATCTCAAGATCATCATCTCCCATTTTAGTGAGTGTTATCCCATGATTTTTAAAAGAGTCATGAACAAACGAGATGGTTTTATCAATCACATACGAGAGTTTAAAACTTTTTTTTGCTTTGTTTGGATTGAAAAAATCTCTAAAATCATCTATGGTATTGGACATATGTTGGATCGTCTTTTGAGAGTCCTCGACAAAGGCATGAAAATGTTTTTTGTCAATCGTATCGGTGTTAAATTTGTTATCCACAGCAAAAAGATTGAGCGCTAAAGAGTTCAGCGGTTGACGCCATTGATGAGCGATATTACCGATCATCTCTCCCATACTTGCAAGTTTTGATTGTTGAAACATCAGCTCCTGATTGCGAATAATATCGGTTTTGTCAGTAAAACCGATGATGACGCCGAAATCATCGCTTGAGAAGTTGATGGATTTGATTTGAAACCAATAGATACGATTGTCAACAATCAAATCGTACTCTACCTCTGTTTTGTTCTGCACCACATTTTTCACATTCTCAAACAAGTTTGGTATAGATACTATGGCATTGATAATAATCTCACTGAGATTGATTTTATGCGTATAGTTGATTTTGAAAAATCGTTCCATCCCTTTTGTGTGAAGAAACAGATCGAGATTTTTGTCCAAAATCAACACCTCGGTATTGATAACTTCGACCACTTTATTTAAAGCTTCGTTGACAAAAGCCAACTCTTTATTTTTGTGCTCTAGTTCATCATTGACCGTATGAAGCTCTTCGTTGGTACTTTGCAACTCTTCGTTGGAAGTTTCAAGCTCTTCATTGGTGCTTTGGAGTTCTTCGTTGGTACTTTGCAACTCTTCATTGGTGCTTTGAAGCTCTTCGTTTGAAGTTTCTAGCTCTTCTATCGTAATTTGCAAACGTTCCTTGAGGGCTGTTAACTCATTTTCAAGGATATTGACATCATTGATATCATGCACTTGCATCTGATGTGAGAAAAGAACAGAGCGGTCTGTCTCATTGATCTCATCAAAGATAATAAAATAACTGTTTTCAGAAAGCTTATTGCGAGGAAGAGGGAAAACACTGATCGTAATATAAACGCGATCATCCGTGAGTGGCATAACACGGATTTTTTTAGAGACACTCACGCACTCGTTTCTCACCGACTCGTTTAATGTTGCCCGTAAATCGAGTCGAAGAAAATCAGCAATCTGTTTATAGATGTCATTTGTCGCTATTCCGCTAGGATGGGAGATATATTTGTTGTCTCCCTTGAAAAACAAAATACTGCCACCGGAATCGACAACAAGACCGTTTTTAGCAAAGAAACCGGCTACTGCGTTATTGATAGAACCGTTAATATCCAACGCATTGACTTCATCACGCAACTTTCGTGAACCGCGTTGAAAATCTTTTTTTTGAAAATAAGCAAGTGCTTCGATATCGACATTACCCATATCGTTGGATTTGCGATAAATCTTGTGCTTGTTGTCAATAATGCTAAAAATAGAGATGAGATTGCCAATAGTTTCTGATAATCCTAAAAACATCAACCCTTGATAGCGGAGTGCATACGAAAAAATACTCATCACACGCTGTTGCAGATCGGAATTGAAATAAATCAAAAGATTACGGCAACTGACCAAATCCAAATTTAAAAATGGAGGATCTTTGATGACATCGTGTTTTGAAAAAACAATCATGTCGCGAATCGTTTTGGCGGGAGTATATCTACGGTTATTATCGACAAAATAAGTTTCTAAGATGTGCGCATCAACCTCACTCACTTCTTCATGGTTAAAACTTCGACTACGCGCTTCATCAATTGCCTCTTCACTCACATCTGTTGCAAAAATAGTCACTTTTTTAGTAAGACCCATTTTTTTGAGCGTTTCACTGATGACAATCGCCAAAGAGTATGCTTCATCACCTGTAGCACATGCCGCAACCCAAACGCGAAGATGATTATCAAGTTTCTCTTCTAAAAGACGCTCAACCTCCACTTCTAAGGCTTTGAACGCTTCTTTATCACGAAATAAAGAGGTAACAATAATCAAAAGCTCTTTTTTGAGGTTCATAATTTCAGCGGGAGAACGCTGTAAAAGGTCTATGTAATCATTGACACTTTCGGATTTGGTATCAATGATACGTCGCTCTAGGCGGCGGTGAATCGTATTCTCTTTGTAGTCGCTAAAATCAACTTCGCTTTTTTGGTTGAGCAGGCGAAATACTTTATCGATGTTGTCTAAAAGGTCAAAATGTCTGTCAAAATATTTCGGATCATCAATCGCATACGGAATACCCTGCGCTAGAAGCTCTGAGGGAAGCACTGCATCGACTGCATGCGTGTCGATGGCGGCTTTTGGCATCGAAAAATATTTGGCATCTTCATTTTCAGCAAGTGCGATACCGCCACCTTGTTTGATTGCTACGATACCTTCTGCCCCGTCACTTCCCGTTCCGCTGAGAATAATACCTATCGCTTTTTCTTTTTTTTCCAATGCCAATGATTTTAAAAATCGGTTGACAGATGGTTTTGGATAAGGCTTTAGTGAAGGTGCTACCAACTGAAAACGACCGTTTTCAATCATATTATCCGAGTTGGGCGGGCAGTAGTAGATATGATCTGCCAAAGGGCTCAATCCATCTGTAACTGCGATAATAGGGATTTTTGAAGAGCGCTCTAAAAGAGTCCCAAGCAAGGTCGGCTGTTTGGGATCGAGATGCTGCACGATGACATAGGCTATTCTCTCAGACGGTTCAATGTTTTGGATAAATTTTTGTAGTGCCTCAAAGCCTCCCGCACTTGCACCCAAACCTACAATGGTTAGATTGGCGTAATTATTATCTACTTTTTTCTTTGCCATATCTTATAACATCCTTTTGATTTGTTGAATCAGTTTTTGTATAGCGGTGACATTTTTTTGTACACCTAAAAAATATTTTAATTTTTCTGTTTTTTTATCAAAAATCGGGCTGATAGTTAGTTCATTAAAAATCAACTCTCCGCTTTTTGTGTAGTTACGAAGAATGACCGTGATATCGCGCTTCTCATTGAGGGCATCTTTTACATCTTTGAGTGCTGTTTGGTCTCGGTCTTCACCATGTAAAAATCGGCAATTGCGACCTATCACCTCATCGGATGTATATTCAAAAAGTTCACTAAACGCTTCATTGACGAAAATTATAGGATTGTCTGGTAAGTTGGGGTCGGATATAGTTATCCCATTTTTCGCTTGATCGAGAATATCAAGAACATAATCGGTAATATCCGGGACATTGTCACGATATTTTTTGAGAACATACCGTCCGCCGTAGTAGTTATTTATCACCAAACAAGGGATTCTTTTGCGGAGATTGCTGATTAAATTGCGTACATTTTTAGGATTAAATTCTTTGTCATAATCATCCCAAACATGAAAAAAAATATCCACGCTACTGACTAGCCTATCATGGTTATCTACCAATATAGTCAATAACTTAGTCATACTAGATGTGAGTATCAATGCACGGTTATCTTGACTGATTGTTTGTGTCAACGGGTTCCAGTAACATCTATCAGATAACTTGATCAGTGTTTTTGTATTCATAACAGCCATTCTATTACAAAAGTATCTTAAAAGTGTCTTTTTTGCAGTTCCCTAAGTAGAATCACAAAAAATCAGCAATTGTTTTTCAGAAATGCCCAATAGTATATCTCATATATAATTAAGCGTGCTTCAAAAATCTTTGGGATAAAAGTTAACAATTTGTGCATTATTAGGAAAAAATTTGTGGCAAAATATGTGAATCCTCGTCACCCTGAACTTGATTCAGGATTTAAGTTTTGTATTGATAATGGTGAATTTACCGTGAAAAAATACCAAATAAAGAATAAAAGAGATATTTTATGTATCAGATAAGGATTTTAAAAATCCAAAAAATTTCAGCAAACCATGTAATTCGTATCTCAATAAGAGAACTCAGCGGTAGGACTCAAAGAGTAGATTGATGAAACTGCAAAATCATTAAAGAGAGTCCAATGAAAAATTTACCTTTATCACAAACCATTGAAACCAAAAAAGTCCTAAAAAAAGCCATATCCTCAAACCGTGCTTTGGCAAATTTAAACGGTGTGGCTCGTATCATCCCAAATAGTACGATACTCATCAACTCTTTGGTACTTCAAGAAGCGAAAGATAGTTCGGCTATCGAGAACATCATCACAACTCATGATGAGCTTTATCGCGCAACTCTTGATATCGAGAGCGTGACAAATGAAGCTAAAGAAGTGCAAAACTACAAAGAAGCACTTTTGAGAGGTTTTGCGCTTGTTAAAGAGAACAAATTACTGCTCAAAAAACATATTGTAGAAATCCAATGTCTTTTGGAACAAAACGATGCAGGAGTGCGAAAACAAGCGGGGACAAATCTTCAAAATGCTTTGAGCGGTGAAGTGATTTATACACCGCCACAAGATTATGACACAATTCAAAATCTTCTCACAAATCTTGAAAACTATATCAATGAGCCAAATGACACAGACCCACTTATCAACATGGCGATAATCCATCATCAGTTTGAGTCCATCCATCCATTTTATGATGGCAATGGACGAACGGGTAGGATTATAAATATTTTGTACTTGATACTCAAAGATTTACTTGATATTCCCGTACTTTATTTGAGCCGTTATATTATCACTCACAAAGCTGACTATTATAGACTGCTTCAAGAAGTACGAACAGAAGATAAATGGGAAGAGTGGATTTTGTATATACTTGAAGCAGTTGAGCAAACATCGCTTGAAACTATTGAGCTTATCAACAATATTAATGATTTGATGATAAAAATGCAAAATAAAATCTCGCAAGAGTTGCCAAAAATGTATAGTAAAGACCTCGTAGAAGTACTCTTTATGCATCCTTATACGAAGATAGAATTTTTAGTGGACAGATTGCATATAACAAGACAAACAGCATCAAAATATCTGAATGAGTTAGAGCATTTTGGGATTTTAAAAAATATTCAAATTAAAAATAGCAAATTTTTTATAAACCTTGAACTATTTGATATGTTAAAAAAAGGCATTTAATTTGACATATCATAAAAGCTATGTTAAAAAAATAAAAAATAATTAACATAGCTTCTGAGCTATGTTAAAAAAATGAACTTGATTCAATTTAATTTCAAGTCATCATGATTGGGAGAGAATCTACTGTGGCTTTGAGGGTGTGGCTCTGCTTTGGTGACAAAACTTTAAAATCTTCAAAAGCATTTGCCGACTCGATACAGACGAAAGTTTTGTAGTCGTCTGCTTTCATGCCGCTCATGCGTGCGCCTTTTAGGGTCCATGGGTTCCAGACGACTACGCTTTTTGAGCCTTCGTTGTTGATTTTGATACTGCGTTTTTTGTCTTGGAGCACTATTTCATTCTCTACTTCCTGATAAACGCAGTCATATTCCGCATCAAATGTTATAGCCCCTTTTTGGAGCTGCGTTTGTGAAGTGAGTGCGTTGAGATAGGGTTTGCCTTCAAGCCCAAAAATCTTTGCATCTTCTATATCCGAAACAGGAAAATAGCTATGAAGTGCTTGCGTCAGGGTAAAGCTTTTCGTATCTTTGTTGGTCGTAGTCAGCTTCATTTGCAAGGTTTCACCGATGATGACTTCAAACATGAGCGAAAATTTATACGGCCAAAGTTTGAGGCTCTCTTGTGAATCTTCAAGTACAAAAAGAAGCTCCGTACTTTTGTTCTCTTCTTTTGTCTGCAAAAGCGTAAACTTTGCGGTGCGAGAAAAACCGTGTTGTGGCAAATCGGGATTGTTCATCCCAAACGCAGGCCAGCATATCGGCACGCCGCCGCGTATCGCTTTGCCGTACTCAAAATCACTTCTCTCACTCAGCCACAGCAAACCCTCTTCGCCGCTGCGTTTATACTCAAAAATATGCGCGCCTTGCAGTGCTATCTTCGCAAAAGCGACTGCGTTTTGTACTTCGATGTACTCAAATCCATTGGCAAGTTTTTTGTACTCTATCATCTTATCTCCAAGTCGTTTTTTTGTGCCACAAAAGCGCATACATGAGGATAAAAATATAACAGACGATACCAAAAAGATAACTCATCTGCATATCTCCGCTCACATGAGCTATCTTGCCAAACGCAAGCGGAAGCAGTGCCCCGCCGGCGATTGCCATAATGAGAAGCGCGCTTCCTTTGGCTGTATATCTTCCAAGTCCTTCAAGTGCGAGTGGCCAAATAGTCGGCCAGACAAGGGCATTTGCAAGCCCCAAAAGTGCTACAAAAAGAAGCGTATCGGGAAGTGTCATGATACCGCTCCAGCCCCACAATATCTCAGAAAGAAGATGCGAATCTCTTGAGCCAAACGCAACGCCGAGCAAAAAAAGTATCCCAAAAAACGCAGAACCCAAAAGTGCCCGCTCTTGCGAGAGAAACTTCGGTATAAACGCAACCCCGATAAGATAACCAAGCACCATAAACGCCATTGTATAAGAGGTCATCGCCGTTGCGTTTGCGACTCCCAAATCCTGCGCATAGAGTCCTATCGTATCGCCTGCGATGACTTCAATACCGACATAAAAAAAGAGAGCCAATGCACCCAAAATAAGACGAGGAAA
>JAQTWZ010000020.1:0-14083 GCA_028689055.1 Sulfurimonas sp. | reverse complement strand
CGCGCCACACCGTCTTCATCGTTTGTATGCGGCAATACGATATGGGCTTTTGCCTTCACGCCCTCTTGCGCGTTTGCCATGGCGACGGCAGTGCCTGCGAGTGCAAACATACCAAGATCATTGAAATTATCCCCAAAGACAGTAAGTTTACTCAGCTCAAATCCCATATATTCGCTCACGCTCATGATGCCATGGGATTTGTCTGCGTTTTGATGCAAAAGTGTGAGAAAATAGCACCCCACATAAGCCTCAGGTGCGAGGATATATTTTATCTCTTCGCCAAAAACCTCTTTGAGATGTCTCTCCAAATCACGCAAAAGCTGCTCTTCACCCATATAAACGATTTTGAAATTTTTCTCCATACCTCTGATATGACGCTGTTCTTGAAGATTGTCCTCTTTTGTGTAGCGTGCGAGGACTTTTTTCTGGTCTGCGTTTAGGATACTTGAGTGCAAAAAGGCTTCGTTCAAATTTTCGTCTGCAAGTGCTAAGACAAAAGGATAAATGCCAAACTTCCCACTCGCATCGATGATTGCATCGCACAGCTCTTTGGAGAGAAGTTTTGTGTCGATAATCTTTTTCTCCCGTGTCGCGATAAGCGCACCATCAAGCAAAATCATCGGCGCGTTGATATGCACACCCTCTAAAAAACGCTCTGTTCTAAGATAAGTACGCGCCGTCGCAACACCCAAAATAGAGCTTTGTGCTTTTGCATTCCAGATGCTTTTCGTATAGTCGCTCAGCGACAAATCATTACGCAAAAAAGTGTGGTCAAGGTCTGTTATATATATTTTTTTCATGCTGGAAGAGATTATGAGCGGATATCTAGTTTGTTTGGACTTTTTTGTTCTGTGACTTTAAGAAAATCCATATTTTTTCTGAGTTGTTTCATTGTTGCAGACGTTGCATCTTTGAGCTCATGTAGCAACTCTGAAGCTTCTGCCAAAAGATATTGAGCACGTCGCATCTCTTCTGGAGTCGAAAAATCAAAGGGCGCATCAAGTGCCTCTTGAATCTTTTGCGTATCTTTTTCTACGATAGCGATTTGTAGCCCTTTAAGCCACATCTGTAACATCTCGCCACGCATCCGAGAGACCTTTAAAGACTTTGCTTACTTCATCAAGTCTTTGGATATCGTCTTCTATGTTGACGTGAACCAATGATCTGATTTGGTAGTTATAAAGACCTTCAAGGTAGAACGTAATATCACCGTATTTAAAATCCAAAATAGCAATAAGTTCTGTAATAATCGATATTGAACGATTAATCCAGTATGTTTTTTTTTCTATATTTCCATCTTTTATGGCTTTTTTAGCCTGTGCATTAAAACGCAAAACACCCTCATACATCATCGCGACAAGCTTTTGTGGCGATTCTATTCCTACATTATTTTCATTATAAATATTGTGTGCTACGTTACCATACATCTCAGATCCTTTTTCTATCTTGCTTTTCTCATTCATGTAAAGTATATCGACACCATTACACTTTTCTAAAATCCAAAATCTAGAAAACTCATAGTAAACTTCTCTACATAATTTCAAAAAATTGACGATATATAGTATAACAATTAGCAAAATAAAAGGATGTATTATGGCTGGTAATATTAGTTCACTTGGAATCGGTTCAGGAGTTTTAACAGCTGACGTAATCGATCAGTTGCGCGCTGCTGATGAAGCGGCTATAGTCACTCCCATCGATAAAAGCATAGAACAAAATCAAAAACAAAAAGATGCTTACACACTTTTAAACTCTTTGGTGACCTCGTTTAAAGCAAATGCTTCTGCGCTGAGTTATGACACACTTTTTGATAACAAAGAAGTCACAAGTAGCGGAGATGCCGTAGTAACGCTCGATGCGGGAAGTATCGCGGAATCTTTCACGCTAGAGACACTCACGCTTGCTACAAAAGACATCACAAAGCTTGGTGCGCTTGCTGCAAGAGATACAGCGATTGTCGCTTCAGGCTCAGGCGTGCTGACTATCAATAACGGTACAGATAGTTTTACGATTGATTATACGGCGACTATGACTCTTGAGGAATTAGCGCAGGCTATAACAGATGCTGGGGGAGATACTTTTTCTGCTTCTATTTTACAAACAGATGAAGGTGCTTTCAATCTTATCGTCTCTTCAAAAGAGACAGGTACCGATCAAGCTCTTACGCTCACAGATACAGGTGGCAAACTTAGTGCGACCCTATTTGCAGCATATGACGAGACAACAAATCCTACCGGATATCAAAAAGTTCAAGACGCAAGCAATGCTTCTTTCAAATATAATGGTATTTTAGTGTCGCGTTCAACAAATAATTTTGATGATTTGATTCAAGGAGCAAATATCTCACTCATAAAAGCGGGAGATATTTCAAACATCGGGATTACAATGGACAAAACACCAATTGTAGATGAAGTCAAACTTTTTGTAGAGAGCTACAACTCACTGATATCCAATCTCAAAGATATGACGATAGCAGATTTAAATACAGGGACTGAAGGTGTCTTTAGTAACGATAGCTTTATTAAGTCTATCTCAAGAGAAGTTACCGCTCTGCTCTCTACCACTATCAACGGGCAGTCACTTATGGGCTTAAGTGCTTCATCGACAAGTATCACCGGTGTTAGCACTTCAAGCGCTGTTTTTGATCTTAGTAGTGATGGAACTCTCTCGTTTAACTCTTCTGCTTTAGAAAAGATGATCGATACAGATCCTAGCGGGATGCAAAAACTTTTCTCTGGAGAAACAGATGCAGATGGAGTGTTCACCAATGGTATTTTTAATACGATGAATGACAAACTTCAAGATTACATAGGTTCAAATAGTCTTTTGAGTAAATTTAGTGATGGGCTTGATAACACAAGTAAAAAACTTAATGATAGCCTCACAAAAGCCAAAGAGTCACTTGATGTGCGTTATGCTACAATGGCAAGCAGATTCGCCGCATACGATGCTATGATAGCTCGAATAAATGCGCAATTTTCATCTCTACAGATGATGATAGATCAATCTGCAAATGGATAATATTTTCTAACTAGGTGCGCCTCTATGTTTAACAATAAAAATATCTTTATAACAGGAGGTACGGGAAGTTTTGGCAAACAGTTTGTCAAGATACTCCTCGCTCTTTATAAACCCAATAAGATTATTATTTATTCGCGCGATGAGCTCAAACAGTATGAAATGGCACAAAACTACAATGACTCTTGTATGCGCTATTTCATAGGGGATGTAAGAGATTTACCGCGTTTGCAAAAAGCGATGAAAGATGTGGATTTTGTCGTCCATGCCGCAGCACTCAAACATGTCCCTATCGCAGAATACAACCCGATGGAGTGTATCAAAACCAACATCATGGGCGCACAAAATGTCATCGATGCGTGTATAGACAATGGTGTCAAAAAAGTCATCGCCCTCTCCACAGACAAAGCTGCAAGTCCTATCAACCTTTATGGTGCGTCCAAATTAGCCTCAGACAAACTCTTTGTCGCAGCCAACAACATCATAGGAAAAGCCTCGACACGCTTTAGCGTTGTGCGTTATGGCAATGTTTTGGGTTCTCGTGGTTCCGTCTTACCTTATTTTCAAAAACTCGTCGATGAGGGTGCGACTTCACTTCCTATCACAGATGCCAATATGACACGCTTTTGGATTACCCTGCAAGAGGGTGTTGACTTTGTACTTCGCAGTTTTGAGCGTATGCAAGGCGGGGAAACTTTTGTACCCAAGATCCCATCCATGAAGATGACGGATATGGCCAGTGCTGTTGCTCCTCATCTCAAACAACACGTTATAGGTATCCGTCCGGGAGAAAAACTGCACGAAGTTATGTGTCCACAAAACGATGCGCATCTCACTCTTGAATTTCACGACCATTTTGTGATTCAACCGACCATTCAGTTCGCCCAAAAAGTTAGCTATACAAAAAATACTCTTGATGAAATTGGCGCAGAAGTTCCCTATGGATTTGAGTATAGCTCCGATAAAAATACTCACTGGCTAGGACATAGTGAGCTCTTAGAAAAAATAAAGCAATCAAAAATCCAAGAACAATGATTCCTTACTCCACACAAAGCATCTCCCAAGAAGATATCGACTCCGTCATACGCGTTTTGCAAAGCGCACACCTCACACAAGGCAAAGAAGTCGAACTTTTTGAAGAGGCGATTTGCAACTATATCGGCTGCAAATATGCCATCACTTTTAACTCCGCCACTTCCGCACTTTTAGGCGCTTACGCAGTAGCAGAGATAGGAGTAGGAGATGAAGTCATCACGACTCCTATCAGTTTTGTCGCCACCTCAAATATGCTCGTAGCCCTTGAAGCCACTCCAATCTGGTGTGATGTCAAACTCGATGGCAACATCGATGAGCGTTTTATTGAACGCCTCATCACACCCAAAACAAAAGCGATTATCCCTGTGGACTTTGCAGGAAAACCTGTGGCACATGAAGCCTTGGAGACAATAGCAAAAAAACACAATCTTTTAATAATAGAAGATGCATCCCACGCTTTTGGAAGCAGTGTCAATGGACAAAAAATCGGAACATTTGCAGACATGAGCATCTTTAGCTTCCATGCCATCAAACCGCTTACAACGGGCGAAGGCGGATGCGTCGTCACGGATGATCCTGCGTTTGCTGCAAAACTCAGACTTTTTCGCTCTCATGGCATGATAAAAAAAGAGCTTTGGAACTCTGATATGCTCACTCTTGGACACAATTTTCGTCTCACGGAGTTTGCCGCAGCCCTTGGACGAAGCCAGCTTGGACGTGTCGATATTTTTATAGACAAACGCAACGAAATCGCTGCGTTTTATGATGCAAAATTTGCAAACCATAAGCTCTTTAGCACCATACCGATAGAGAAGAACACACGTTCATCTCATCACCTCTACCCTATTTTGCTCATTCCAGAACTCAAATGCCACAAAGAAGAAATTTTTAAAGAGCTACATGAGCGAGGAATCGGCGTGCAAGTACACTACAAACCCATCTACCAAAATTCTTACTATAAAGAGAAGTTTGGGACAACAAGGCTTGAAGTGTGTGAAGATTTTTATCGTTCAGAGCTTTCTATCCCTTGCCATCAAGAGATGAGCATGGAGGATGCTAAATATGTAGTAAAAACAATCCTACAAATTTTTCAAAAAATACAGACTCTTTGAGTGTGTATTTTAAGTTTTTTCTAAATAACTCAAAAGTGATAAAACATCTTCCCAATTATTTATCGATTTTTGTCTTAAGAGTGTTACAGATGGATACCATGGTGTATCTTCTCGATCTTGCAGCCATCTCCAATCTGCAGAAAATGGAAGTAAAATCAAAGTCTCTTTTCCAAGACTTCCTGCCAAGTGGGCTATGCTTGTATCAACACTTATAACAAAATCCATACAACGTATCAATGCTGCAGTATCAGCAAAATTTTGAAGCTCCTCTGCGTAATGTTTAATATTAAATACTTCTAAAATCTCTGCATCATTTTCTCTTAAATCCTTTTGCAAAGAAAAATATTGGTACTCTTTTGGAAGTACTTTAAGGAGTTTTTGTAGTTCTATACTCCTATTAAAATCATTTTTATGAGTTTTGCTTCCACTCCAAACAATCCCAATTCTCGATTCTTTTTTTTCGCCTAAACGATTTTGCCAGACTGCGACTTTTTGCATATCTGCATAGAGATATTTCTCAAAACTCGGAATTGTTTCAAGCGATGTCTTAAATGCCAGAGGTAAACTAAGAAGTGGACAATGATAATCAAACTCCGGTAAAACACTCCCCTTAGTAATAAACTCCTTTACTGCTGTAAGTTGTTGCATTAGTGGCAGCAGTGCCTCTTCAACTTCAAAGATTATATGAGCTCCAAGATCTGCAACCATGTCAAGGTATCTACAAAACTGTATAGTATCTCCGTATCCTTGTTCACTATGAATCAAAATCGTTTTGTCCTGAAGTGATTCTTCTCCAAGCCAAAGAGGTTTTATATACTTCTCTTTTATTGATTTGTACTTTGTCTCCCAACGCCACTCATATAGCTTAAATCCATCTTCGAACCTACCTAGTGTAAGAAGCGAAATTGCTTTGTTCCAATATGCATCAGAATAGCCTGGATCAAGTTCTATTGCTTTTTCATACATACTTAGCGCATCTTCTATTCTTGCAAAATCAGTGTAAATCATCCCGATATTATTGTATGCAGTCGCAATACTTGGGTCTAACTCAATTGCTTTAGCAAACATGGAGATTGCGTCTTGCGTTTTGTGGGACTCTTGAAATATAACACCTAAATTATTATAAGCTACTGCATGCTTAGGGTTAAGCTCAATCACTTTAGTCAACATAAGCATAGCATCTTCAATGTTTCCTTTTTCCTGTAAGACAACTCCAAGATTATTATAACACTCGACATGCATTGGATTTAAAACAATAGTTTTTTCAAACATATTTATTGCAGCATCTGTTTTACCTAAGTCTTTTAATGTAACGCCTAAACTATAATATGCCTCTGCATAACGAGGATTTAATTTTATAGCTTTTTCATACATTTCGACTGCATTTTGATTTTTTCCTTGCCTACCAAAGAGCGCTCCAAGGTTATGGTAGTAAACTTCGTGTGCTTTCAATGATATTGCTTTTTTTATAAGTTGCGTTGCTCTTTTATATTCTTTTTTACTTGTAAGCAAAAGACCCAATGCATGTAAAGTAGCTGCATGTTTTGGATCTATTTTCAAAATTTGTTCATACATTATTTCTGCTTCATCAAGTTTATTTTCTTGATGCTTTTTGACTGCTTCTGCAAAAATCTTGTTACTATTTTTCATATAAATTTTCCTTTTGTATCCAAACAAATATTACAAAAACATCTATTTTTATCATATAGGTACTATGTTTTAAAAGTAAAGTATAATACTACATCTTATTTAAAAGGGATGTTACTTTTCATGAAATGTATTGCCATTATTCCTGCACGTGGCGGTAGCAAAAGAATCCCGCATAAAAATATCAAACTCTTTCATGGCAAACCGCTCATCGCTTACTCAATTGAGCTTGCATTCAAGAGCGGACTTTTTGATGAAGTGATTGTAAGTACGGATGATGCGGAGATTGCCGAGATAGCCAAAAGCTATGGTGCCAGTGTGCCCTTTGTCCGTCCAAAAGAGCTGAGTGATGATTTTACGGGTACGGGCGCTGTCGTCGCACATGCCATAAAGTGGCTACATGAGCATGGATACCATTTACGTTATGTTTGCACACTCTATGCGACCGCACCCCTTTTAGAGGTAAAATACCTCCAAGAAGGTTTTGAAAAACTTCTCAATTCTAACGCAAAACATACCTTTAGTGCTACTTCCATGCCTTTTCCCATCCAACGCACTTTCAGACTCACAGAAAATGGACGATGCAAGATGTTTTGGCCAGAAAACTTTGCTAAACGCAGCCAAGATTTAGAGACGGCGTACCAAGACGCAGGGCAATTTTACTTCAATGATTTAGAAAAAAATTCCGAGGATATCATCTTCGGCAAAGACTCTATTCCCATTATTTTACCCCGCTATTTAGTGCAGGATATTGATGATATGGAAGATTGGGAACGCGCAGAACTTCTGTATGATGCGCTTATAAAAAGATGAATATTTTAATCCGCGCGGACGCTTCAAGCACTATCGGTACAGGGCATATCATGCGAGATTTGGTGCTTGCCAAAAGATTTGCCACACACTCCCTTGCCTTTGCGACACGTCCACTTGAAGGTAATCTTGATGCGTACATTCAAAAAAGCGGCTATGACCTCTATTCACTTATTAGTAATGATTTGCAAGAGCTTAGCGCGCTGATACACAAACATAACATACATCTGCTTATCATAGATCACTATGAACTAGGGATTAGCTATGAAAAAGCACTCAAAAAACTGCATCCTTCACTCAAGATTATGGTGCTTGATGATACCTATGAGAAGCACTTTTGCGACATCCTTCTCAATCATAATATTTATGCCAAAAAAAGCCGCTATAAAAACCTTATTCCAAAACACTGTCTGCTTCAGTGCGGAGCAAAACACACCCTTTTACGTGAAGAGTTTTTTATTACGCAAGAGGCGTTGCGTTATGATAGATTACTAATAGCGATGGGCGGCGCTGATAGCCAAAACCTCACCTTAGAGATTTTAAAAAATCTACCAAAAGATTTTTCATGGCATGTAGATATCGTAACAAGTTATGCAAACAAAAATCTCGCTGCGCTTCAAAGATATATTTTGAACAAACCGCATTTCAAACTACATATCCAAACAAAACATCTCGCACAACTAGCCAAACAAGCACGCCTAGCCATCATCACACCAAGCGTTATCGCCAATGAACTCTATGCGATTAAAACTCCTTTTATCGCTATACAAACCGCCAAAAATCAAAAATATATGAGAAAATTTTTACAGCAAGAGGGCTTTGCTACGCTCAAAAGATTTTCAGCTAAAAAGCTCAAAAAACTTATCAAAAGCACGATACTATGAATGCAGCGATACTTGTCACAAGCATTGGTGCAAAAATACCGCTTATGCAAGCGCTAAAAAGAGCAAAAGAAAATTTTGACACTTCGCTCAAACTCATCGGCGCAGATACAGATCCCCGCGCACAAGCTGCTGCGTTTGTGGATATTTTTTGGCAGATGCCGCCGCTCCCAGAGCTAGGTTTTGATACTCTTTTGAGTTATGTACAAGAGCAAAATATTCGCTATATTATTCCCTCACGCGATGGAGAACTTCCTTTTTTTGCACAGCATAAACAAGCTCTCAAACTACATGGTATAGAGGTTTTTGTTGCAGATGCAAAGGCTGTTGCGTTTTGCTATGACAAACTTCATTTTTACCAAAACGCAACTCTCTCGTGGGCGATAGAGACGTCTCTTGATTCTCATACACTTCACACTTCACGTTTCGTGGTCAAAGAACGTTTTGGAGCAGGAGCAAAAAGTATGGCATCTAATGTTTCAAAAGAACAGGCTCTTACGCATGCCATGAAGCTTCATGAGCCGATTTTTCAACCCTTTGTGCAAGGCAAAGAGTACAGTATCGATTGTTATGTTGATAAAAAAATGGCATGTAGAGCCGTTGTGGTACGCTCGCGTGATGTTGTCGTGGATGGTGAATCACAAGTCACGACTACCGTTCACGACACGACTTTAGCACAAAAAGCCGCTGCGTTTGTCACACATCATAAAATTCAAGGTCATAGCGTACTTCAGGTTTTACAAAATGAAAACGGCTCGTTTCTTATCGAATGTAACGCCCGTTTCGGAGGTGCTTCAACACTGAGTGAATATATGGGGCTCAAAAGCTTTTTGTGGTTTTTGCAAGAGGCAAATGATATAGAGATCGATGTACAAATCAGCCAAAAAATTATCACCCAAGTACGCAAGAACAAAGAGGATAACTACTTTGAAAATTAAGGTAATCGTCTTTGATTTGGATGACACGCTTTATGATGAGATTACATTTGTCCGTAGCGGATTTCGCGCAGTAAGTGAGTATTTTTTGCCACAAAGTCCCCATGCCATGTTTGCAAAAATGATAGAAATTTTAGAAGATGCAGGTAGAGGTACTGTCTTTGATAAAACCTTAGCTGCGTTTGGACTAAGAACCAAAAACAATATCAAAAAAGCTCTTAGTATCTATAGAAGTCATATACCCGACATCAAGCTCAATGAAGATGCAAAAGAGATGCTAGAACATTACAAAAACCAGAATATCCCGCTTTATATCGTTACCGATGGCAATAAAATCGTCCAAGCGAATAAAATCAAAGCTTTGGGGCTACAAAATCAAGTAAAAAAAGCTTTTATTACCCACAGATACGGTAAAATCCATGCCAAACCATCGCCCTATTGCTTTGTCAAAATCGCGCAACTTGAAGAGGTAGAACCTCATGAAATTGTCTATATTGCCGATAATAGCAACAAAGATTTTGTAGAAATCAAAAAGCTCGGATTTCATACAGTCCGCATCCGCCAAGGGATGTTTCAAGATGTACAAAAATCGCAAGAGTTTGAGGCACACGAAGAGATTAAGAGCTTATTTACGCTCAAAAATATACTAAAAAGCGAGAGTTTATGAAGATAGGTAGTTTTGATTTTGCTCATGATGGTACTTTTATCATCGCCGAACTCTCCGCCAATCACAACGGAAGTCTCGAACTCGCCAAAGAGACTATCCGTGCCGCTGCTCGCGCTGGAGCAAACGCCATCAAACTCCAGACTTACAGAGCCGATACTATCACACTTGATTCAAAAAACGAAGAGTTTATCATCAAGGGCACGACACTTTGGGATGACCAAAATCTTTACGCCTTATATGAAAAAGCTTATACTCCGTGGGAGTGGCACGCGGAGCTTTTTGCAACGGCGAAGGAAGAAAATATCCTCTGTTTTTCTAGCCCTTTTGATATCTCAGCCGTAGATTTTTTGGAGCAGTTTGATCCACCGGCTTATAAAATCGCCTCCTTTGAGATAACCGATAATGCCCTCATAAAACACGCCGCAAGCAAAGGTAAACCGATGATAATCTCCACAGGTGTGGCGACAAAAGAGGAGATATACGAGGCGGTGAAGCTTTGTAAAAGTGTCGGCAATGAAGCGATTATTTTACTCCAATGCACCTCCGCTTACCCTGCCCCGCTTGAAGACGCCAACCTTGTGATGATTCCAGATTTAGCCCAAACTTTTGGGGTCATAAGCGGCTTTTCCGACCACACTTTAGGTATTGTCGCCCCTATCGTCGCTGTGACTTTGGGTGCGCGCGTGATTGAGAAGCACTTTATCTTGGACAAATCTATTCCAAGCGCCGACCAAGCTTTTTCCCTCGATGAAGCGGAGCTCATGCAGATGGTAAACGCAGTGCGCAGTGCTGAAAAACTTCTAGGCAAAGTCGATTACGCCATGAGCGAAAAACGCGAACATAACCGCCGCTTTTGCAGAAGTCTCTATGTCAGTCAAGCTATTAAAAAAGGCGATATTTTCACTTCAGACAATATCAAAAGTGTACGTCCGAGTAACGGACTGCATCCAAAATATCTCGAAGATATTTTAGGTAAAAGGGCCTGTTGTGATTTAGATTTTGCGACACCGATGCAATTTGAATATGTTCAATATGATAGATAAATTATCATGAGCTACATTTATAACACAGAAAATACAAAATCCTTACAAAGGCTCAATAAAAAAAACATTTATATAGCTCCACATTCCCCACTAAGTTTGGAGTTAAGCAACAAATTATCCTCCTCCATACATATTTTAGGTTTTATTGATAATTACAAAAGCGGAAAAAATATTTATAAAATTCATGAAATAACCGAAAAAGCATTTGATTACATTGTCCTTCTAAGTCCAAATCATATGGATGCCATATATAAAACATTTTTAACTTACATTCCAGCACAAAAGATTTTACTGCTTAGCCTTAAAAATGGTGAATATCAGATTTTGAATGTACTTCCCTATAAAAGAGAACTTCCAGTTGCTATGCAAAAGTTAAGTATTAAAAAAAATACTTACGCATTTATTTCGAAAGATTTTGTCTCATCAAACAATAAAGCTCTCTATGTTTATTGCCTAAAAAACAATTTAGATGTTGTGTTGCTTAGCGATAATAGCGAGCAACTCAAAGAGTTGCAACACTTAAATCTACCGTGTGAACATTTGGAAAGTTCTCAAGCAGATTCAGCTCTAGCAACAAGTGAATTTTTGATTTTAGATCAAGGGAATTTTACTTCTCTTACTTCTTCAAATCCTGAACAAAAAACGATTCAGTTATGGCATGGAGTTGGTCTTAAAAAAATGGCACCACTCAAACATACTAAGTATGATTATTTCGTCTCCACTTCCGATTGGACGAATAATACAAATTTTAAAAATATATTCGATGCAAGCGAATTTTTGGATTTTGGCTATCCTAGAAATGATATTTTGAATTCACAAACAAAGACAACATTACTTGATTTTTTATTTTGTGATCATGCTATTCATCAAATCTTACAAGAAACGAATAAAAAAGTTTTTTTATACGCTCCAACTCACCGCTCCAACAATTTTCAAATTCCATTGGACTTTCAAGACTTCAGTGAAGAGCTCAAAAAACTTGATGCAATTTTAATTGTAAAATTACACCCTTTTGTTTTAGCATTCTATAAAGACTTAACTTTAAATAACTACTCAAATATTTTTGTCCACAGTGTAATAGGTGATATTTATCCTTTACTCAAATATGTTGATATTTTAATAAGTGATTATTCCTCCATTATTTTCGATTTTTTACTTTTGGATAAACCGTTAATCTTTTTTGTCTATGACTTTAATGCATATATTACTACTGTCAAATTTTTATTTGATTATGATGTTTTCTCTCCTGGCATCAAAGTCAAAAATCAAAGTGAACTTTTTAATGGGTTGAAACAAATAGATGATACATACAAACGAGAACGAAAAAAAATTAAAGATCTTTTTTTCACATCACATAGTAAAATAAGCTCCCAATTAATTATTGAGCATATTACTAAAGGATACAGATGAATGTAGCTGTTATATTATCGGCAGGAAATGGTAGCCGTTTTGGTGGAAGCTCTCCAAAACAATTTTTAAATCTTGCAGGAAAAAACATCATAGAATATACTCTTGAAGCATTTGAACAAAATAAGAATATTGATGAAATCTGTATCGTTGCCAATAAAGAATATCACAGCAAAATCAAAATAATTGTAGAGAAAAACAACTTTGTAAAAATCAAAAAAATAATTTCTGGTGGCAAAGAGAGAAAAGATTCAAGCTATGCAGCTATTAAGGCTTACGAAAATCAAAAAAATGTAAATCTTATATTTCATGATGCAGTAAGACCATTTGTTTCACAACGAATTCTCAATGAGACCATAAAAGCACTAGAATATTACGATGCGGTAGATGTAGCAATACCAACTTCAGATACCATTATACAAATAGATACAGACACTAGAACTATTGAGCAAATTCCACAAAGAAGTAAACTACAAAGAGGGCAAACTCCTCAAGCATTTAAGCTCACAAGCATAAAAAGAGCTCATGAACTTTCTAATCAAGATAAAAATGAGCCGCAGTTTAGCGATGACTGCGGGCTTATTAAACAATATCTACCCCAAACAAAAATTTATATAGTCGCAGGTGAAGAAAAAAATATAAAGATTACTTATCCTCAAGATCTTCTTTTTGCCGAAAAACTCATACAACTTCATTCCATCGTTCTTGACACAACCATAAATTTTGAACTCCTTAAAGGAAGAGTTATCGTAGTTTTCGGTGGTAATAATGGGATAGGAAAGGAGATAGCAGTACTATGTGAACAATATAATGCCATTGTATATCCATTAAGCAGAAGCAATAACATAGATATCACTCAACCGCAAAATATCAAAAAAGCTCTTCATAAAATCTATGAAAAAGAAAAGCGCATCGATATTATTATTAACTGTGCAGCAATATTGGAGATTTGCCCCCTAAAAGAGATGGACGACGCTTCAATTTTTCAGCAAATCAATACAAATTTCACAAGTAATGTCATTATTGCGAAAGAGGCATTTGACTATTTATATAAAACATCAGGAAGTTTAATACTTTTCACATCAAGCTCTTATACAAGCGGAAGGGAAAATTACAGTATATACAGCTCCACAAAAGCTGCTGTTGTAAATTTTGTTCAAGCTATCGCTCAAGAATGGCTACCCTATAAGATTAAAGTTAATGCAATTAATCCTGCAAGAACAAAAACACAAATGAGAACTAAAAATTTTGGGGATGAAGACGATGCAGAACTTTTGCATCCAATAATAGTTGCTCAAGCTACTATTGAGTGCTTGCTAAATGATTTTACTGGATTGGTTATTGATGTCAATAAGAGCATCAACACATCAAAATTTGGAAACAATTAAAATTATTATATTTTGGGAGTGTTCAAGATTCCGTGTCAGCATCGGATAGTTCCTAAAATTGTATCACAAATCTAAAGCATCATCAAGCCGTCCATCGAAATGGATGGCTAACTGAGAGATTGTTAAGCTCCAGTTTCTTA
>JAQTWZ010000061.1:6182-7492 GCA_028689055.1 Sulfurimonas sp. | reverse complement strand
TCTTAGAGAGTGCCAGTATAGAAAATGAGGTGCGTTCTGCTATTTCGTTGCGTATAGCTCTGGACAAAAAAAGTGTCAAAGAGATGGTAGAATCGCTTGATGGCGTTTTAGATAAATTATCTCTGCGGCTGATAGATATCATAGAAAGTGCAGACGCTTCCAATGTAGAGATAAAAAAAATACGAAAAGAGTTAGAGAGTTATAATGAAGCCGGAGAGATGAATTTTGCCTCTTCTCATAAAAAACTCTACACTATAGCCGTTGCACTTGAAGAGAATACAAAACTTTTAAGTATTGATTTGAAAAAACATTCTCAAGAGGTAGAACTTCTTGGAAATAAAATCAATAAACTCGAACAAGAACTTGAATCCGTACGACAAGAATCCAAAGAGGATTTCTTGACAAAACTTTATAATAAACGCGCCCTTGATGAGTTTTTTCTACTCAAGGATGCAGAGTATGAGCGGTACGGTCGCAATTTTTCTATTGTGATGTTTGATCTTGACCATTTTAAAAATGTCAATGATAGTTACGGTCATGAAGCAGGAGATGCGGTACTCTCAGCTTTTGCGCAAATCCTTCGTAAAGAGGCAAGAACAGTCGATGTCGTGGGCAGATACGGCGGAGAAGAGTTTATCGCGATACTGAGTGAAACAGATACGCAAGGTGGAGTCGTTTTTGCAGAAAAGGTAAGAAAACATGTACAAAGAGCACGTTTTATCTATAAAGGAACGAGAATAGAAGTGACAGTGAGTAGCGGTGTGAGTGAGAGAAAACAGCATGTTTCGCTTCAGGCTGTTATAAACTCCGCGGATGAATATCTTTATAAAGCAAAAAAAGATGGAAGAAATAGAGTAGCCTCAAAATAAAATGGAGTTAGAGAAATTTTTAAATAATAAACCGCTTTATTACGATGTGATAGATTATACGCGTATGCCACGAGTTTATTCGAGAATACGACATGAGCTACAAATCCCAAAGATTATCCATATTATCGGTACAAACGGCAAAGGGACAACGGGGCGTTTTTTGGCTTGTGCACTTTTTTCGTTGGGATATAAAGTCGGTCATTACACATCGCCGCATATATTGACCTTCAATGAACGCATCTGGATCAATGGCAAAGATGTAAGCTCTGAACTTTTAGATGCCGCTCATGTACGGCTTCAAGCTTTATTGACAGAGGAAGAATCTGCTTCTTTGAGCTATTTTGAATACACAACACTTGTAGCGATGTTGCTTTTTGAAGATTTGGAGTATGTTGTCCTTGAAGCGGGGCTTGGCGGGGAGTTTGATGCGACGGCTGTGTT
>JAQTWZ010000061.1:0-6082 GCA_028689055.1 Sulfurimonas sp. | reverse complement strand
TATCTTGTTTTTGGCTCTTTTAGTGTTGCACAAAAATTTTTAGAAACATACAAAAAAATACGTCAAAATTAGGAAAATTATGTCACAGAGTTCACTGTTTGAGTACTTTAAAAAAGATACGAAAAAAGATCTGGAGCTTTTAATATGTGAAGACTTCAAAGAGGCTTTAGAACTAGAGAGCGTCGCAAAGTTTTTTCAAAAAGATGTCTTGCTTTTTCCGGATTTGCGTCCTACTTTTGGCGATGATTTGCGTGTTTACAAAGAGGAGCTGCATCAGCTTTTCTCTGCACTTCGCAGCTACAACAAAGCAAAAAAGAAGCCGCTTGTAATTGCACCGCTGAAGACACTTTTGTTTCATTTTCCCAAAGAAGAGTTACTCCAATCTTACAAAATAGATTTCGCTCAAAAACTTGACCTAAAGGCTTTTAAAGAGCAGATGCTTTTTTGGGGATACAACTTTGTAGATATGGTGCAAGTCGAAGGAGAAATCTCTTTTCGTGGTGATATAATCGATATTTTTGCCCCTTCGCTCAAATCTCCCGTGCGTATCTCTTTGTTTGATGATGAGGTTGAACAGATAAAATATTTTGAGTTGGAAACGCAGCGAAGCGACAAAGAAGAACTCGACTCTATTGAAGTCACGAGTGCTTTTTTCTCTCTGGATGAAGAGGGATTTGAGTCGCTCGATAGAAGCGTCAAAAGCTCTCCCTTTAACTCACTCTCCAAAGATATCGCTTCACTGGGATATTGGTATCTGGGCGCGAACTCTTTTGATTTTATGCAAGGAAAAAAGATACGTCTCTCTCGTGATCTCACAAACCTTCTCAAAGACGCTTACGGTATCAACAACCCTCAGGTCAGCAGAGCTGCGTTTGAACTTCCTCTTTTGCCGGATTCGGATGATTTTAAAGACCTCGTGGTAAGTGATGTGGCGACACTTCTGAGCGTACATAAAAACAAAAAGATAACCATCATCGCGGCAAATGAAGCTTCGATGAAACAAGCAGGTATCTTTGATAACAAAGAGATCAAAAGAGTCTATGCCCCTTATATTCTCAATATTTTAAGTGATGATGAACTTGTCATCTCACTCAACAAACCCGACAAAAAACGCAGACGCAGAAAAAGTTCTATCTTGCTTGATGATCTTAAAACAGGGGATTATGTCGTTCATGAAGATTATGGCGTGGGAATATTTGAAGCTATAGAACAAGCTGAGATACTCGGGGGTGTCAAAGATTTTATCGTCATCAAATATGTAGGCGATGATAAGATACTGCTTCCTGTAGAAAATATCGACTATATCGACCGCTATATCGCAAGCGGGGGTTCTGTGCCTGTTTTGGACAGGCTGGGCAAAGGAAGTTTTGGCAAACTCAAAGCAGCCGTACGGAAAAGACTTCTTGAAATAGCGGGACAAATAGTCAATACCGCCGCGGCACGAGAGCTCATCAAAGCACCCAAAATCAGCGTGGATAAAAAAGCACTGACAGAGTTCCAAGCGCTCTCAGGTTTTGAATATACAGACGACCAGACAAACGCTATCAACGAAATTATTGAGCAGATGAGTGCGGGAAATATCATGGACAGGCTTCTCAGCGGAGATGTCGGTTTTGGAAAAACGGAAGTGGCACTCAACACGATGTTTGCGGCTTACAAATCCGGTTATCAATCTGCGATGATAGTCCCGACGACACTTCTCTCAGCACAGCATTATCGTTCCATAGATGAGCGTTTTAAAGAGCTTGGTATCCGTTATGCGAAGCTTGATAGATTTGTCAGCACAAAAGACAAAACAAATATAATCAAAGCTCTTGCTAGCGGCGTTTTGGATGTAGTTGTGGGAACACACGCGCTTTTTGGATTGGATTTTAAAAACCTCGGCGTGGTTATCATCGATGAAGAACATAAGTTTGGAGTCAAACAAAAAGAGAGGATCAAAGAGCTTTATCACAATGTCCATATGCTCTCCATGAGTGCTACACCTATACCGCGTTCACTCAATCAAGCACTGAGTTCTATCAAAACAATGTCGCAGCTACTCACGCCTCCAAGCGAGAGAAGAGGGGTGAGAACTTTTGTCAAAGAGTATGAAGAGAAACTGCTCAAAGAGGTTATTTTGCGCGAAATCCGCCGCGGTGGGCAGGTTTTTTATGTGCACAACTCTATAGACCATATGCCGATAAAACTCGGAGAGATCAAAGCTTTGTTGCCTGAGCTTCGTGTGGTTATGCTTCACTCAAAGATCTCGGCGACGCAAACCGAAGCAGAACTTTTGAAGTTTGAAGCAGGTGAGTATGACATGATGCTAGCGACTTCTATCATCGAATCCGGTATCCATATGCCAAATGTAAATACTATTATCGTCGATGGAGCTGATAGATTTGGTATCGCAGACCTGCACCAGCTTCGCGGTCGTGTTGGGCGAGGACATACGGAAGGTTTTGCCTATTTTATAGTTGAGAACAAAGAAAATCTTACAGATGAAGCAAAAAAACGGCTTTTGGCGTTGGAGTCTAACTCCTTTTTGGGAAGTGGTTCGGTACTGGCGTATCATGACCTTGAGATCCGCGGCGGAGGCAATCTCGTCGGTGATGCACAAAGCGGACATATCAAAAACATAGGCTATTCGCTTTATCTGCGTATGCTTGAAGATGCTATCAAAGAGCTGAGTAATACGGCTGTGAGTGAGCGAGCAAAAGTGGATATCAAACTGACCATCTCTGCTTATCTCAGTGAAGAGATAATCAAAGAGGATAGGCTGCGTTTGGATATCTACAGAAGGCTTTCGCAGTGTGAAGAGGCTGTGGAAGTTTACGAGATTGAAGAAGAGGTGATTGATAGATTTGGTACGCTTGATATGCCTAGTAAACAGTTTTTTGAGCTGATGGTTATCAAACTTTTATCTTTGGATAAAAAGATAAAATCTATCACAAACTTTGGACAAAACATCACTTTTAATTATTTAAACGACTCTAAGGAGACGATAAAATCTGAGAGTAAAGATGATGATGACATCATCAAAGCGACACTGTTTTATCTTAGAAACGCAAAACCGAAGGTGTTGTAAAGCCTCAAAGCGTCATTCTGAATTTGATTCAGAATCTATTTTATGATGGCAGTAAATATTGAACACAAACAATTTGAAAGAAGAAGGAAGATTATGCGAATAGCATTTATAGGCGATATTGTCGGCGCACCTGGACGAAAGATGATAGAAGAACATCTCAAAAAGCTACGGGCTGAGTATGGTGTGGATTTTGTTATCGCAAACTATGAAAACGCGTCTCATGGTTTTGGGCTTACGCTCAAAAACGCCAATGAACTTGTCGCTTGCGGTATAGATGTCATGAGCGGGGGAAACCACACTTGGGATAAAAAAGATATTCTGCCTCTTTTTGAGACACATGAGCTGTTGCGACCGCATAATTATCCGCAAGGCGTTCCCGGAACGGGCTGTAAAGTCTATGAAGTGGCCGGTGAAAAACTTGCCGTACTCAACCTGATGGGACACTACTCTATGCCATTTACGGACAACGCATTTCGCTGTGCGCTTGAGAGTGTGGAAACGCTTCATGAGCAGGGTATCAAAAACATTTTTATTGATTTTCATGCTGAAGCGACGAGCGAAAAAAGAGCGCTTTTGATGCTGCTTCAAGGCAAAGTAAGCGCTATTGTCGGTACGCACACTCATGTAGGAACAGATGATCTGCAAATCGTAAACGCAACGGGATATCTCAGCGATATCGGGCTTACAGGATGCCGTGACAATGTTATCGGTATGGATGAAAAAGTCCCGCTGAAGCAGTTTTTAACAGGGATGAAAGGGCATTTTGAGATACCGAAAAAATGCAAAAAAATCCTGCAAATCGTACTTTTTGATTTTAAAGAGGGTCTCTGCAGTGAGGCAATAAAACTCAAAATATTGGACGATGGAAGAGTTTTCAAAACACAAGCGTGGATTGACTAGGCGATTCTTCTGCGATAGTAGTAGTTTTCGTTCGCCGTGTAAGTATTTATCATAAGTTTGCGCATCTGCTTTTCTTGAAGCTCTTGCGTTTGGTCTGAAATCGGTGATTCACTCTCTTGCGTTTTTGTAAAAGAGTTGAGTGCTTCTCTGAAAAAAGATGTCACCTTCGGTGCTTGGCTATAAGCAGTTTTAGCATCTTGCAAAACACTCTGCTGCGTAAACTTATTTGAGAGTTCTTTTGTCTCTCTGCTTTGTTCATCGAGATTTTTTTCAAGAACTAATTTTGTATAAAAAGTGTTGTTTTTGGAAATATAATCGAGTGCAACTGCGGGTTTTTGAAAAGTTGTTTCTGATGTCTTTTGAGAGAGTTTTGTGCTAAAGCCCGAGCTGTTTTTTGAATCATATTCTTTTGATTGAGAAGGTTTATTTTGGGTACTTGTCTGAACATAAGTAGTATAGGATGAGACAAACATCAAAAAACTCCTTTTAAATATACGCCATTATAAGTCACTTCGGCTTTATATAAGATAAATGGATATCTAAGTAAGAGACCCTATGTATGCTTACAAGCTTGTAATAAAAATGTTGCGACTTTATGATAAAATGGAAAAACAAAATTTCTAAGGGTATGCATGAGCGCAAATATTGTTATCGTTGAAGATGAAGAAGATTTACTAGAACTCATTGAGTACAATCTTACAAAAGAGGGCTTTGAGACTATTGGTTTTTTAAATACAAAAACCGTGGCTCAGATACTTGAAGAAGAGGAGATAGATCTTCTTATCATGGACAGGAACCTTCCCGGTGTTGAAGGAAGTGAATTTGTCGCCCAGCTTCGTGAAGAGGGGATACTCACACCTGTAATATTTCTGAGTGCCAAAAGTAGTGACTTAGACATAGAAGAGGGGTTTGAGAGGGGTGGAGATGACTATATCACCAAACCTTTTAATATGAAAGAGTTGATACTGCGTGTCAAATCCGTACTCAAAAGAACAAGTAAAAAAGTCACTGAGGGCAAGATTGCTTATAGAGATTTGCTTCTGGATAAAAACACGCGCGGTGTGAGTGTAGATGGAAAAGATATAGAGGTGACAAAACTGGAGTTTGACCTGCTCTATGAGTTTATCCTCAACAAAAACAGCGTACTTGACCGTGACTATCTTTTGGAAAATGTTTGGAAGGATGCGGAAAATTATCAATACAGAACAGTAAATGTAGCGATCAACCGACTCAAAGAAAAGATAGACCCTGACAAAAGCAAGGATTATATTCAGAGTGTACGCGGGATAGGATATAAATTGTGCTAAAAATACATCAGATATTTATCATAAAATTTTTGTTGCTTTTTGTAGGCACACTTTTTGTGACTTCGCTTGTGAGTTATTTTGCGCTCAAATCTTCTATCATAGAACACAATCAAGAACATCTCAAAAACGCTATCCAACTCATCTCTTTAGAGATAAATAGAGAAGAAAATCTCGAAGCTCTTGTAAGTAAAGTGCATGAGAGTACAGGATTGCGCGCCACTATGATTAACGAAGACGGAGTGGTTGTGGCTGAGTCTGACGCAGATAAAGAGAGTATGGACAACCATGGCTCCCGATATGAGATTATGCAGGCGAACAGTGAAGAATTTTCTCATGTCGTGAGATATTCTGATACTGTAGAAGTGGATTTTTTGTATGTTGCAAAAAAAATAGTGTATAAAAATAAAACGCTTTACATCAGGCTTGCTATCAGTTTGGCAAAAGTGATGGATGATTTTTATGCGCTGTGGATAAATTTGGTACTTTTGTTTGTGGCTATGGCGTTTATTGCGTTTTATGTCTCTTGGCGCATGAGCGAACGTGTTTTGTATGATATAGGGCAGTTGACAAGCTATCTCGATGAAATCTCAAATAAAAATTATAGAGCTATTATCAAAACAAAATATTTTTATGAGTTTTTGCAAATCTCGCTTTTACTCAAAAACCTTGTCAAAAAACTGAGCAACCGAGATAAGAAAAAACGCAAATATACGGCAAAACTTAGGCTTATCAATAAACAGAGAAACGATATTCTCTCTGCTATTTCACATGAATTTAAAAACCCTGTAGCTTCTATCATCGGTTA
>JAQTWZ010000019.1:25412-34579 GCA_028689055.1 Sulfurimonas sp. | reverse complement strand
ATTTTCTCTAGGCGGTCTTAGACTCGGCTCAATCAATGCACTTCCATCCGACAAGCAGGTATTTCCTCAGGATCTCATCGGAGTCAACAGAGACCAAACTGCAAACAGCGATGTTGTGGCTATGGCAAGATTATTACAGTCTTGCGACAGTGATACAAACTTAAGTACGGGTATCTCCATAGCAGATGCTACGATAACAAACCTAGAAACTTATGATGAAGATTTTAATGCTAGTAATCTTGATAGTTATATCTCAGACGCTGGCGTAACACTTGTCGATGAGACTTCTGCGATAGAACATCTCGAAGAGACAACGAATTTTATCGACGCAGTAAACGCAGTAGAAAAGTTACCGCAAAATGTCAGAGATGCCCTTTTAAGTGCAGAATCGGTTTTGAGTACAGAAGTAAAAGATACCCTCTCTTATATGCAAAATGAAGAGCGACTTGCTTATGATGTTTATAGTGAACTTTATAAGCTTTTCCCAACAGCGAAGCAGCTTAACAACATCGCAGAAAATTCTGAAAGTACGCACAAAGAAACGGTCGAACTTTTGATATTAAAATACATTAGCAGTGATGAGGAGTTTTCAAATCTCGATAATGAGGGTGTCAATCTTGAGACCACGGTGGCGGGTGAATATGCTATCTCTGCTATTACAGACTTATACAATGCGCTTATGGCAAAAGGTTCAGCTTCTCAGCAAGACGCGCTTGAGGTAGGTTGTATGATAGAAGTGACAGATATCAATGACTTAGACCACGATATCGCTCTTGCTCAGGAATCAAACGCAAGTGATGTTGTCGTTGCATTTGAGTATCTACGCAACGGAAGTTATAACCATTATTGGGCTTTTGACAAAGGACTCAAAAGTATGGGTGTCACACAAGGGTGCTGCGTTTTGGGTACAGAATATTGCCATCCAGAGTATCCTTCAAAATAATTTTTACCTTGCCCTGACCGTAGGGAAGAAATACTCTTGGGGTGCAAAATAAATCCACATACTTTTGCTATGTGGATTTTCTAAAGCACTCTTTTATCCCAAAAGAGATAAAATCTTTTTTATGATAACAAGAATCCCAACAAAAAAAATATATGTCGGAAATGTAGCTGTGGGTGGTGATGCACCTATCTCTGTTCAGTCGATGACTTACTCCCAAACAGCAGATGTGGCTGAGACTGTAGCGCAAATAAACCGTCTGCATTTCGCAGGCTGTGATATCGTACGTGTCGCCGTACCTGATATGGAAGATGCTCTAGCACTGAGAGCCATCAAAGAGCAGATATCTCTGCCGCTTATTGCAGATATTCATTTCAACTATAAACTAGCCCTTATCGCGGCAGAAGTCGTCGATTGTGTACGATTTAACCCGGGAAATATCGGAGATAAATCTCGTATAAAAGAGATAGTCAAAGCGTGTCAGGCAAGAAATATCCCTGTGCGTATCGGTGTCAACGCAGGAAGTTTGGAAAAAGAGTTTGAGAACAAATACGGCCAGAGTGCCGAGGGTATGGTCGCCTCTGCCGAGTACAATATCAAATACCTCGAAGACCTAGGTTTTACAGATATCAAAGTCTCACTCAAAGCCAGCGATGTACAAAGAACCGTCGAAGCATATAGAATGTTGCGTCCAAAAAACAGCTATCCTTTTCACCTTGGCGTAACCGAAGCCGGAACACTTTTTCATGCAACCGTCAAAAGCTCTATCGGTCTTGGCGCGCTTTTACTCGATGGTATCGGCGATACAATGCGTGTCTCTATCACGGGTGAGCTCGAAGAGGAGATAAATGTAGGTCGAGCCATACTCAAAGACAGCGGCGCGATGCCTGATGGGCTCAATATCATTTCATGCCCGACCTGCGGACGCATCGAAGCGGATCTTGTGAGTGCGGTAAGTGAGATAGAAAAACGTACCGCCCACATCAAAACACCGCTCAATGTCTCCGTCATGGGCTGTGTAGTAAACGCAATAGGTGAAGCCGCTCATGCAGATGTCGCCATCGCCTACGGCAAGGGCAAAGGACTCGTGATGGTCAAAGGTCAAGTCGTAGCCAATCTCGATGAGGGTGAACTTGTAGATAGATTTGTACATGAAGTAGAACTCATGGCTGCTAAATCATAACAAAGTACCATGTAGTTAGTATTGGTGTATATTTTTTGGCATTGTAAGAAAAGTACGCTTAAGTACGACAAAAATTGTGTATCCTCATAGGTTTACTAAAATTAGTAAACCTGAGTAAACTACCTATTGTCAAATACAGTCTGCGACTAATCTTTAGCGTAACCGTTTGGATTTTGTGATTGCCATCTCCAGCTATCTTCACACATCTCTTGGATACCTTTTTGCGCGCTCCAACCCAAAGTCTCAAGCGCATAACTAGGATCTGCAAAACATTTCGCCACATCACCTGTGCGTCTTGGCGCTATTTTGTAAGGAACATCTTTGCCTGATGCTTTTTCAAAGGCCCGAACCATCTCCAAAACAGAATAGCCCTTTCCGGTTCCTAAGTTTACCGTCAATACTTCTTGGATACTTGAAATCTTTTCTAAAGCTTTGACATGCCCCATCGCTAGATCCACCACATGGATATAATCCCGCACACCCGTACCGTCAACCGTATCATAATCATCTCCAAAAACACTCAAATAGTCGCGTTTTTTGACTGCTGTTTGGGCGATAAAAGGCATAAGATTGTTTGGTATGCCGTTTGGATCTTCACCGATTAGCCCTGATTTGTGTGCGCCGACTGGATTGAAATATCTCAAAAGAACGATTTTCCAGCTTGCATCTGAAACAAAAATATCTCTGAGTATCTCTTCGATAAAAAGTTTGGTTCTGCCATAAGGATTGGTCGCGGAGAGTGGAAAATCCTCTTTGATAGGTGTCGTATGCGGATCGCCGTAAACGGTTGCAGAGGAGCTAAATACTATATTTTTACATCCAAACTCCTGCATTACTTGAGCGAGTACGATAGTGCCGTTGATATTGTTGTCGTAGTATTCTAGGGGCTGTTGCACCGACTCACCCACTGCTTTGAGACCTGCAAAATGGATAACCGCGTCGATATCGTATTGTGTGAATACGCGACGCAACGCTTCTTTATCTCGTATATCACCCTCTACAAACGCAACAGGACTCTCTACAATCTTTTGGACTCTGTAGAGACTCTCTTGTGAAGCATTGGACAAATTGTCAAAAACCACAAAGTCAAAACCTGCTTCATGAAGTGCGATACATGTATGTGAACCGATATATCCAGCTCCTCCGGTAACTAAAACCATTTTTATCACTCCTGTTTTTTTTGATATTTAAAGATGTCTTTTATCTCTTTTATTATTTTATCGAATTGGTGCTTATTTAATAATTGGCTGCGCAACTGCCCATTTCAGAGTTCATTAAACTTCTTGTAAAATTTATGAGCCTAAATCTCATCAGATTTGTCTATAATCTTTTTTCAGATAATTCATGAAGGGTAAATATGAAAGAAATGCTCGATATTTTAGACGAACTACACCTTAAAGATCTCAAAAACGCAAAACATCCTTCTTATTTTGACATCAATGAAGGCTACAATATGCTCATCTTGCGTTTGCCGATTTGCGAAAAAGAACTTGAATTTTACTCTTTTGGTTTTGTTTTTACAAAAGATGCCAGTTACTATTACAATATATCCGAAGAACAATTTGAAAAATATAGAGCAAAATATAAAGAACCTTACCTTTTTATAAACGGGCATATAGACGCTTTTATGAAAAAATTTACCTCCTACCAAAATCAGATTCAAGACATGGAAGAACTTCTCTACAGTGACAGAGACAGAAAAAACTTCATGAGCAGCTGGTTTGCACTCAAACGCGATATCACGAGAGTTGAGAGTGTTTTGGAAAAAGCACTTTATACGATGAATGATTTTATAGAATATTATGAAGTTTTGCATCCTGATGAGGGGTTTTTGGTCAACAACTATGCGGACCTACATGAGCACCTTGAACGCAGCAAACACTCATCCACCCTGCAACTGAGCAAACTCGACTATATCTACAACTTTTATAACACACGCACAAATGAACGCATGAACCGCCTCATCTACATCTTGACTATCATCTCCGCAATCTTTTTACCGCTGAACCTTATGGTAGGATTTTTCGGGATGAATACGACGGGTCTTCCTTTTAGTTCGGGAGAGGATGGGACTTCCAATGTGATGATGAGTATGCTCACACTTTTTGTTTTCTCCAGTATCATTGTACTGTTTTGGAAAAAAAGGGTTTAAAAATCCATCTCGTCTTTGATTTTCACCTTAGGGTATCTTTGCAAAAAGATATCTGCCGCAATGCCGTTACCAAATCCAATCACCTCTCTTTTTTCATTGAGTAGAGGAGTCGTTCCAAGCCCACAACTCGGACTTTTTGATTTGAGCACTATGGCATCTGCGTTTGGATATGTAGCGCAAAAAGTCTCTATCGCATCATGCAAAAGTGCCGTGACATCTCTATGTGTCTCGTCTGTGATGATATGTTTTACCTCACCGCTCATGAGAACACTGATGCGTTCTCTGGGTGTACCAAAAAGCGGTGCTTCGGGACAAAAAGGGATGATTTCATACTCTTTAAATGCTTCTACGACTGCGTTTTCTTCTTTGCACTTGCCATCATAACGGCAAATTGCACCAAACAAACAGGCGCTCATGATGACTTTTTTCTGATTCATCTAGCAGATAATGACGGACTTGATTTCACTCATCTCTTCGATGGCAAATTTCGGGCCTTCGCGTCCCACACCGCTCAGTTTCACCCCACCGTAGGGCTGGATATCAAAACGCAGCGTCGGCATATCGTTGATGATGATACCGCCTGCATCGAGTTCTTCTATCGCACGCTGCGTGTTGCGCAGATCATTGGTGAAGATAGAAAACTGCAGACCGTACGGCGAGTTGTTCATGCGAGGAATGGCATCGTCAAACGACTCTACTTTGACCAGTGAGACGATAGGCGCAAAGACCTCTTCACACACAATCGCCATATCATCACGCACATTTGCCATAACACACGGATAAAACATACGACCTTCACGGCGCGGCTCAAGCAGAGAAACAGCACCCTCTTCTATAGCACTCTCCGCCCAGCCCATCGCACGCGCTGCAGCTTCATCGTCGATAAGCGGACCCATAAAAGTATCCTCTTCATACGGTGAGCCGACGACAAGTTTTTTCGTAGCTGCAGCCATCTTTTGCGCAAAATTTTCATATATATCTTTATGCACATAGATACGCTGCAAGGAGATACAAACCTGCCCTGAGTTGACAAAAGCTCCCAAGGCACAACGCGTCGCGGCAAGGTCAAGGTCTGCACTTGCGTCGATAAAAGTAGCTGCGTTTCCGCCGAGCTCAAGAGAGACTTTTTTGATACCTGCGCCTTTGGTGATGATAGCGCCCACAGGCACGGAACCCGTAAAACTGATGACACGGGGAATATCACTTGTAATAAGCGCACTGCCGACTTCCGCATCACCATAAACGACACTTAGGGCATCTGGCACGGCAAATTCACTCTCTATAAAAAGTTTTGCAAATTTATACGCAGTCAACGGTGCTTCAGGAGTGGGCTTGAGCACCACTGCGTTTCCTGCTACGAGTGCCGGTGCGAGTTTGTGTGCGATAAGGTTGAGAGGGAAGTTAAAAGGTGTGATAGCAACGACGACACCTGCCGGTACTCTGCTAAAAAACGCAGTCGTCTTTTTGCCGCTTGGCATCGCATCCGTATTGATAGTCTCACCGTGCATCGTACGCATCGTCTCAGCAGAGAGTCTCACCGTTTCGATACAACGCTCCACTTCCACGCGGGCAAATGCGATAGGTTTGCCTACTTCATCCGTGATGGTTTTGGCGATATCTTCTTTGTTTTCACGGAGTTTTTGTGCTACATCCAAAAGCCAATTGCAACGCTGCGCGATTGTTGCAGCTTTTGCCGCTTTTGTTGCGTTTTGGGCGATTTTGAGCGCTTTTGTAGCCATCTCTGCACTGCATATCGGCGCGCGTGAAACTACTTCACCGCTATAAGGGCTTTTTCTCTCACTAAAATTCTCAGCTGTGGCTTCACATGAGCCAAAAAAAATCTTTGCGTCCATCCAATTCTCCCTCTTTTTTGTCCAAAAATTATAGCATCTCATCGTATAAAGAGATATAAAAACGCAGTCGTTGCAAAGGAAAACAAAATCCCGTATCCGACTATAGAAGCGCTGAGTCTGGGAGCCAAACCCGCCATAGAAGCCAAAACTCCTGCGGTAATCATCGGAGCCATGCCTGCTTCAAGGATAGAAACCTTCGCAGCCAAACTCTCAAAATCAAAAATCCAGCAAAAGAGAATCGCAACAAAAGGAGCAAAAAGAAGCTTGATAAAAAGTGCTGTTCCAAAAGGCTTCAAGTCATCCCTTGGAAGACGAAACTGTAACTGCAATCCAACAGCGACAAGCGCAAGCGGAACGATAGTCGCAGAGAGCGCTTCAAGTGTGCTCGAAATAGCGGGATCAAACGCAGCTCCCGTGAGAGTAAACGCAAGTAAAAGGGCGATAAAAGGAGGAAATGTAAAAAGTTTGGTGAGGATAAGTTTAAACTCCAACTTGTGTTCGCTTGAATAATACGAAGCGACAAAAGTCCCATAAATGGCAAAAGCCAAAAATGTCCCAAGCTGGTCATAGACTAAAACATAGCCTATAGCCTCCGCTCCGAAATAGGCATTGATGATAGGAATCCCCAAAAATGAGCTGTTTGTCAAAACTCCTACAAGCAAAAGCGCACCCGTAACCTCTTTGGAAAAATGCAGGATTTTTGAGAGCAACAAAACAAAAAGTGCCGAAAAAAACATAACAATCCACGCGATAAACGCAGGTAAAAGCATCTCATAAGAAAAATCTATTTTTGGCACTTGCAGAAGAATAATAGCCGGAAACGCAATGGTGATGATAAATTGGTTGCATGTCGTCGCTGCGTTATCTGGAAAAAGACGCAGTTTTTGGATGCTGTATCCGGCGAATAAAGCCACAAATATAAGTAAAAAGTTCTCCATTTTTCTTTGCCTAAATCGTTATATTTTCAAGATGCCACACTTTTTGCGGCGTAACCAAAATAGCGTCATACATAAAATCAAGCGTAAGCGCGTTTTTTTTCATATAAACATCTCCTGTTTTTATCAAACGGGAGAGTTTTTTTGGTGTGATATTTTGGATAGCAAGTTCATAATCAAGTGCGCTCTTTACCTCAATAAAATGTAAAACATCTTCTTTGATGGCAATAATATCGATCTCTCCGAAACGCGAATAAAAGTTTTGTTGCACAAGAGAAAAACCCTCTTGTAAAATATATTCACACGCCCGCTCTTCTGCGATATTTCCTTTGGCTCTGCTCATGTATCTATCCATATTTTTTTGTATTTTAACGAGAAAAACTTTGAGATATATTATGAAGTTCTATTTTTAATTATCTCTTTAATTTTTACTACATTTTCTAAAAAATTGCTATATAATTCGTTTCATTTTATTAGGACTAGCATTGAAATCTATTGTAGCTGCTCTACTGCTCGCTTCGCTTTTACAAATCTTCTTATGGGTCAACAATGTTGACAAAATCGTATCGCCACCGGATGCTGAGAATATCATCAAGTCACTCTCGTACGCGCCTTACAAAAACGAAGATAAAACCCTTCTGAGCTCTAAAGAAATCTTACGCGATTTGGCTCTAATAAGCAGATTTACCAAAAAAATCCGTGTTTACTCTTCTGAAGATGCTCAAGCTGTTTTGCCTGAAGCTAGAAAACTCAATATGCAAGTGCATTATGGTATGTGGCTCTCAGGTGATCCCGAAAACAACAAAAGAGAGATTGAATTAGCCAAAAAACTCATCCCTGAGTACTACGCGACTATCTCTTCTGTTATTGTAGGAAATGAAGTTTTGCTTCGCGCTGATCTTGAAGTGGAAGAACTTATAGGAATCATCCGTGAGTTTAAAAAACTACTTGCCGAACAAGAGAAACTCACGCCGATGCGCTACCATCAGCCCCGTGTCACAACGGCTGAGATCTGGAATCTCTGGATAGAAAATCCTGAACTTGCGAAAGAGGTCGATTTTATCAATATCCACGTACTTCCGTATTGGGAAAAGATAAAAGCCGAAGAGTTTGTACCTTACTTCAAAAACATCTACCACAATGTAAGTGCTGCGTTTCCCGATAAACGCGTAACCATCGGAGAGTTTGGCTGGCCAAGTCAAGGCTACAACAATCAAGGTTCCGTTGCAAGTGTCGAAAATCAGGCGACTGTTGTGAGAAGATTTCTTATTTTGGCAAAAGAAGAGAGTTTTCAATACAATCTTCTTGAAGCTTTTGATCAACCGTGGAAAGGTATCCATGAGGGAAATGTAGGGCAATACTGGGGAATCTTTGATGCCGACCGCAATCAAAAATTTGAATTTCAAGGTTCTGTACTGATTGAGCCGTATTGGTTTATGCAGATGAGTGCCGCTGCGTTTATCGGTGCACTCCTCACTTTCTTCGGGCTTCGCAATCAGCGTATGAACTTTTTGCACGCTATCACCTACGGACTTGCTGCGCAGGGTATCTCATTTGGTATCGTTATGTCGGCTATCTATCCGTTTATACATTATATGAACTTTGGTATGTGGGTGATGTGGGGAATGGGTACGCTGCTCATGATACCCCTCACCGTCATCACACTTGCAAAAGCAAATGAGCTTTTCAAATGTACGCTTGGAAGACGACCAAAAAGACTTATTCCACTTGATTTGCAATCCAATCATGTCCCTTCTGTGAGTATTCACGTCCCTGCTTACAAAGAACAACCGCATGTACTCAAAGAGACGCTTATAGCCCTCTCAAACCTCAACTATACAAACTTTGAGGTATTGGTTATTATCAACAATACTCCCGAAGAGTATTACAAAGCACCGATAAAAGAGCTTTGTAAAGAGCTTGGAGAGCGTTTTGTTTATCTCGATATTGAGTGCACAGGATTTAAAGCAGGAGCACTCAATAAAGCGCTCCCTTACGCAAATTCGGATACTGAAATATTGGCCGTTATAGATGCAGACTATGTTATCTCACCAAACTGGCTTGTTGATCTTGTGCCTATCTTTGATGATCCAAAAGTAGCAAT
>JAQTWZ010000019.1:0-25312 GCA_028689055.1 Sulfurimonas sp. | reverse complement strand
CTCTACAGAACACGGGTAAAAGCAAATTTTTATCACTCTCTTTTGGGTGCGATAGCTGCCATGAGTCTGCAACTGACTATTTTCAAAGCGGTGTATGACGGATTTGTCAAAGATAAACTTCCGTTTAAACGCACAGAAAAAGGCGGAAACACCAAAAAAGTATCAACGGACAATTCAAATCAGGAAGCTATTTTGGCAATATTACTGATAGGTTCGTTCGCGGGGCTTATCCTGACAAATGAGCAAGAGATTGTAGAGGTATATGTTTTTGCTTCGACACTTCTGGTACAAAGTGTTCCTTATGTCTCAGCTATGATTTTAAAGGCTATAGAAAAAGCTTCTCTCAAAGCCTAACGCACACTCATAAACGCAGCAACTCTTCGCTGCGTTTACAACCCCCCCCTAGCAGTTTATCACTTCTACTTTGATCGACTTAAACGCAGCCGTAAGTATTACTTCATCACTCTTATCCCCAAAAAGATTATTTATTTTTGAATCTGCATGGTGAAATGTCGCAAAAAGTGTCTTTGGCTGTACTTTATCCGTTATCTTGATTGTGAGCGGATTTGTCTGTCCAAACTCACTTTTGAGGATAACTTTTTCACTCGTAAACTCATGGGCATCACCTTCGTGAACCAACAAGATATCTTCATCGTAGCGTTTATTGAGATTTGGTGAGCGTTTCGTCTGCGCAGCATTGTTATAATGCGCGATTGTTCTTCCCGTCGTGAGATGGTATCCCGTGAGTGTTTTGCCCAGTATCTCTTCTACCATGCCGCGAAGTTTGTACTGATGATAATGAAACTCCCCCAGACCATCATCTGTTCTAAAGTCAAGCTGATGCAGTATAGGCGTATCTTCCGTATGTACAGGCCACTGAAGCCCGCGTTTTCTGTGGCGTTCTAGTCTCACATACGAAGCACCGCTATAGCGTCTATAAGCTACTTCTCTTACTTCATCCCAAACTTCATTGGAGTTTTTGTAGTTGTAACTTCCGCCCATCTTGTTATCAAGTATCTGCAACACTTCCCAGTCATCCGGCAAGTCAGATTTGACAAGCGGTTGCGAGAGATGAAGACGGCGCATTGCGTTTACATACACACCTGTTTTTTCATACGCAGATTTCACGCCGACGACGATATCCGCTTTGTTTGCCACATCTGTCATAAAAAGTTCTTGTACAAAAAGAAGCTCAAGTTTTTCAAACGCTCTGTCAATTTTATTGAGATTAGGATGGATATGGGTGATATCTTCTCCGATGTTGAGCACTGCTTTGATTTCATCTTTGAGCATCGCATCTACGAGTTGCGGTGTCATGAGCCCCACTTCTTTTGGTACCTGATAATCTGGATCATAATATGGAAGCATTCCCATATCACATGTTCCTTGTACGTTATTTTGTCCACGAAGCGGCATAAGCCCTGCTCCGCTTTTTCCGATATTTCCCGTCATAAGTGCAAGATGTACCATCGCCATAACTGCGTACGAGCCGTCAATATGTTCTGTGATACCTAGACCCCAGAAAATCATAGACTTTTTCAGTGCATATTCACGGGCTATTTTTCGTATCATTTTGGAGAGATACTCATACCCCTCTATTTTGTTAAAATAGTCTGGATTGGCATACTCATCTGCAAGTATTTTCGCTTTGAAATCAAGAAAATCTTTCGTTCTATCGGCGATAAAATTTTCATCATAAAGCTCTTCATCGATGATGACATAAGCCAACATATTGAGGATTAGCAGATTTGATTCATGCGGCATAATACCCTTGTATTTTGCAAATCTATGAAGTTTTATCTCACGCACATCAAAGACGGCAAGATTGTCGTGTTCACGCGCTACATCGATAATACGGTTGGAGATGATAGGATGTGCTTCTGTCGTGTTTGAGCCGATGACTATCATAAACTCGCAGTTATAGATATCATTGTAAGGATTTGTCGCAGCGCCTTCCCCTATAGTTTTTCGCATGCCTGCAAGTGATGGAGAGTGGCACACTCGTGCGCAGTTATCCACATGAGGAGAGCCCAGTGTATGACGGGTAAACTTTTGGAAAAGATAGGAACTCTCACAAGAAGTACGTGCGCCTCCAATAGAACAGACACTTTTTTTGCCGTGTATTTGCTGAATCTCTCCTAGTTTCATCGCAGCGGCAGTTGTTGCAGCGTCAAGGTTTGTCTCATACCAAGTAGCATCCAAATCCACTAAAGTCGAAGCTACAGCTTCTTTGATAGCAGGGTTTTTTTCTAAAAAACTCTTGCGGATACGAGGGATACGAAGTCTATCTTCAGCATCCACAAAATCAAACCCGTATTTACCTTTGATACAAAGTTTTCCCTGAGAAACAACACCATCGGGATGGGCAAAAATACTCTCTATTTTGTTCTCTTTTACATTTACATTTGCCGCAATATCACAGCCTACACCGCAATAAGTACAAACGCTGTCTATAACCTTTATATTTTCCATCACAAAATTCCCTGGACTTTTAGTTGATGGAGTTTACAATTCTTTCTCTTAAGAATTGCGGAAGCAGTCTCAGCAGTAAAATGATTAAATAAAATCTAAGCGGGAAGGCATACATACGCTTGTTTTTGTCGATAGCGCCTTTCATTATACGGACTCCATCTTCTGTGCTGAGTAAAAACGGCATCGTAAATTTATTTTTGTCCGTAAGCTCACTTTGGATAAAACCCGGAAGAAGTGTGATGATTTTTATCCCCTCTTTTTTGTACTTATAATGCAATGCTTCGGCATACGCATTGAGTGCACGTTTGGAGGAAGCATAGGCTTTGGCGGTTGGCATTGAGATAAGCGAAGCAAGTGATGAGACAAAAACGATTTTGCCACTTTTTTGGGATACAAAATGGGGTAGTAAAATCTCTAAAATAGCATGATTGGAAAGAAGATTTACATCATAAAGTCTTTTAAAATCGGCAAAAGGAGTTATTTCAGCAGAGTGTCCAAAGGAAATACCTGCGTTTAGTATCACCATATCTACGGCACCAATAGTGCGGATGTTTTCTTGCAAGAGAGAAAAATCAGCAACATCAACTACGAGAATCTCTATACTTTTACATCTATTTTGGAGTTCATTTTGAAGTATTTGAAGCTTTGCCTCACGTCTTGCAAGAAGGATAAGATCTACGTCTGCGTGCGCATATTGACGGGCAAGTTCTGCACCTAGTCCACTGCTTGCACCCGTAATAAGGATCTTCAAAGAGAGCCTTATACTATCCTGATCATAACAGGAGCGGATTTGATAAAATCAAGTGTGCGTAACTCTTTTATCATATCTTGTATATCTTTTTCCAGTGCGATGTGTGTAGAGATAAGCAGGTTTGCAGATGATTCTGAAGATGGACGTTGGAGCATCGTCTCAACCGAGATATTGTGTATCTCAAAAACTTTTGTGATTTTTGCCAAAACGCCTGCACGGTCTGAAACATTGATACGCAAATAATATTTTGAATTGATATCATCCGTAGCTTTGAGTCTAAGCAAACCTTCAAGAGGTTTGTCAAATCCAAGCATTGGTGCTTTTTTCCCTGCTCTTGCAATATCGATAATATTTGCTATAACAGCGCTCGCCGTTGCATCACCACCGGCTCCGGGACCATAATAAAGTGTCTCACCGACTTTGTCACCGACAACAGAGATACCGTTCATCACGCCGTCTATCTTGGCAATCATCTTCTCTTTGCGAATGAGTGCGGCATGTACACGAAGCTCAACATCATTGCCGTCTTTTTTAGCGATACCTAAAAGTTTGATAGCATAGCCGAACTCTTTTGCAAACGCGATATCTTCTTGCGTGATGTTTTGGATACCTTCGATAAGTATATCTTCAGGTTTTGCATCGATACCATACGCAATACTTGCAAGGATAAGAAGTTTGTGCGCGGCATCATAGCCGCCTACATCAAAAGTAGGATCTGATTCGGCATAGCCCAGTCTTTGTGCTTCTTTGAGGATGTCATTATATGCAACACCTTCGTTCGTCATCTTTGTAAGCATATAGTTACAAGTCCCGTTCATGATACCCATGATAGACTCGATATGGTTTGCAGAGAGACCATCACGAAGTGCGTTTATAATAGGGATACCGCCTGCGACGCTAGCCTCATATTCAAACGCGATATCTTTTGCAAGCTCTTGAAGTTCATAACGATGATATGCAAGAAGTGCTTTGTTTGCAGTGACGACTGCTTTACCTTTGAGCAAAGCTTTTTTGACCACTTCAAAGGCTTCTTCAACACCGCCCATGAGCTCAACGACGACATCTATCTCTTCATCATCAAGTACATCATCGACATTATCACTCAGAGGAATATCCAAGTCTCTTACTTTTTCAAGATCCCGGACGATCCCCATTTTTACTTCGATAGCAACACCTGTGCGCGCAGAAATCACATCAGCATTGTCTTTTAAAATTTGTGCGACACTTGTTCCAACAGTTCCAACGCCTATAATTCCTACTTTCAACATTCCTATCCTTTCTTTTCTCACAAACTATTTGTTTGCTGCGTCCTCTTGCGGACAATTAAACTGCTTTAAAAATTCTTTGATATTTCTCGCAGCTTGACGGATACGGTTGTCGTTTTCAATAAGTGCTATACGGACATAACCCTCACCATACTCACCAAATCCGATACCCGGAGCTACTGCTACATGAGCTTCACGTAAAAGTTTTTTTGAAAATTCCAATGAGCCTAAGTGCTCTGCACATTTAGGAATTTTTGCCCAAACAAACATACTTGCCTGATTTTTTCTTATTGGCCAGCCGATACGGTTAAACGCATCAACTAAAATATCCTGACGGTGGTCATATTTATCAACAATATCTTTGACACACTGCTGATCACCATTGAGTGCGACGGTAGCTGCCACTTGGATAGGCGTAAACATACCGTAATCGAGCCATGACTTGATTTTTTGAAGTGCGCCGATAAGTTTTTTGTTTCCAACAAAATAACCAACACGCCATCCAGCCATGTTATAACTTTTTGAAAGAGTAAAACTCTCAACCGCCACATCTTTCGCACCAGGAACGCTCATGATAGAAGGTGTCACATAACCGCCAAACGTGATATCTCCGTACGCGATATCAGAGATAATATAAAAACGCTCTTTTTTCGCCATAGCCACAAGTTGCACATAAAATTCTTGTGTCACTGTCGCAGTTGAAGGGTTATGAGGAAAGTTCACCAAAACATATTTTGGTCTTGGACTTGTCTCTTTGAAAACTCTCTCAAGATTTTCAAAAAACTTAGGCTCATCTACTTTATAATCCTCGTCAAACTCTAAACCAAATTTGACAACATTTCCGCCCGCAAGGATAAATGCATAGGAGTGGATAGGATAAGTAGGGTCCGGAACAACTATCGTGTCCCCTGGATTTGTGATGGCATACGCCAAGTGTGCGTAACCCTCTTTTGAGCCCATAGTAGCGACACACTCTGTCATAGGATCAAGATCACAACCATAACGGCGTTTGTACCAATCAGCGATAGCCATCAAAAGTTTAGGAATACCTTTGGAAGCGGAATAACCGTGTGTTTTTGTTTTTTGGGCTGATTCTATCAGTTTTTCACGTATGTGTTCTGGTGTATCACCGTCTGGATTGCCCATAGAAAAATCTATAACATCTTGACCCGCGCGACGTTCTGCCATTTTTAAATCATTTACTTCTGCAAAAACGTACTTCGGGAGTCTGCTCATTCTATCAAAATGTATTTCGTCAAACATTTATTTTCCTGCTTATGGGTCTTGTTTTTATGCCCTAAAATTATGAGTGGTATTTTAGCAAAAAAATTTGCAATTAAAGAATAAACTTTCTTTTATCTTGCCTCGATAGGCTCGACGAATAACTCGTCTTTGATATTTTTTAAAGTATATAAATCTGATACTTTCATGTATTGTGTATATTTTGGTACTTCAAGATTTATTTGCGTCTGTTTTGCGTCAATTTTCACAAGTTCTAAAAGATGCAATGACTTATCATAAAAGGCTATATACGGATACCAATCATTTCTTGGGGAACTTTTAATACGAAGGTTTTTAATCTTAGATACTTCAACCCAATGCGCAGATAAAGAGCGTTTAAGCTCCATAGTATTGCCGCTGCTAAGGGATTCGATATTTAAAAAAGCTTTGCTCATGTCCACAACATAAGTCCACTCTTGAAGTGAATGCATCTCTATATCAACAATATGAGACCCTTTTTTACTCAGTTCTTTTTCTAAAAGCAAAGGATCAGTTGCGTTGTCAGACATCAATACGATAGACCATGAAAATGCAGAATTATCAAGATTTGAAGACTCTGTAACATAACGGTAGTAGCCAATATCACGGAGCGAGTCGCTCATGAGACGTACAAAAAAGAGAGGTGAACCACTTGTTTTGAAGTGCAAACGCAGCTCTTGAGGAGATTTGAAAGCAAGATTTAAAAGACCGTTTTCTTTGAGTGTTTGTACTATCTTTAGAGTTTTGAGTCTCTCTTGGTCATAAAAAGAAGATTTTGGAGAAAAGAGGATCTTGATGTAGTCCTTGTTTTTTTCATAAGTGCGTGAGTCCATAAAAGACTCTATTTTTTCATCTAAAGAATCGGCAAATGAAAACGAAAAAAGAAGGAGTAAAAAAAGACCTATTTTTACCATTCTCTATCCTTGTTTAACTTTTTAAACTCACTTACAGATAGTTGCTGCAGCACACCTTCTTTATATAAAAACTGTAGATTTTTACTCTTCTCAAAACTTACTTTTTCGCCGTTTAGCTCTATTTCTACATTATTATGGCCTAAACGCAACAGCCAGTTTTTTTTGGGGTCAAGTTCAAAACTCTCAGAAAAAACAACCTGTTTTTTATCTTCCGTATCAAGTTCAATATATCCAAACCACAGCTTTTTATTTGCAATGATTTTCAAAGAATCAGTAGTCGCACCAAGCTCTTTTGCAGGTACTACAGGAAGCATTTCATCTGTTTGTAATGTTGCGTTTATCTCCATCTCTTCATCTGAAAAATCACTGCTATTTGTATCCAGAGAAGAGAGATTAGTATCCGTTATATTCTCATCTGTCTTATTACTCTCAACCAAAGCTTCAATCTCTTGAGTGACACTCTCTACCTGCGTAACATTGAGATCTACAGCTGGGCTTTTTGAGTCAAAACTATAATAAGTTACTGCGAGAAAAATAATCAAAACGATAAAAATATAAATGCCCTTAGAACTCTTGTTAGATTTTTTTTCTATGAAAACACTCACTGGTGTTTTAATCGCTACATTTTGTGTATAGTACGCCAGAGCTTTTGCTCTAAGCTCACCCAAATCTATTTGATAATCTCTTTCGATGATTGATATAAAACCTAAAAATTGCACCTTTTGTACAAGCTTAAAATTTTCATCTATCAGCGCTTGAACATGTCGCTTGGAAATGTGTGTCTCTTCAGAAATTTTTTGTGCACCAAGTTTTTGCAGCATTGCCAATCCTTCGCTCATGATCGCATCCTATCCATTAATATAGCTCCTGCCACACTTACATTGAGTGAGTCGAAGTCATGTTCCATCTTGATACTAACTACCTTATCCAACTTCGAGACAATACGAGGCGTTAAACCTTCGCCTTCTCCTCCAAGTACCAATACTTTTCGCTCAGCAATTTTGCATGAGCGGATATCTTCACCGCTCATATCAGCACCATAGAGAAGTAATCCTGACATTTTAAGGTCATTGAGCACGTCATGGATATTGTGTTCGAGTGCCAGAGGCATATCAAAAAGAGCCCCTGTGCTTGTTCGAAGAACCGGCTCAATTGCAAGATTTTTAAGACCACAAACAACGATAGCTTCTACGCCAAGTGCGTACGCACTTCGTACTATCGCTCCAATGTTTCCAACATCGGTAATATTTGATAAAACTAGGACAAAATCTTTATTTAGAAATGATTTAAAATCGTGCAAAAGATAATCATCAACCTCAGCTAAAAAGCCTTGATGATTTGCGTTTTTACACATTTTAGAAGCGGCCTCAGCGGGAACTCTTTTGACTTCAAAACCCATCTTCATCAAACGCGAGTACTCTTTTTTTTCTAACTCTTTTGCGAGGTACAAGGTCTTAATTTTGTTTGGGTAATTTTCTATTACATAATATATTGGTTGTTTTGCATAAATTAACATGCCGGCATTTTACCTAAAAAAACCTATGTTCGTATTGAAGATGCAGAGGAAAGATTTCTAAAAGTGTTAAAGATTTAAAAGGCGGTTGTAACAGGCTTTTGTGTTTTCACCCGTGATTTTACTGATGAGCTTCGCTTGTACTTTTTTTGGAAGATCCAGTTCGAGAATATCGTTTTGTGTTACAGCGCTGCTATTTTGTGCGGCAGTCGCTTCGATAACTACGACCCATTCGCCTTTGTAGTTGCCATCCAAAATATCAAAAATCTCTTTTGCAGTTCCATGTAAAAAACGCTGGTATTTTTTTGTCAGCTCTTTTGCAAGAAAGATTCTTCTGTCACACTCAACTTTGTCAATCTCCAAAAGTAGTTTGTCGAGTCTGTGAGGTGACTCGTACAAAACCGTTGTATAACCGTTGTACATCGCTTCTTGCAGTCCCGCCACACGTGAGTCGCCTTTGTGATCCAAAAAGCCCAAAAAGAGCATCTTCGTCTGCACAAAACCGCTGGCGACAAACGCAGTCAACACTGCATTTGCACCGGGGAGAATATCGTATTTGATCTTATTGTCAATACAATAACGCACCAAAGTCTGCCCAGGATCACTGATACCCGGCATTCCCGCGTCACTCACATAAACAACATTACGCTCAAAAAATGAAGCTTCTAGTTTTGCAACAAAAGCATCTTCATTGTGTGAATGCAAAGAGATAAATTCTTGATTTTCAGCGAACTGCGTTTGGTAACGTTCTTTGAGAATGTGGATGAGTTTTTTGGTGATGCGGGTGTCTTCGCAGAGGAGAACTTCTGCGCTACTGAGAAGCTCTATGGCTCTGAGTGACATGTCACCGATATTTCCAATCGGAGTTGGAAGTAAAGATAACAAGGTTTGAAAACTATTTTTTAGCGTAACGAGCGTTAAATTTCTCAATACGTCCGGCAGTATCTACATTTCTCTCAGAACCTGTGAAAAATGGGTGACACTCATTACAGATATCGATACGAAGTTCGCTGTTTTTGCCTTTTGTTTCAAATGTGTTGCCACATGCACATGTAACTGTACAAGTTACTAATTCTGGGTGAAGATTCTTTTTCATGTTTTGCCTTTTGATACTCGGATTGTGTACGAATATCTATATATTTTTTATATCCGTATGGGGGCGGATAGGTTTGTGAGGGCGAATTATACCAAAATAATTCTTAAATCAACAATCCAGAGGTAAGCCTTTTAGCTGAACGCTAAAACTTTATCCGCGAAGGTTTATCTTTTTCTTCAAATATGAGATAATACAAGATACGGTCTTCATAGAGATAAGCGATGAATTTCTTCACGCACATGACAACTATATGGTGGATACTTTTTTAAAACAATAAAGGCTCATTTTGGCAGCAAAATATATAATCTTAGACACAGAAACAACAGGTACACAAGAACTAGACAGAGTTATACAACTCGGATACATGGTTCTTGGAGCAAAAGAGATAGAAGTCCACAATGAGTTTTTCAGCTCTGAAGTACCCATAAGTATCCCCGCTATGGAAGTCCACGGTATCACACCTGCAATGCTTGAAGGCAAAGGCTCATGTAAGACAAGCATATCCTATAAACGACTTTGTGAGCTCAATACGGCAGAAAACTACCTCATCATTCACAACGCAAAGTTTGATTTGGATATGCTTGAAAAAGAGGGATTTCAAACGCAGATGAAAGTCATCGATACACTTCGTGTCGCCAAACATATTTTTGAAGATGAAAATGCCCACAGACTCCAGTATTTTCGCTACAAAATGGAGCTTTATAAAGAAGAACAAAAAGAAGCAGATGCCCTTGGTATCGAAGTAAAAGCTCATGATGCTATAGGCGATGTTTTGGTTTTAAAACTCTTTTTGTCCAAACTCAAAGAAGCAGTTATAAAGAGATTTCCAAAAGAAAATCCTGTTGAAAAAATGGTGGATTTGACCAATACGCCTATTCTCATCACTCTTTTCAAATTTGGAAAATACAAAGGCAAAACGCTTGCAGAAGTCGCCAAAAGTGACGCCGGTTATTTACGCTGGATGCTCACGTCTATGGAAAACCTCGATGATGATATGCGCTACTCTATCAACACCGCTTTAAGTGCCTAAAATATCCCAAAAAGTAAAAATAAAACAAGCGCAATCCCTCCGCTTATAAGTGCGTAAGGGAGCTGCGTTTTGACATGTTCGATGACTTCACACTCTGCCGCCATTGCAGAGATGATGGTCGTATCTGAGATAGGTGAACAGTGATCGCCAAAAACGCCTCCTGATATTACAGCACCTATACACAAGGCGATATCTGCATCCATACCAACCGCCATAGGAACGGCAACGGGAATCATAATACTAAAAGTCCCCCAACTCGTCCCTGTAGCAAACGAGATAAGTGAACTAAGCAAAAATATCACACCCGCAAGCATATACGGACTCAAAGATTCGCTTGCCAAAGATGCGAGATAAAGACCCGTCTTGAGCTGGCTTGTCACCTCTCCAATCGAAAAAGCGAAAAGCAAAATCATCGCGATAGGAAAGAGTTTTTTCGCTCCAAGGTATGAACTTTTTCCCCACTCTTTGATACTCATATTTTTGCTGAGTATATAATACAAAAACATAAACGCAAGGGTTGTAAGCATAGTATAAAAGATAGAGCTTGAGCCACTTCCCTTGAGTATATCGCCCTCTCCCGTGACATACAAAAATACAAATACCAAAATCACCATAACAAATATAGGCAAAAGCATAAATAAGCTGCTTGCGCTTTTGTGCGTATCTGCACTATTGTGTGAATCAGAGCTGTATTTTGCATATTTCATCGGACCGATATCTATCTTAAACCAGATAAACAAAAATGTAACAAGTAAGGCACTCATCGCATAAAAGTTGTACATGAGCGCATCAACAAGCAGACTGAGGCTGTCATATTTGATAACACCCTCAGATATCTGCGTAGTAATGAGACCAAGCAACAGTGCACCCCAGCCGTTGAGTACGATAAGAGAACTTATCGGTGCGGCTGTAGAATCACAGACAAAAGCCAATTTTGCCTGAGGTATCTTATACCTCCGACAAAATGGTTTTCCCACTGCTCCGCTGATGAGCGATGTTATCGAAGACTCTATAAATATGACTACACCGACAATATAGCTCAAAAGTAAAGCTGCGCGCTCAGATTTTACTAGCGCCTTTTTATCCTGCAGATATTCTATAAATCCTTCAATGCCTCCGCTGGCTTCAATAAGTGCCATAATACTTCCAACCAAAATAGCAAAACCAAGTGTCTTGAGTATCCATGATTGTGTTAAAAGAGAGACAAAAAGAAGATAAAGTGCCTGCGTTGTATCTACAAGTGAAAAATCATTTAATATCAAAACCCCAAACAAAGTCCCGCCAAAAAGTGAAAAAAGAACATTTTTCGTAGTCAGTGCTAGAACGATAGCAAGTATAGGAGGGATAAGTGAGAGGGGTGAGAGTTCTATGAAAAGCCTTAGAACTCTATCGCAAGAAGAACAAGACCGGCTCTTCCAAATTTTTCTTTATAAAGTTCACACTCTTTTTCTTTGACTTTTATAAAGCCAAGTTTTCTATAAAAAAGAAGCGTCTCCAAAGAGCCTATTTCTACGATTGTTTGTGCGATGCGATAGCCTTTGAGTCTAGCAGTAAGAAGACTTTTTTGTGTTAGTGCTTTTAAAACACCCATGTCCACAAAACCTTCAAGCTCTTCCATATAGTCAAACATGAGCGTTGTGTTGTTGAGTTCAAAGTCACAATCATACAGCACTTCCAAGCGTTCATTGACACCACTATCACAACCTATTTCCATAAGAGCATCTACAAAAACCTGTTTTGTAGATATACGTGGTTCATAACTACACAAAGAACCCACAAGTTTTCCGTCTGATTCTGCAACTAAAAAATTACTGTAATGGCAATGGCTTTTTGCCTTTGTTTTGGTCAATTTTTCTATATTTTCAAGTAATACATTCGTATCGTTTGTTTGAAAAATCAAATTGAAAACACACTCAACTTTTTCAGCTCTTGAACTTTGTAATATCATTTGTGCTAAAAACGTAGAGTCGTTCTCAGTTGCTTTTCGTATAGTAATCGCCATAACCTCATCCATCAATTTTAATCTATTTCACATATTAGTAATAGTACCATACTTTATGATAAAAACATTCTTAATCTTTCTAAGTTTTACAATTTCCCTCCTTGCATCACAACAAATAATCCTCGTTGTTGCAGATGATTTCCAGACGCCAAAAGCAAAACTGCTCTGCTATGAAGATGCAAAACAAGTTTTTGAAACAATAGAGATAAATCTTGGTACGAATGGTTTGGCATGGGGTCTTGGAGAAGTAGAGCTTACACAAAAAGCCGATGAACCACGCAAATATGAAGGTGACAAAAAGTCCCCTGCTGGTGTCTTTAAACTCACCGATATTTATGGCTATAGCAAAGATACAAACTTTTCAATGCCCTATTTATACGCATCAGAGGAGTTGATCTGCGTGGATGAGAGCGATTCACTCTTTTACAATCAAATAATCCAAAAACGGGGTGATGAAAAAAGTTTTGAGTATATGAAACGCAAGGATAATCAATATAAACTTGGGATTGTTGTAGCACATAATAAAAACGCAACACCAAATAGGGGCTCATGTATCTTTTTGCATATCAAAAAATCACAAGAAGCATCTACCGCGGGCTGTAGCGCTATGCGTTTGGATGAGATAGAAAAAATAAGTGCGTGGCTTGAGAAGAAAAAGAACCCGATTTTGATACAAATACCAAAATCATCGTCTAAAGAGATTGTAGAACTCTATCCCCAACTCAAAAAGTCGGAGCTTTTACAAGAAGAGGATTAATCCTCTTTACTCATTTTGTCTTTTGCTTCTATCCCCATAAGTCCAAGACCTGTTTTGAGAGAAAGGGCTACGACAAGCAGAAGTTTGAGGAGTTTTGCCTCATCTTCCATCCCGATAATACGAACATCATAATAAAATTTATGAAGTGCAGCCGCAAGAGATTTCAGATAATCAGGCAATTTTTGCACTTGACGAGAAACAAAGGCATCTTCTATGATTTCCGGCAAAAGAAGCGCATCAAAAAGCAAACTGTCTGCGTTTTCATCAAGTCCTTTGAGACTTGCACCAAGTATGGTTTCTGCGCTCATGTCACTTTTAGAAAGAAGTGTTTGAATCCTTGCGTGCGCATACTGGATATAAAATATAGGATTTGAGCTGTCTTGTTTTTTAAACTCCGCAAGGTCAAACTCAAGTGCCGTATCACACTTCTTTGAAGCAAAAATAAAACGCAGCGCGTCTGAGCCTATTTCTTCGATAATATCGCTCATGAGGATAACATTACCCGCACGTTTACTCATTTTGTACGGTTCGCCGTCTTTGAGCAGACTTACCATTTGAGAGAGTAGTACTTCAAGCTTATTGGAGTCATAACCCAAAAATTCTACTGCTGCGTTTACACGTGGGATATATCCATGATGGTCCGCACCCCAAATGTTTATATAGTGGTCATAACCGCGTTCAAATTTTTGGTTGTGATAGACGATATCGCCTGCGAGATAAGTTGGTCTGCCGTCTTCACGCACAACAACTCTATCATGATCATCGCCCTTACTCTCTGAAGCGATCCACATTTTTCCCTCTTTTTCATAAACACTATCACCCATCTTTTTCATGACTCTTTCCCAGTCATCATAGAGTGAAGATTCGTTTACAAAGGTATCAAAATGGATATTTGTGTTTGCCAAAGTTTCTACAACAAGATCCATCACACCATCTTTAGCCCACATCGCAAGCTCTTTCTGGCGTGATTCATCACTGAGTATCTCTATGCCAAACTTCTCTATCGCACCCGCAACTAAAGGCGCAAGATATTCGCCTCTGTAGTAACTCTCAGGATATTCTACCGCTTCTTTAAGCACATTTGCGCGTCCTTCAAGCTGGATAGAGAGACCTAGAAGATCTATCTGATTTCCTGCATCATTGACATAATACTCTGCCGTTATATCATACCCTAAGTGTTTGGCAAGTCTGTAAAGTGTATCACCGTAAACAGCACCTCTTGCGTGACCGATATGCAAAGGACCGGTTGGATTTGCACTCACAAACTCCAAAAGAATTTTTTGTTGATTTTCTTGCGTACCAAACGCAGCAGGATTTTCCAATGCCCAAGCAGCATACTCACTCAAGAAGTTTTCGCTCAAACGGAAATTGAGATAACCTTTTACGGATTCTACTTTTGAAAAAAACTCATTTTGCTCAAAGGAGGAAGCAAGTTCTTCGGATATAGCCATAGGGGATTTTTTTAGCTCTTTCGCTAGAGAAAATGCGATAGGTGTAGCAAAATGACCAAAAGAGCGATCTTTTGGCTTCTCTAAAACAACTTCACGACCAAATTTTTCACGCAGTAGCGTCGATACTCGTTGTTTCAAGTCTTATGCTTGTGTTGTAGTTTTTGGAGCTTCTTTTGAAGCGATTTCTTCATTCGCTTCCACTTTTTTAGGAGCTTCTGCTGATGCTGTTTTTTCAGGTGCATCGTCTTTCATTTCAGACTTGAAGTTTTTAATTCCTTGACCGATTCCTTTTGCAAGATCTGGTATTTTTTTCGCACCAAATAAAAGCACGATGATTCCGAAAATTAGTAATAGTTCCATTCCACTAGGCATACTCATTTGTAAGTCCTTCTTTTTTTAAATATAATTGGCGTGAGTATATCTACTCTTTGCTGTAACTACTCTTATCATAAATAATTATGCTAAAGATCTTCCCATTTTTGGACAAACTCATTTATCTCCAAAAGTGGGATTTTGAGCTTCGCCGTCATAGCAATTTTTTTGAGCATCTCCGCAGCTTTGTCTAAGTCGTCATTGATGACAAGAAAATCATATTCAGATATCCTTTGAATCTCGCGTTTGGCCATTTCTATGCGTTTATAAATCACTTCATCTGAGTCTGTAGAACGGTTTTTGAGCCGTTTTTCCAGCTCCTTGAGACTTGGCGGTGTGATAAAAACAGAAGTCGTAATATCGCCAAGACGGTTATTTACCGCTGTATTTCCCTGTACATCTATATCAAAAATAACAAGCTTCCCTTTTTCAAGTGCCTTTCTTACAGGCTTTATGGATGTACCGTAATAATTTCCATGCACAAGCGCATACTCAAGAAAATGGTTCTCTTCTATATCTTTTTGAAACGCTTCATGTGTAACAAAGTGGTAATGCACTCCATCTATTTCTCCATCGCGTTTGGGACGTGTAGTCGTAGAGATAGAAAAATAAAAATCCCCTATATCTTCAGATATTTTATTGATCAGAGAACTTTTTCCCGCTCCACTAGGACCGGAGAGGACAAGCACTACTCCGTTGTTTTGCTTCATTTTTTATCACCGAGAGTGATGTTAATACTTATCTGCATGCCTTTAAATGAAGCCGCAACTTTTTTATCACTTAGTGCTGCTAAAAGATTTTTTAACGCTGCGAGACCTTCGATTTCAGCCTCTTCTTCATTTTCATCTTCAAGAAGATCATCTTGTAAAGAATCTTCAGCAGCAGCATCTTCTTCCATCTCTTCTTTATCAAGCGTTTCAAAATCTTCTTCAACCGTCTCTTCAAATAGCTCCTGCGTTTCGTCCTCAACGTCTTCGCCAACTGCAAGTTTAATATCTCTTTGTTTGAGTGAAGCGAACATATCTTCGTCAAGCGCGTCTTCTGTAGCTTCATCTTCTGCAAACTCATCTTCCATAAGCTCTGAGATACCTTCATCAAGTTCTATCTCTTCTTCCAACTCATCTTCACTGAGTTCGGACATCGCTTCTTCGATTTTTGCTTCAAGTTCTGTATCATCTATCTCTTCATCAAGCATATACTCAAACGTCGCAGCATCTTCGCTTGGCTCTTCTTCGCCCACCGTTACGTCACCTTCATCCAAGAGTATATCTTCTGATGTATCATCTTCACTCAACTCATCTTCAAAACTATCACTCAATGCACTCAGTTCATCTTCACCCGCATCCTCAAGCCCTTGAAGCTCTTTATCCAAGTCTTCAAATGCGATATCCAGTTCATCATTTTCATCTTCTGTATCATCCAGAAGGTCCTGAACTTCTTGGAGTTCTTCTTTATCCAACACGCCTTTAGAGGAGAGTTCTTCTTCATCTTCAAAAAAGGCCTCATCAAGATCAAAGTCTTCGCTATCAGAATCTTCCTCAAGTGTAAGCTCTTCAGTTGTATCAAGATCATCTAGCAACCCATCATCACTCCCAAAATCTTCAAGAATATCAAATTCGCCTAACTCATCTCCATCCAAAACATCATCCAGACTATCAAGTTCTTCAAGTTCCTCAAGTTCTTCAAATTCAGGCTCAAGGAGTGGTGTTTCTTCTGTATTTAAAAATAACTCTTCACTGCTCTGCGGCTTATATGAGTCGCTTATTTCTTTACTTATAGATACAAAAAGTTCTACCAAATCTGTAGGCAAAAATGGTTTTTTTATCGTATTCGTAAAAGCTTCCGGAAGCTCTGAGTTTTTAGCCATAATAAATAGGGACTTTTGAAAATCTATCTTTGTTTGAAGTTCTTCCAGCAAACCATCGCTGTAGAGAGCATCATCAACCACAACCAAGTCATACACACCCTCTGTTACTTCTTCTGCTGAGCGTATTGCTTCTAGTTCATCTGAAGTTTTTTGTGCACTGAGTGTAACTAATTTACTAACTACTGGATTGTCATTTAAAAGCAGTATTTTCACTTCTATTCCTTATGCGGCTCTTTTGACATTATTGTAGCTAAATAAGCACACTCTAGCAATACTTGAAACTAAAAAAACATCCCCAAAGCATTAAACGCATCTTGCATCTGTGTCTTCAAAATAAGCATAGTAGCTGTTAATGTCGCTATGATAACAGCAAATGAGACTACGATTTTTATAGGAAAACCTATCACCAAAAGATTGAATTGCGGCATGGTTTTCATAAGCATACCAAAGATAATATCTGAGAGTAAAGTAAGCGCTGTAATAGGAAACGCAATCATAAAACCGACTAGAAGCATATTGGCCGTTGCATGCATAAGATACTCAAAAAGATTGGGCGTCATCAAAAAACCGCCTAAAGGAATCTTACTCAAAGAGCCGTCAATAAAAAGTAAAATCCAATGGTGCATATCTATAGCAAGAAGTATCATAAGACCCAAAAGCGATAAAAATTGGGAGATAATAGGCATAGAAACGCCCGTCTGCGGATCAATAGCACTTGCAAGAGAAAAACCCATCATAAAAGAGATTTGTCCACCTGCAAAAGTAATGACATTGTAAGCTAAAAGCAGGATGAGACCGATTGCCAGACCAAACATAAACTCACTGAGTATTGCCATAAGGATAGTTGGGATTGTTATGGCTATAGTTAGCGGAGGCATGGAGGAGTAAAAAAATATGGCAAAGAAAAAAGCCATCGCGGCTTTGATGGAAACAGGAACATTTTGGTGTGAAAATATAGGAGTGGCTATAAAAAGTGCAGCCATACGAAAAAAGAGCAGGACAAAACCAACCATATAATTTTCGGTAAATACCTGCGCCCAGCTCAATTTAACCTCTTAGCTCATGATACAAAAAGTCATTTTACAAGTTCCAGTTTTTTGTTCTCAAGTCTGTAAACCCTTTTGCACATATGTGCAAGTGCTTCATCATGTGTAACGAGAACCATGGCCGCTGCTTTTGCCTCCAAATATTCAAAGAAAAGAGTCATCACTTCGCTTGCTGTTTTTTTGTCAAGATTTCCTGTTGGCTCATCTGCAAAAATAATACGAGGCTGTTTTGTCAAAACTCTGGCGATAGAAACACGCTGTTGCTGTCCTCCTGAGAGTTCTGTCACTTTTTGTTTGATGCAACCGTCGATACCTAGTTTTTGTAATAGCTTTTCGTCGATATTGCGTTCTGAGAGTATCGCTGCTACTTCAAGATTTTCATAAGCACTAAAACCTTTAAAAAGATAATGTGACTGAAAAACAAGCCCGAGTGATTCGCGTTTGATTTGTGAGAGTTTTTTTTCTTTGAGTTTTGATGTATCTTCACCAAAAAGCGATACAGAACCCTTTTGTGCTTTTAAGAGTGTGGAAAGTATATGCAACAAGGTGGATTTTCCGCTGCCGCTTGTACCTATGATAGCTATAGAATCTCGCTCATGCAGCTCAAGAGAGACGTCACTGAAAAGTTCATACTCAAATGTATGGGATATATTTTTTGCGGATAATAAATTCATAAAAGGATTATATCCAATTATGCGCCTTTGGAAAATATCTTTTTGCTTCCTCTTCCCGAACGCAGGAACAATCTTTTGGAGTATACTTTTTCTACTACTTTTTTGAGTAAATATCCAAGATATCCATCGACATAAAAGCCAAATATTTTTCCAACAGCATACCCTCTTCCAAGTGCGATAAGGATACCACGCGATTTGATTGTGACTTTTTCAAGTTTTTTGTTTTTACTGCTATTTCTGATATTTTTCGCACACAACTCCGCCATCTGTTCTGCTACATCCGCAGTTGGTGCAACAAGAATACCGTCATTGTAGATTGCCGTACAGTCACCAATAGCATAAGCATTTTCGTAGCCCTGTATCTGCATATATTCGTTGATAGCGATGTGTCCTCGTCTATCCTTTGGCACATCCAAATCATACACAAGCTCTTTAGGCTCTACTCCACCCGTAAAAATCATAAAATCCATCGGTAAAACCTCTCCACTACTAAGAGAGACGCTATTTTCTGTCACTTCTACGACTTTTCTACCGTCTTTGATGATGACTTCCAGCTTATGAAGACGTTTGATAGAAGCTTCAACTAAAAAATCATCGATACCGGGAAGTATTCTCTCACAAGCGTCTATTAGGACAATAGTAAGTTTTCTACATAAAAAGTTGTTTTCTTTATAAAAATCTCGCGAAAATGAAGCCATTTGTGCGGCAATTTCTACACCGCTTAGACCTGCTCCAGCTACGATAATATTAAGTGCTTTACAGTATGTACCCTCTTCTTCTATCTTATTAAAAAGTGAAAGTTCAAACTTTTGTTTAAAGTAAAGTGCACGAAAGAGTGCCTTGATTCCATGAGCATACTTCTTTAACCCTACAATAGAGTCAAAAAACTTTGTTCTTGAACCAACAGCAACAATAACATAATCATAATCATAACTCTGCTCATGTGTGAGTACTTTTTTGGCATCAAAATCTATGGATGTCACTTTTTGCTTGCAAAACGCAACATGAGAACCAAAACCTGCACATAAAGTAAAAAGGTCAACTGTTATTTTTGAGAAGTCATTTTCGTTTGCTATGAAGCCATACACTTCCGTTTGCATATAGTGATAAGGATGGTCATCTAAAAGAGTGATTTCGTTGGATTTGTCTTTGCTCAGTTTTTCGAGTGCTCGGATACCGGCATAACCGCCACCGATGATGATGATTTTATTTTTTTTCAAAAGGAGTTCTTGAGGGAGAGTTAAGGAAAATCCTTAACTCATTTGCGCTGCTACTTCAGCAGCAAAGTCATCGACTTTTTTCTCTATACCTTCACCTACTTCAAGACGAATGAAATCTACGATTTCAGCAGTTCCGCCAAGTGCTTTAGCAGCCTCAGTAACAGCCTGTGCAACTGTTAATTTGTCATTTAAAACATAAGTTTGATCAAGCAAAGCTTGTTCTTTATCTAAAGTTGTATTGTCATCGATAAAACGCGCCAATGAACCTGGAACAATTTTGTCCCAAATCTGCTCAGGCTTGCCTTGCTCTTTTAATACTGCTTTGATGTCAGCTTCTGCTTGTGCTATTACTTCATCTGATAATTGGCTCATAGAAATGTACTGAGGTACATTTTTAAGAGTTTTTTTCAAACGAGAAAGTTCTTCGTTCTCTTTTTTGATAGCTTCGATTCTTCCAACAGTCTCAGATGCAACATACGCAGCATCAAAATCTTTGTAAGAAAGAGTCGTTGGTTTCATAGCAGATGCGTGCATTGCAACTTGTTTGAGAGTATCTCTCAAACCGGTAGCAGTTTTTGCACTATCACATTTTGCTTTGATGATAACAGCTATACGGTTGTTTGAGTGAACATATCCGTTGATAGCTACAGTCTCATCATCCGCTACAATATTTCCAAAACGACGAAGTTCTATCTTTTCACCGATTTTAGCTACTGATTCATTGAAGTATGCACCAAACGCAGAAGCTTTTACACTCTCTACATCAGCAGGACTTGTCGTGAAAATCTCTTCTGTTGTTTTTAAAACTAAGTTTTTGAAACCTTCATTTTGTGCAACGAAGTCAGTCTCAGAGTTGATCTCAACTACTGTTGCTTTAGAAAAGTCATCAGCTATTTTAAGACCAACAAGACCTTCAGCTGCGATTCTATCTGATTTGTTTGCTGCTTTAGCGATACCACGCTCTTTGAGCCACTCAGTAGCTTTCGCCATATCACCTTCGTTTTCAACTAAAGCTTTTTTACAATCCATCATCGGAGCATCAGTTGCAGTTCTGAGCTCTTTTACCATTGCTGCTGTAACTTCCATGATTATACTTCCTCTGTTTCTTCTACTTGTTCTGCCATATCTTGTGCAACATCTTTTACAGCGCCGCCAGCGATAGCTTTACCTTCGTTGATTGCTTCAGTCATTTCGCGACAGAAAAGTTGGATAGAACGGATAGCATCATCATTTCCCGGGATTGGGTAAGTGATAAGATCCGGATCACAGTTTGTATCAAGTGGAGCAACAACAGGGATACCTAAACAACGAGCTTCTAAAACTGCGATGTGCTCTTTTGCAGCATCAACTACGAAAAGCATATCTGGAAGTTTTTTCATATCACGGATACCGCCGAAATAAACTTCAAGTTTCTCTTTTTGGCGAGAAAGCATAAGTGCTTCTTTTTTCGTTAAAAGATCGATTTGACCATTTTCTTGCATTTCAGTGATTACATCAAGTTTACGGATTGATTTTTGGATTGTCGGGAAGTTTGTAAGCATACCACCTAACCATCTGTTATCAACATACGGCATACCACAAGCGATTGCTGCGTCTCTTACCGATTGACGTGCTTGTTTTTTAGTACCGACAAATAAAACTGTTTGACCTTCTGCTGCAGCATCTACAACGATTTGGTACGTGTTACGGAAGTAACGAAGAGTTTTTTGTAAGTCAATAATATGAATATTTTTACGAACACCGAAGATGAATTTTTTCATTTTTGGGTTCCAACGACGTGTTTGGTGTCCGAAGTGTACACCACATTCTAAGAGGTCTTTCATAGTTACCATAGGGTATCCTTAAGGGCTTTTTGAGCCAAAATTTATCAGTTAGCTTTGAATATGTCGAACAATTTTCCCCTAAAAAGAGGGTTGCACTGACTTTTGACATAGTCTGTTAATATTTTCAGATGCATATAGCAAAAGAAAAATCCGCGAATTTTACTTAAAAAATATTTAAAAAAAGCTTTTTGTAATAAAAAATGTTTCCTAAATCTAAAATTTAAAACTGAAGTGCAATTTTTTAGAAATCAACAACCCCTAGGCAAGCCTTTTATCTGAACGCTAAAGCTTTTATTTCAGATTGTTTAATCTGAAATTAGGTGACCCAGTGCCAAAGTCAGAAAAAAATAAATTATGGATATATGTAAAAAAATTAAAAGGAAAACAGTAAGCATAGATAAGATAGAATGCCTCTCTTATATTGCACTACGAAGGGAGTAATTTGTCGTATGACGCATAATAAGCTCCTCTTTTGGTATGAAACACATGGCAGGCATGAGCTTCCTTGGCGCAATACGGATGATGTTTATCATGTGTATGTGAGTGAGATTATGCTGCAGCAAACGCAGGTGAAGCGGGTTATGGAAGAGTATTATCCGCAGTTTTTGGAAAGATTTCCTACACTGGAGTCGCTTTCACGAGCAGATGAAGCAGATGTTTTGGCTGCTTGGAGCGGGCTTGGGTATTATTCACGCGCGAGAAACCTTCATGCTACTGCAAAACTTTGTCCGCAGACTCTGCCGCAAAGCTATCATGAGCTGCTCAAACTTCCCGGTATCGGGTCTTATACGGCAAGTGCCATCTGCTCTTTTGCGTACAATCAGCAGGTGGGTGTTGTGGATACAAATATCGAGCGTGTTCTCAAACGCTTTTTTGCTCTTGCTTTTGTAGGGGGAAAAGAGCTTCACAAAGAAGCGGCAAATTTTGTACATGAGCACTTTCCCAGAGCGCACAATCTTGCACTTATGGATTTGGGTTCGCTTATCTGTTTGCCTACAAATCCAAAGTGTCAAGAGTGTCCTCTTTTCTTTGCTTGCAAGGGCAAAGATGCACCCGAACTCTATACAAAAAAAGAGAAAAAAGTGTATGAAAATATGGAGCTTTTTTATGGCATTTGTGAGAAAAATGAACAAATCGCTCTGCTTCAAAGCTCTTCTCGTATGTATAAAGGGATGCTGGAACTTCCATCCGTTGAACCTATAGAAGAGGACTTTTTGGCCGCGTTTAAGCACTCCTATACCAAATATAGACTCACGGTAAAGCTGTATAAAATAGAAGAAGTGCATGGTGAAGTCGTCTGGGTCGCTCATGATGCGCTACAAAACGCAGCTATATCTTCTCTGACCAAAAAAGCTTTGGCTCTGTATGAAAAAAACACACAAGGAAAACAACTTGGCTGAGGTACTTATAGGTCAGATAGAGAAGATTCTTTTTGAAGAGAGCGGTTTTTTCATAGCGGTTTTAAAAAGCGGAGAAAAGATAAGCGGCACTTATTTTGAGAGTGATGTAGCGCATATCAAAGACTCTGCCATCACCCTTCACGGTGCGTGGGAAGAGCACAAAAAGTATGGCAAAACTTTCAAGTTTGAGTCCATCAAAGTCAACCAAAACGAACTTTTTTTCTTTCTAAACAAAATCATCAAAGGTTTTACAAAAAAACTCTCTGCAGAACTCATAGAACATTTCGGCAATGAAGGACTTATCGAAGTCCTAGACAACGATATCGAGAGGCTTTTGGAGTTTAGCGGTATCAAAGAAAAACGCCTCAAAAAGATACAAACGTCTTGGAAAAAATTTCGTTCTATGCGCAGGTTGGGGGAGTTTCTCACACCATACGGCGTGTCTCCTGCACTTTTGACAACCATCGCAACAGCTATGCGTGATGTGGATGAACCCTGCACGAAGATAAAAAACAATCCTTACATCCTCACCTCCATCAACTCCATAGGCTTCAAACGCGCAGATGAACTAGCCCTGAAGATGGGCGTAGAGAGAGAAAATGAGGGGCGCATCTCTGCGGCTATGGATTATGTCCTGCTTAACTATTGCGAACAACAGGGAAACAGCTGCGTTTGCAAAGATATCTTGTTCGCAGGACTCAACGAACTTCTTGCGTTTCATGACAAAGAGTATCTCTACGAAGCCGCACTTATCGAAAGAGTGGCAGAACAAAGTATCGTTATCATGAAGAACAACCGCGTATCGCCCGCACGGCTTTATGATGCGGAAAAGTATCTTTATGATGAGTTCAAAGCAAGAGCCAAACTTGACAGCGGAGGTTTTGTCAAAGATCTTGATGATTTTTTGGCACAGAGTGATTTGCAACTCGGAGAACAGCAAAAAGAGGCGGTGGCGAAGATAAACAGCGGCGCATCTCTGCTCTTTCTCGTGGGGTATGCGGGCACGGGAAAGAGTACGACTTCAAAAACTATCCTCAATCTTCTCAATCTCAAATACGACAAAAAAGAGATCATGACCTGCGCCCTCAGCGGTATCGCCTCACAGCGTATCGCCGATACGACGGGTTATGAGAGTGCGACGATACAGAGTTTGCTTGTGCGCTATGAGGAGGCGGATAAATTTCCTTTTGGTGTTGTGCTTATCGATGAAGCTTCGATGATTAACTCCTCTTTGTTCGCACGGCTCATGGCAAAAATATCCAGATCCGCCATCGTCATCATCGTCGGTGATGACGCGCAACTGCCGCCTATCGGTGCGGGAAATGTACTGAGTGATGTGCTCACACTCTCTCTTGGAGCCATCGTCAAACTCACAAAAATTTATAGACAAAGTGAAGAGCAGGCGATTACTTTTATAGCCAACGAGATACGCAAAGGGGAAGTGCCTGAGTACAAACGCAGCTATGAGGATTTTGAGTTTATCGATGTTTCTATCGCAAACTACTACGGTGCGAAAAATGCGCTTTCTCAAACAGAGCTGCATGAGCTACGCGAATCAAACTCAAACGCAATCGTCGCTGAGATAGTTCATAAAGTAGTCGAGTCGATAGAAAAAGCGCGCTATAGGCTCAAAAACAAAGAGATAAAAGAGTATCTCAACTATTTTCAGGTTATCACGCCTATGAAAGGCGGCATACTGGGCACTACAAATCTCAATCAAGTTCTTCAAGAATATTTCAATCCAAATCCGAGCAAATGCGTCAAACGCGGGATGCAAGAGTTTCGGCTCATGGACAAAGTTGTCCATACAAAAAATGAAAATATGACATCATGGAGCGGCGAAGGTTTTAAAATAGGCGAAGAATCCGCCCAAAGACGCATCTTCAACGGCATGAGCGGACTGCTTTTTAAGATAGACGAAGATGAAGAGCAGGTTTTTGTATTTTATCCCAACGAAGATGTAGTGGTGGTTTATGAGTACGAAGAGCTCAAGAGCTTTTTGATGCTCTCCTACGCTCTGACCATCCATAAAGTGCAAGGTATGGAATATGATATCGTCGTGCTGCCAATGAGCTTTTCACACTACATCATGCACAACACAAAACTCATCTATACCGCTATCACGAGGGCAAAACACAAATGTATCCTCATAGGTGAAGGCGGAGCGTTTGAGAGCGGATGCAAAAAGTTTGAGAGCACACGCAGAGATACAGTGCTTTTGGAGTTGTGAAATCATTTTGCTTAAAACAATACCAAACATAACCAATAATACATTAGACTTCTTGCATAACCTCCAAAGCGGTTCAAAAGTTGCTTTAGAGAGGTATGGAAAAATATGAGAGATTGCAGAAATTGAAACCAACCGAGTTTAAACGGCTGGTGGGTGTAAAAAATGAGAC
>JAQTWZ010000060.1 GCA_028689055.1 Sulfurimonas sp. | reverse complement strand
GTATGTGCGCTTTTGAGTTGCGCAGACAATATCATGCCGCTTTCATGGCATATGCCTCTTTCAAAAGAGCCGTTTCGTTATGCCATCTGCGTACGTGATGAAAATTATTCGCATGATTTGCTTCATATCAATCAACATTTTGCTTTAAATTTTTTGGATTATTCTTACATGAGCGCTTATGATACGACGGGGGCTATTCATGGCAAAGGCGTTGATAAGTTTACTCTTGCAAAACTCACAAGAAAAAAAGCAGAGAAAATACGAACAACTTTGATAGAAGAGTCCTATATGATTTATGAGTGCAAAGTGATAGACATTCTCAACTATGGCGACCATGATGTTTTTGTGGCTGATGTTGTTTGCATCCACAACAAAAACTCCATAGAAGTCGCACCGACACTTTTTTTGGGTGGAGGTTATTATGATACGACAACACAAAACCCAAAACGCAGGCAACGGGAATAATACATTTTTGTCATGATATATAGTCTCTAGTCGCAGTAAGAGTCTTCCTCTTCGTCATCCATTTCGTAGTAGTCATCTTCGTCGAGTTCTTCGTCTTCATCTTCGTACTCGTCAAGATTGTCATAATATTCGTCTTCGTCTTCTTCAAGAGCATCATTAAAATTGATTTGTAACATAATATTCACCTCGTATAAAAATTGTTCTATTATTTTAGCAACTTTTAGAGTGATATCAAGCTAAAAATGAAACTTTTTTTCTTTTATTTTAGAATATTAAAGAGATGAGCTTACAAATAAAGCATACAAAAGTGTCTCAATTATAGTTATAATTTATAAAAATATGGAGGTGCGAGATGAAAGTAGCAATCACGGGAGTGAGCGGTTTTGTGGGCTCAAATATAACAAAACTTTATACGGATTTTGTAGCTATACATAGAAATGACACAGAAGATGAGATACTCAGCAAACTTGAGGGTGTTGAGGTCGTTATCAATCTTGCGGGTGCTCCAATCATAAAAAAGTGGAGTGAAGCATATAAAAAAGTTCTCAAAAGCAGCCGCGTCGATACGACAAGAACACTTGTAAACGCTATCAATAGAAGTCAAGTGCACTATTTTATCTCTACTTCTGCTATCGGTGCATATCCCGATGGAATGGCGTGTGATGAGCGCTTTGAGGGGTATGGAGATGACTTTTTGGCATCACTCACCAAAGAGTGGGAAGCAGAGGCGCACAGATGTACTAGGCCGACAGCTATATTGCGTTTTGGAGTGATACTCGGCAGCGAAGGTGGTGCGCTTGCTCAGATGCTCACACCTTTTAGATTGGGTCTTGGCGGCAATATCGGGGATGGGAAGATGATGATGAGTTGGATTGATGTGGATGATTTGATGGGTATATATCAATATCTCATCGAGCATAAACTTACAGGTATCTTCAACGCAACCGCGCCGTATCCCCTCACGAACGCTGCGTTTACAAAGGCTTTGGGCAAAGCCTTGCATAGACCGACCTTTTTTCCTTTGCCGGTTTTTGTTCTCAAACTCCTATTCGGAGAAGGTTCAAGTGTACTTACAGGCTCAAAAGAGGTCTATCCAAAAGCCATAACGGACGCAGGATATGTGTTTAAGTATAAAGATATAGATGCATCTTTAGCCCATCTTTTGGGCTAAAATCTACTCTTTTGTTGCTACTTCGATGGCAGTCTCAAAGTTTACGATTTTTCCTCCGTACTTGTGCATAAACTCTTGTGCATCGTTTTCTTTGGCAAAAGCGTATTTACTGACTTTGCTCATCGTCCCTTTTTGTCTGCTTCCAAGTACATAAAACGCAGTGGATGCATCTACAAACTTGAGGCTTGCAACATCGACTACTTGTATATTTTCAAGCGGTAAATTTTTGTTCAAATCTTCTGCCAAACAGTGCATTGAGCAGTACTGTCGCACTTCTCCATGAAGTATGGCACTATGGTTTGTTTTGTAAAACATCGCTAGATTCATGCCGCATACAACGCCATTCATTTTTCCTTCGCCTATTTGCAGAAGAGTTGCGTTTTGAGGTGCTACGGATTGAAATCTATTGTGAGACATAGCTCCGTGATTGTGTCCTGATTGTTTGGCACCGTATGTTTTAAAGGCATAGACCTTGTAAACATTGAGCCCCAGATAAAAGAATATAAGACTTGAAGCGGCTATAAACGCAATACTTTTACGAAGTTTTGTGGCGGTAAAAAAGTTGATGCGTTTATACATAATGATAAATGACCAAATTACTGCGACATAATTCATGAGCGCAAAGATTTTAAGCCAGTTTTCTTTTCTCGTCGCAAGTGCTTTGACTTCATCTCCAGATATGCCAAAGCCATTCATAAAACCGTTGGCGATATTACTGTAGTGTTCTAAAAAGAAAAACTCATAGGTATGTGATAGTCCACCGATGATAAAGAGTGGCGCAAAAGCATAACCAAGCGTGTAAAAGAGTTTTGAGAACTCTTCTTTTAAAGCCTTTGCTGCGATATACATTCCGCTATAAACGAAAAAAAGTGTACTGAAGATGGCGAGAAGTAGGGCAGAAAACCCTATATAATCCAGCCCCGGTATTGCCACGACTTTTTCCAAATAGACCCCAAGCTTTGACCAAATAAATGTATCTGCGATTGCGACGCGCCCAAGTGCGTGATGAAAGCTCATAGTGATAGTAATAGCTGCAGTTATGAGGATAAAAGCCCATACTTCTGCTTTATGTATTTGAAACTTTTTAAAGAGGCTTTGCGATGGCGGGACAAGTTTGAAGCTTACAGCTTCGCAGGCGCTTGAGCAATCCATACACAAAGTACAATCCGTCATGGAGCTGCGTTTGTCAAAAGTAAAAGGTTTGAGGTTATACGAACAGGCGGTCGCACACTCAAAAGTCGTACAGCTTTTACACGACTCTTCATAGGTGCCAAGTGTGGTAAATGATATCTTGCCAAATCCCCGCATGAGCGAGCCGATAGGGCAGATAGATTTGCAGTAGCTCATATCTTTATAGATATAAAAAAAGACAACGGCAACAAGTGTCAGCACAAGGAAAAAGATAGATGTAGCTATTGGGGTTTTATAAGCCTGCGGATAGGTATAATAGACCAGCCAAAAACCTATAATGAGTAAAAAAACTCCTATAAAAGGGTTCGCAAGAGCTTTTGGCATTTTCTTTTTGAGTCCAAAACGCGTGATATATTTGCCCATAAAGCCATGCGGACAGATGCCACAGAAGACTCTTCCAAAAGTAGAGAGCGTCACGACCACAAAAAGTGGCCAAAAAAGCGACCAGAAGATTGCCGTTGTAAAGATGTTCTCCTCTTTACTCGGATAGAGAAAACCAAAGACGATAGCATAAAAGAAAAGGGCTAAAATAGAGAGTTGTAAGCCTCTGATAAAGATCTTGTTTTTGAAGAAAAATCCCAAAAGAGGGATTTTGTAGATGTCATGATTGTTGCGTTTTTGCTCAGTGACCATTGTCTTTCCTAAAATGCGTAGCTATATGTCAACATACCGCTCATAGGTGCGGCGGCTTTATAAGATTCATTGCCATAGACATCTTTGAGTGCTTCCATAGCATAGTATTGATTTGTGAGGTTTTTGATATTGAGTTGGATGTTGTGCGCTTTGTATCCATAGCCAAGCATTAAGTCCGTCACAAAAGCGTAACCGTCATATTTTTGCGTGTTCGCATTATCCATGTAGTATTCGCCCCAAGTTTTCGTAGTCAAACGCGCTTTAAAGCCGTTTTCCATTTTGAGTGCTGCAAATATTGAGTATTGCTCTTTTGGGATATATGGCAGAAAGTTCCCGTCTCTTGAGACTAAAGCTCCGCGTACAGACTCATTAAATGTCACAAATCTGTAGTCACTGTATGCATACGCACCACCGAGTTGTAGTTCTGAAGTGAGCTGATATGCTGCGTTAAATTCCAAACCTTTCTTCTGCGTTTTTCCGGCATTATCATAGATAGAGTTGCCGTTTGCATCCAATATCTGGATGATTTCATCGTTGACATTGTTTTGATAGATGGCTACATCATAAGAGACTTTATTGGCGCGTGTTTTTACACCGACTTCGTAGTTTACACTTGTGGATTTATCAAGGTCGATATTTTCTTGCAGTGCTGATTGAATCTCACTGGCTGTTGGTGCCTGATTTGCAGTCGCTATAGAAGCGTAGATATTGCTTGTATCTGTGAGTTTGTAAACAGTTCCAAGTTTTGCAGAAAAGAGCGTATAAGATTTTTCTGTATTATAAAGTCCAATACCATCGACATAATTTTTTGTTGTGTAATCATACGTTGTAATCTCACTGCCGCTCATGTCAAAACTAAGTTTATCAATACGTGAACTGATATCAAAAGTCAACTCTTTGTTTGGAGCAAAAGTCTCCATAGCATAAACACCCATGAGTGTTGTTGTACTATCCTCTACACCTGCGAGATCACCTTTATTGTTTGATGTGGTTTGTCCTATTACGGTTACCGGCTCCATGCTGTGTGTTGCAGGATTATATACCATCGTCGTGACATAATTTATATCTGCATATTCATATTTTTTTGCATCATTTGTGACATCCATTTTTGCAGTCACACCAGCTACTAAAGAAGCTTTTTCTCCAAAGAGTTTATGATCGTAGTTGAGCTCCTGATCCGTTCCATAGACCTTGTTATCGGTAGCATCATTGATAAGACCTGTGACAGGGTGGAAATGCTCCCAGCTATTGAAATAAAATCTTGGTTTGTAATCTACACTTCCCAGATCTTTTTCATATCTTGCGTTTAGAGAAAATATCTTTGAATCTCTTGCACTGTTTTGCCATTGATAGCTTGTATCGTGCTGTTCACCCGTCTCTTTGAACACTTCAAACTCTGCAGTCGTCATAGAAGCGGGGATGTTCATATTTGATTCTGTATAAGAAAATTCAGTTTCTATTGTCGAGTCATCTTCAAAAATATGACCGTATTTTAGACTTAGCTGTGTAGAGTCAAACTCGTTGTTGTCTCTCCAGCTGTTGTCTATGTTGCGTTTACTAAATGTTGCGGATACAAAGTCGTTTTCACTCAGAGCCTCTCTTAGCTTGAGGTTTATATTTCTCTGCCCGTCGTTGCCAAGACCTATTTTCACTCTGTTTTGATCCTCTTCAAAAACCGACTTAGTAATGAGCTGAATAACTCCACCTGTAGTATTTGCTGCGTTTATAGAACCGGGACCTTTTTGTACTTCGAGGCTTGTTACATCCTGCATATCTATAAAATCAAAACGCGTGAACGAATCAGGATCAGTCAAAGGCACTCCGTCTTTCATAACCATAATCTCTCTAACACCATAACGAGATTTGAGTCCTGCACCTCTGATGATGAGTCTTGGACTCGGAGAGTTTGTAGAAGACTCAGCATTTACACCGGGGATATCTTCTATGGCCTCTTGAATATTCAAGATATTTTTATCTTCGATAGTCTGTGCATCAACGACAGCGATAGACTGGGATATATCTTTTGTAGCAGTAGATATCTTTGTAGCGGTGACACTTATATGGTCTATTACAATCTCTTGTGCGTTTAGTGAGGAGATTGTTAATAGGGCTGCGAGTGAGTATTTGATTTTCATTTTACACCTTATAAATTTTTTAAGGGGAAACTTTAACTTTGTAATGTTAATTTTATGTTAAGTTTGATGCTAGAAATAGTATTTATGCCGTAAAATAAAGTTATATTTTCTTTAAACAGCAAAGCTTAGCTGGATAAATTGATTCTTTATTCAATAAAAAAAGATACCATTAGCATCAAAAAAATAAAAAGAGTGTAGATGATAAAATTACTAATTTTAGTATTTCTATTTTTGGGAATATCCGCCGATGAGGTTGATGGGAGAAGTGCTTTGCACAATCTTGTTTATGATGAACACTATCAAGATGTGGCAAAGATGCTCAAAGATGGCGCAGATACGGAAGTGGTCACGGCAGCGGGACTTACACCTTTGCATATCGCGATAAAAAAGAGTGATTTGAGGATGGCAAAACTGCTTGTAGAAGCGGGTGCTCATGTCAACGCACAGGACAACCGCGACAATACAGCGCTTATTTTGGCGACAAAAAAGAAAAACAAAGAACTTGTACGTTTCTTAGTCATGAGCGGGGCGGATGTCAATCTTGCGAATGAAGAGGGTATTACACCTCTGCATCAGGCTGCTTTTAGCGGAAATCCTGTTGTTGTAGAGTATCTGCTGAGTGTTGGAGCAGATCCAAAAACAAAATCAAAATCTGGATATACCGCATACGAATTTGCCTTTGAGAAAAAAGATTTGGCAGTGATGGATGTATTAAAACTATATGAAAGAGAAAAGAAATGAAACTTATAATCAACGGTGAGGCAAGAGAATTTAAGCAAAACGCAACGCTTTTGGAAGTGTTACATGAGCTGGCTTTGGATGGTAAAGTTATGGCTGCTGCGGTAAATATGAATATAGTCAAACAAGATAACTGGGACGCATATGAACTCAGTGAGGGCGATAAGTTGGAGTTACTAGATTTTGTCGGCGGCGGCTGAGACTATTTCGTCTCAATAGCTACAACGGCGATAGCATATTCGCCGTCATGAGTGATGGAGACACTTGTATCTTTGATACTGAACTCCTGCATGAGCCGCCCGGAGAGTTCTATCTTTGGCGCACCTTTTGGAGTTTTGGAGATATGGATATCAAAAAAAGAGCATTCTTTTCCTATACCGACTCCTAATGCCTTGGAACAAGCTTCTTTAACCGCCCAAAATCCTGCAGCATTTTTGTAGTTTTTGACAAGCGCTATCTCATCAGGCGATAAAAATCTCTGCAGTGCTTTTGCACCAAAACGCTCCATCATACGCTCCATACGAGAGCTTTTGATAAGGTCGATCCCTATCATTTTGTGATACCAAATCGTAATTTTGAATCTAACATAAGGTTGTGAATCTCCCTCTATAACGGTCGCTCTAAGTTGCGCAATTATAGCAAAATTACTTTTTATATTTTAGAGATGTGCCAAAGCCTCTTCTATCTGTACTAATGCAAGTTTCTTTGCGTTTTCTTCTTCTTTTGCACTCCACCAATATTCGATTATCTCTTGTTCTATTGTTCCAAGAAGTGTCACGGGAAGGTTTGCAAAAACCTCATAAGAGCTTATCTCTTCAGTTTTGAGTCCGCTTTTTTTGGCAAGTTCATTGACAAGTTCACGGATAGATTTTTCTACATCCGTGGGTTCGCTTAGTGGCATCTCATCTGTTGGCTGTTGTATCACTCTTGCGTAGTCTATCCATGTTTTTATCTCTTCTTCGAGATAGTTATGTCCATAAACTTGATAACATAAGAGTTTTTCAGGAGTATAAATAATCGCTTCATCCTCTTCTAAAACATCCGAAGTTACGATGTTCGTGTTGTGTTTATAGACTTCTATACGCTGCGTTTCACGCAGTGTTGAAGCCGTCTCAAAAGCATTTCTTGCCTGTTTTAGCAACTCTTTTTTTGTAGTCTCATAATCCATAAAAATCCTTTAATATATTTTGTTTCCATCATGTGTGCTGTTGTTATAGTCCCAAAGCCTTTTGTAAAAAGAGTCAAGCTTCGAGAGTGTGGCATCGACAAGCATCAAGTCCCGCATACTGGGAAAATGTTCTCGTGGATGTTG
>JAQTWZ010000018.1:25361-35673 GCA_028689055.1 Sulfurimonas sp. | reverse complement strand
TAGAAAATGTGAAGAAATAAGGAAGTTTGAGTGAGTTTTACAGTCAAAAACTCAAAAATTCACTCAACTTTCCTCAGATAACAATCCAAGAAAAGTTAAAAAATGAAGTGAGTACTTTTATGCTACTGTAAAGGTGGATTTTAGAGGTGCCCATAAGAGAATATTTACACTCTTGTATTTTATTGTTATTTAATAATCTCTCATGTCATAAATATTCAAGGAGAAAGTTAATTGCAACAGTCACGATATCCTCTATTATCTTATACTCCAATAGAAAAAGCAGAGCCATGCTCAAAAGGACCTTGAAGATAAATCCGACTCTCTAAAAAGTTAGATGAAAACTTTTAAGCCTTCAAAAAATAATAACAATACTCCAAATTCCCTTCCTTTCCACTCAGCTTAGATGGCAATTTTTTCACGAGTTTCCATCCTTTTAACTCACACGCGTCTTCAAACTTCATCATTGCGTTTTGTATGGCTTTTGTATCTTGTACGACACCGTTATTGTCGCGTTTGACTTCTCTGCCGACTTCAAACTGGGGCTTAAAAAGAAGGATGATATCTTTTGATGCCAATCTATCTACCGCATCAAGGATATAGAGCAAAGAGATAAACGCAACATCACTCACGACGAGGTCGAACTCTTTTGCACTCACAAACTCTCTGATATCACAACTCTCATACGAAAATACGCGCTTATCTGCGCGCAGGCTTTTGTGCAATTGGTCACGTCCGACATCCACAGCGCTCACTTCTTTTACTCCGTATTCAAGCAAAACCTGAGTAAAACCACCCGTAGAAGAGCCTATATCAAGCGCTACTTTCTCCTTGACATCCAGTTCTATCGCATCCAAAAAAGTGCTGAGTTTATGGGCTGAACGCGATACATATTTTTTATGCTCACCCACACTCACACGCTCATGAGCTTCAACTTGATAAGAACTTTTGAGTATTTCTTTGTCATTGACACAGACAAATCCCTCTTTGATAAGCTCCTGCGCTTTGTTTCTACTCTCGCAAAAACCATTTTCCACGAGATAATTATCCAATCTAGCCATCCATCAAACCTCGCATCTCATCTTCACTCAAACACGCCACACCCAAATCCATCGCTTTTTCATGTTTGCTGCCTGCATCTTCGCCGTAGATCAAAAAGTCTGTTTTTTTAGAAACAGAGCCGGAGACTTTTGCGCCAAGCGCTTCGAGTGTCTCTTTGATATGATTACGAGAGTGGCTCATGCTTCCCGTAAGTACGACTGTTTTTCCCTTAAAAGGATTCTCGTGCGCTTCGGCTCTTTTGAGAGGTTCCATCGGCTGCAAAAGTTCTTGCAGCCTTATTATTGTCGCTGCGTTTACACGGACAAACTCCAAAAGTGACTCCGCCATCTCTTCGCCGATACCATCACAGGCGATAATCTGCTCTTTAGTTGCGTTTACAAATCCAAATCCAAAAGCGTCACTGAGCGTTTTGGAAGCCACTTCTCCTATATGTTCTATTCCCAATGAGTTGATAAAACGCCAATATTCGCACCCTTTTGCGTTTTGTAGAGAGTCTAAAAGATTTTGAGATTTTTTCTCTTTGAAACCTTCAAGAGAGAGAAGTTTATCCAGCGTCAAATCAAACAAATCCACAACACTCTTGACAAGTCCCGCATTAAAAAGTGTTTCTACTATCTTCGTTCCTAAACCGTCGATATTGAGACATGCTTTGGAAGCAAAATAGATGATAGAATTTACCACTCTCGCTTCACACGCGAGGTTTTGGCATTTGAGTAGCACACCCTCATCCAAAAGTTCACTGCCACATACAGGGCACGCTGTCGGTCTCTCAAAGAGAACTTCGCTTCCATCTCGCTCATGCAGTAAAACTTTGATGATTTTAGGGATAACATCACCGCTTCTAAGGATGATGACTTTATCATTGATGCGTATATCTTTTCGCTCTATCTCGTCAAAATTGTGCAGAGTCGCGCGCTCAACGATAACTCCGTCTATATCTGTCGGTTCGACTATAGCTACAGGTGTCACAGCACCTGTACGACCGACTTGAAGGACTATCTCTTTGACTTTTGTTATCTTTTCAAGTGCCGGAAACTTGTATGCAACTGAAAAACGCGGTACTTTTACCGTATAACCCATATCTATTTGTGAAGCTATTTCGTTGACTTTGACAACCATTCCATCAAGCATCATCGGGTAAAGATCTCTATCATGTGCCATCTGTTTATAGATAGATTCTATCTCATAAAAATCTTTACATACTGCGCGTTCAGGCGGTTTTCGAAATCCAAGTGCGTAGATATATTCCATCTTCTCACTAAGCAGTTTATGCTCAAGTGCATTTTCACCCACGCCATAAGGCAAGAAGACGAGATTTCTTGCAGCGGTGATAGAAGAATCAAGCTGTCTGAGACTTCCGGCAGCTGCGTTTCTAGGATTTGCAAATACCGCTTCTTTGCTGAGAAGTCTCTGCTCGTTTATCTTTTCAAACTCGCTTTTAAAAAGTACGACTTCACCGCGGATTTCGATACGTTCTTTATACTCTATCATGAGCGGGATGGATTTGATAGTTTTGACGTTTTGGGTGATAAGTTCGCCGATTTCACCGTCTCCGCGTGTGATGCCTTTACTTAAGGCACCATCTTCATAGATAAGGTTCAGACTCGCTCCATCAAATTTCGGCTCACAATAAAACGATATATTTTTATCTAGTTTGTAAGTTTTGACAAGCCACTTCTCAAGTCCATCCGCATCAAAGACATCCTCAAGCGACCACATACGAGAGAGATGTTTCTCTTTTGTAAAACCTTCTGAGATAACATCGCCGACTCTCTGCGTTGGAGAGTTTTTCAAGATGTCTTGCGGATTTTTCTGTTCATATCCTAAGACTTCATGATAGAGTGTATCATACACTTCATCCGTTGTAAGCGGATCATCCAAGACATAATAATGGTGAGAATAAAGATTGAGTTTCTCTATTGCGTTTATATATTCTTCATAATTCATCTCAGAATTTTAGCTAAAAAGTGTTAACTAAATTCTATTGAATTTAAGGATGGCTTTTGCTTAATATTTCTGGACTCTATGTTGAAATTTAATCTTGTTTGAGGCATACTTCTGCTCTATATGCTATTATTCATATTCTCCATCTAATTCATGTGCTTATAGAAGAACTTAAAATAAAAAAAGAGACAAATGAAAAATTTACATTTAAGTAGATACTTTTTTCTTCCACTCGTTCTATTTTCAAGTGCATTTGCATCTTTACCTGAAAAAAGTGCCATAGTCTATTACGGTAACAATATCTCCTATCCTATAGTTGGAATACATGATTATATTATTGTCCAGCCTGAATTTACAAATACCCACACGCACGGTTTCGCTCTTTACAAAGAGAAAATATATGCTTATGTCAGTGTTGGCGAGATACACAGTGATATTAAAGAGTATAAAAATATCCAAGATGATTGGATACTTACCACAAACAAAGCATGGAATTCTAAAGTTTTAGATATCAAGAATCCTGCTTATATGGAATATTTTTTTAAAGAGCTCATAGAACCAAGAAGAGTGCAAGGATTTAAAAATTTCTTTTTTGATACACTTGACTCATATCAACTAGTCTGTAAAACACAGCAAGAACGCCAAGAATCTGAAAAAGCGCTTGTTTCTTTTATCAATGAATTTCATAAAAGATATCCCGACTCTAAACTTATCATCAACCGCGGTTTTGAAATTATTGATCAAGTACATAGTGACCTAGAAGCTGTATTGTTTGAGTCATATTATGAGGGTATCGGTGGAGAAAAACTCGCTTACCAAAGAGTATCTGATGATGCTAGAAATTGGTTGGATATACATTTGCAAAAAATAAAATCCTATGGTCTCAATATTATCGCTCTTGAATATCTTCCTGAAGACACACACATCAAAAGTGCAGAACTTATACAAAAAATTCAAAAAAAAGGGATGATTCCTTATATAGCAAATCGTGAACTCAATATCTATGGAAAATCTTCCAAAAATGCTATTAAACGAGAGATATTTACACTTATAGATACAGATATAGAAGAAGAAATTACATCTGATGCGCATCGCTATGGTACTCCCGTTTTTGAGTATATGGGTTATATACAAAAAATTTTCCATGTAAGTGAACCTCTTCCTTCTATGAGTGAAATGGATAAATACCAAGGTGCTGTTATATGGCTAACAAAAACATACAATAATCCTCAAGCACTTATAACTTGGATACAACAGCTTAAAAAAATAGGAATCAAGGTAGCAATAGTAGGGTCATTACCCGTAGATGTACAAAGTAATTATTTTGAAACTTTAGGCATAAAGATTATTCCGGGTATTAAACATAAAAATAAAATTCTTTATCAAGATTCTATGCTTTCTTACAAAATGAAACCTTCTATGCTTGCTTCAAATTTTACTATAGAAGCAAAAAAAAGTAAGGCACTTTTGATATATAAACATAATGACGCAAGCAATACTACCCCAGCTGCACTCACGGAGTGGGGTGGTTATGCACTCGAAGAATCATTTATTATGCATAATAACAAAGAAAATATTTGGGTTATCAACCCTTTTGAGTTTTTCAAACAAGCTTTAGATCTTCCTATACATTCTATTTCAAATCAAAGTCCACAAAACATGAAAAGACTTCTCTCTACCCATATTGATAGGATTATGAATAAAATTGAAAAAAAATGTGACATATTTCTTTTGTAAGATTATAAATCGTATCTATCCATAATATAACCCAAGAGGAAGTGGAACTAGATCTTTTTTAGATTAAATTTATAAGTAAGAAACCCTAATTTTCATTCTTCTTAGATTGTGTTGAAACTTGAATTACTGCAAGGAAAGAGTTCGAAGAATTTTCAAAACTAAACAGATTGCCGCGTTACTACTAGCGCGGCAATCTGTTTTTACCCGACCGTCACATCTTTGTTGCGTTTTTTGAAGTGTTCACTCTCTACGCGGCAAAGAGGACAAGCTCCCGGAGGTTTTTTGCCTTTGTGAACATGACCACACACTTCACAAACCCACTCTTCATCGTCGTCACCTTCAAAAAAGCCTTCTGCTTCAAGTGCTTCTAGGAGTTCTCTGTACTCTTTTTCATGTTCAACTTCGACGCGTCCGATAGCTTTGAACATTCTTGCTATCTCTTTGAGTCCTTCTTCTTTGGCAATAGCCTCAAACTCAGGGTACATTATCTCATGTTCATACTGTTCACCATTCGCCGCATAGACAAGATTTTTTGCCGTAGAGTCAAATTCAAACTCATGAACAAGTTTGTTATACGCTTTATATTCCGCCATGGCATGATATTTTTCGTTGTTTGCAGCCTCTTGTAAAAATCTAGCGATTCTATGGAAGCCCTCTTTAAACGCAATGTCTGCAAAAAACTCATATTTGTTTCTCGCCTGAGATTCACCTGCAAAAGCTTTCATAAGATTAACTGCCGTGAGATTTTCCGTCACACACTCCATGTGCTCGCCGCAGCAGACCAAAGTTCCGCCGCCTACATTTTGTACCTCTACTTCATTACCACATTTGTTACATTTGTAAGTTTCATATTTTCTCATTATTTCTTCCTTTATATTATTGTAAATTTTTCTTCAAATCTGCGACGAACTCTGTGATGTCATCATGGAGTGCTTGAAGATCTTCCTCATGTTCCACTTCATCTGCAAGGATAGCACTGATGATATCGTAAGTAACGATGTCTTTATTGCGCGTCGTCTCTACTATAGAGCTGTAGGTGCGTATTGCACACTGTTCACCTTTGATGGCATCTTGAAGTATTTTGACTACATCAAAATCTTTAGGTGCGTCATAACCGCAGTTTGTATGGCTCAGCCAATCTTGCGGATGTAATAACGGCGTACCGCCAAGCTGCAAAATCCTATCGGCTATCATTGTCGCATGTCTAAGTTCATCTGCCGCGTGCTGATTAAGCTCGACAACAGCCGCGTCTTTCATAAGACCTTTGATGACTTTACTCTCTATAAAATACTGATAATATGCAAGCCATTCATCCGCGTACGCTTTATTGAGTAATGTGATAACTTCGCTTACCTCTATCCCTTTGATGATAGAATTTCCAACTCTTGCCATTTCGTACTCCTTTAAGTTTCTAAAAGATAATTTTTATCCTTTAGAAACTTTACTCTTTAAATTCTTTTGTTTAGATTAAAAGTTTTTAGTGAAATGAAAAGTCGTTTTTTGTGCGGATATTTTTTTTCAGAGAAAAGATATTGGTATATTTGATTGCAAGAATCTCATACTCTTTTGTTGCGTTTGGGAGTTTGAGTTTAAACTGATCACCTACACTTTTGCCCATGAGCGCACGCGCAAGTGGAGAATGTACTGAGATAAGTCCATGCTCTGGTTCACTCTCCAAAACACCACAAACAGTATAGTGCTCTTCATAGCCTGTGTCAATATTTTCTATTACAACAGAGCTGCCAAAACTTACGCGTTTATGCTCATGCAGGGCAGGGTCAATAATCTGGGAGTTTTGTATCATGGAGTTGAGATAAAAAAGTCTTTTGTCTATAAAACGCAGCTTCTCTTTTGCCGCTTGATAGTCTGCGTTTTCGCTTCGATCACCCAAAGCCGCGGCGATGAGCTTCTCATGAGCGACTTTTGGTTTTTCGGATTCAAGCAGATACTTGAACTCTGTAACAAGAAGGTCATAACCTTCTACGCTCATGGGCTCTTTCAAAAAAACTAACTTGCAAAACCTACTATATAGTAGGTCTCTTTGTTATCGAGTTTGTTTACAGCTACTTTAAATTTTTCACTGAAGTGTTCTATTTTTTCACGTGCTGCTTGCGCTAACTCTTCACTTGGAGATTCTATTTTGATTTTAAAACAGTCGTTTGTATTTGAAAGTGCGACATAAGAGTTATCTACTTTAAGATGATCATGTAAGTCCATGATGTGTTTTTGTATTTTTTCGTATCCTGCCGTATTGTTTTCGATTCTCTCTAGTTGGCTCATCAAAGCTTCATTTGGCACATAACCCAATTGTTTTAACATAGCATCTCTTTGTAACATGGGAGTCATCCTTTTATATTTATTTATTTTGTAAAAAAATAATAACAGTTTTTTGTAAACATTCAGAATTAATTTTATTTGCTTTAACTATAATGATGCCAATTACTCAAATTTTAAAACAGAGAGATACTTATGACTGAAGAGATACTCAAAAAAATCAAACAACTCCCGCCGCTTCCTGAGTCCGCTATGCAGATAGAGGCTGTCTATCAAAACCCTGATAGTAGCTTCAATGATATGGTAAAGATTTTAGAAAAAGATCCCCTTTTGACAGCAGACATTCTTAAAGCTGCTAACTCTCCACTTTATGGTTTCTCACGTGAGATAAACGCAATCAGCCAAGCTGTTGGACTTTTTGGTATGGGAACCGTGAGAGGTTTTGCGCTTGCGAGTATCGTTAAAAAAAGTTTTTCACTTGATCTTTCTCCTTATGGCATCACAAATGATATGTTTTCATTGATATCAAATAAACAGCATGGACTTATGACGGCATGGTGTCTCAAAAAAGAGAACAGACTTCTTGGTGTTTTATCTCCGGCTGCGTTTCTTGTTGAAATAGGCAAAGTTCTTATTGCACAGCAAGTTATGGCAGATACAAAACAAAATGAGTTTCGTGATGCACTTAAAAATCTTCAAGATGTTGAAGCAGCTGAGAGAGCTATCGTAGGGACAGATACACCGGAAGTTAGTTCCACTATTTTTGCGCAATGGAAATTTGAAGAAGGACTTGTTGAAGTTATCAGACATTGTCAAGAACCGGAAAATGCAAGTACACCAGAGAGCCAAAGAGCCGCTTCTATCTTGCGTGTAGTTCGTGTAGCAGTCCCTATTAACGGTATCATCACAGATGAGAGTGTTGCCGCTGCAAAAGAACTCATAAAAGGCTATGGTCTTGATATGGAAAGCTTTGATAAAGCACTTGAACACGCGAGATAATCTCCTGTGAAATCCCTCCTCATCAGGCTCACCGTGGGCCTGCACGAACAAGACATCAGTGCCGCCGAGATGGTTCACATCAGAGATTTTTTGGCAAAAAACTACATCACAAAAAAAGAGACACTTTATAAATTCAACTCCAAATACCGTGCTGGAACTCTAGGTCTTGTGCAAAATGGCACAGCCTATCTTCATGTCATCGGTGAAAATGTCCGTGACCTTTTTATAGGGGATGGAGATTTGGGAAGTGCAAAAGAGGGAGATCTCGTCATCGCCGCAAGACTTCTAGGTGTTCGTGGGACACCTGCTGCAAAAGTCGCGCAGATAGTCGGACGCGCTGTAAGTTACAGTGTTGCATACATCTTGGAAAAAGATGGACACAGATCTTTAGTAGATATCAAGACGGACTATCCAGTCGGTGCAGAGCTCTCTAAAGAACAACTCTTTAGCTACGATGTCGGAGATGTCTTCAAGATAGACAATCAAGAAAATGCCCTCTTAGAAAAGCTTGGCAACATGAGCGATCCTTTGGTCGATGAAAAGATTGTTCTAGCGCAGTTCAACAAACATGACGAGTTTAGTGAAGATGTCCTGCAAATCGCTGCTTCTTTTGGACCTGTGGATGCAAAAGAGTACCCTAAACGCAAAGATCTTCGTTCTCTTGCGTTTTGTACAATCGATCCTGTGACTGCAAAAGATTTTGATGATGCTATCTGCTGGGATGAGAGAAACAGCACACTTTATGTGGCAATCGCCGATGTCAGCGAATATGTCAAACCCTTTGGTGCTATTGATGATGAGGCGATTTACAGAAGTTTTTCTATCTATTTGCCGCACCGTTCTATCCCGATGCTGCCACGCCAACTCAGTGAAACGCTTTGTTCGTTGCAGCCTCATGTGGACAGACTAGCTTATGTCTTTGAGATGAAGCTTGATATGGATACTCTTGAAGTCGCAAGTTCTCATGTTTATGAAGCCATCATCCATTCGCAAAGACGTTTCAATTATGAAGAGATAGACGCGTTTTTTGAGGGCAAACTTAAAGCCAAAAACAATGAAGAAAAAGAGATTTTTGCAGCTTTGAAAAAACTTAGAGTTGTGACAGACGCACTCAAAGAAAAAAGACTCAAAGTCGGCTATAACTTCCGCTCTGCCGAACTTGAGATGACTATAGATGAAAACTCCAATCTTGTATCAACTGAATTTGCAGAGGAGACGCCATCACACGCACTTATAGAAGATTGTATGCTTTTAGCAAATAAAGAGGCTGCAAAACAGTTTGAGAGAGGGATATTTAGGATACATGAGCCACCGAGTCAGGCAAAACTGCAAAATCTTTATCAAGAACTCGCCGGCATCGGTATGTCAATCGAGATAAAAAAATCCATCAAAGAGACCATTACGGATATCCAAAGACAAGCGACTGAGATGGGACTTGAGTCTGAAGTTGACACACTTATCATCCGTTCACAGATGCAGGCACGTTACGCGCCTCTAAACGCAGGGCACTTTGGTCTTGGGTTTGAGCAATATACGCACTTCACTTCACCGATACGAAGATACTCTGATCTGATCGTACACAGACTTCTCAAAGCTATCGCCAATCATGATACGGTTGAAGGCTCTTATGTCCTGCGTAACATCGAAGCTCTTGCTATGGCTATCAGTGAAAAAGAGCGCGAAGCGAGTACTATCGAAGTGGAATTTATGGCAAGAAAGTTTGCCCGTTGGGCAGCCCAAAATCTAGGCAAAGAGTTCAAAGCGCGTATAAGCGGCACAGAACCTGATCTCAAAGCCGATTTGCATGATACTATTATGGGTGCGAGACTGAGCCTCACATCGGCAATTCCGGTACTGTTATTTGAAGATGTGATTGTGCGTATCGACAAAGTTGACATCGCAAAAGCCAAAATCTTTGCAGTGGTTGTGCAAAAAATTGTACAAAAAGATGAAGAATAATGTACAAAAGCGAGTTTGACAAACATATACAAAGCCACTCTATCACCAATGGTCTGCTTTTTTTTGGGGAGAGTACTTTTCTTATAGACATGTACACACAAATGATGAGTAATATCGAAGATGCTTCCGTTTTGAAGTTTTACCACAACGAGTATGATTTCAACTCCGCAAAAGCGCATCTCTCTCAGGCTTCTTTATTTGGCGATAGAAATATTCTTATCATCAAAAGTGAAAAAAAAATACCGAAAAAAGAGCTTGATGTGCTTTTTGGCTATTGCGAAAAAAACACTGAAAATATCTTTATCTATGCTTACTATGGAGAAGACCACAAAAGCTATGC
>JAQTWZ010000018.1:21760-25261 GCA_028689055.1 Sulfurimonas sp. | reverse complement strand
GCACATATTGATAAAAGTGCTATTTTATTTGCAGCACTGATAAAAGTTCAGAAACTTCTCTAAGAGAAACATTTTCTAAACTAATTTAGCTTTTTCTATCTTTTTTCTCTCAACTTTCATACGGTCTTGAAACTGCTTACTTTTGTCTTTTGCAAAAAGCTGCATATCCTCAACCTCATCCATCTCATCAACTATCTCAACACCCAAAAGCGTCTCAATAGCATCTTCAAGACTTACAACCCCAACTGTTTGTCCAAAGTTATCAAAAACGATAAAAAGATGCGTTTTTCTTTTTACAAAAAGGTCTATCAAGTGCGGAACGGGAATGTTTTCTGAAACCATATGCACTTCATGAGAGATACTCTCAAGCGTTATCGTATCATGGTCTTCATTACTCTCTTCGAGGATTTTTTGGTTAAAAACCATCCCTACGATATCATCCAATGTCTCTCTAAATATCGGGATGCGTGAATAAATATACATTTTGTCCTCTTCTATAGCCTCTTCAATCTTTGTATCGGCTCTTAGAGCAAAAACAACGCTTCTTGGCGTCATGATATCTTTTGCTTTTATGTTTTTTAGCTTCAGAAGGTTTTCTATCAAATCACTCTCTTTTGATAATATCGCACCTTCTCTCTCCCCCATAGCAACAATTTCCATAATCTCATCACGCGAAAAATTGTTGTGATGTGTCTTGTTTTTTGATATAAAGTTTGTCAAAAAAGATGAGAACCATGTAAATGGAGTACTGATAAACATCAAATATGAGATGATGTAAGCAGATGGCACTAACAGTTTTTTCCAATAAAGTGCGCCGATAGTCTTTGGAATAATCTCTGAAAAATATAAAATAAGCAGTGTAACAACAAACGCAACAAGCGCTTGCCAATCTGCCCCAAAAACCATCTGCGCCTGCGCACCGACACCCGCTGCACCCATAGTGTGCGCAAATGTATTGACAGTTAGGATAGAAGATATTGGTTTATCAATATTGGTTTTTAAGCCTTTAAGCTTACTGATAACATCATCATTTTGCCCGTTGGATAAACTTTGGATATATGAATTTGTGCTTGAGAGTAAAACCGCTTCAAGAACAGAACAAAGAAACGATATGAGAATTGCTATTAAAAGGTAAGTTATTAGGAGTGTCATAGAATTTTTCCTATGAGCGGATTGGGTAAACTACGCGAGTCTGGGTCGCTTTTGGTCATTGAATATTTCCTTTAAAAATTTTGAATGCAATTGTAGCGTATTAAAGTTACTGCTTGGATTTTTTGAACAATTTCTTCGAACATTTTATCTATTTAAAAAGCATAGTAATCGCTTTTTAAATACTTTCGTGTCATCTGGTTTTTGTGTTTGTAAACAAGTTTATGTATTTATGTTTATTGTAGTCAAAAATATCTAAAAGCTAAATTTTTTCATAACTGATGACCTCTTAGGAAAATTTTATTGGTGGTTTTCAGACTTTTAGGAGCACGAAACGCAGCCGATAATATCAACAAAATTATGTTATGATTTCCCATATAAATAGGGGTTGCGAATGAAAAAATCATTTTTGTTTTTATTAGTTTTTTTTATATATTTTGCCCCTTTATCTGCAAAAACACAAAGTAATATTCTTATCATCCACTCCTACTCTCAAGAGTACAGCTGGACCAAAAAACAGCATGAGAGTTTTGTTGGTTTTATCCATCAAAATTTTAAAGCACCGTTGGAGATCTCGACCGAATATCTTGATACAAAACGCGTTGCGTTTACTCCTAAATATAGAGAAAAATTCAGAGAATATCTCCAGATGAAATATGCCGGCTGTTCGCCTGATCTTATTTATGTCACAGATGATAATGCGCTGAATTTCGTACGAGAGAGTAACAATGCTCTTTTTTTTGGAGTGCCTGTCGTATTTTCAGGTATCAACAATCTTGATCTGCAAACGCAGCTTGACTCTTCCCGCTATACAGGTGTTTATGAAATCAAAGAAATCCAAGAAAATATAAAACTGCTCAAAAACTTCTCTCCACAGACGAAAGATGTCTATTTTCTAGGAGACGCAACTGAGACCTATCATGCGATAGAGCAGGATGTCAAAAACCAACAAAAAGATTTCCCTACGATGAAGTTTCATTTTATCAATAATGAACAGTTTGATACTATCAAATCGGAGCTTCAGAGCCTTCCTCCGAGATCTTTTGTCCTGCTCACAACTATAGGCGGTTTCAAAACGCAGGATGCCATCAGTCAAACCCTTCAAAACACTATAGACCAGCTGAGTAATTTGGAGAACCTTATTATCATGAGTATGGAAGATGCCTATATACAAAACAGAGTCATTGGCGGTTATGTAACCGATGGGAAAAAACAAGGTTCTCTAGCTGCTCAAAAAGCACTGCAGATATTGCATCATGTTCCTGTAAAAAATATTCAAGCAAGCACGACGCAAGCAAATACCTATATATTTAGCAGAAAAGCCCTCCTTGAAACCCAACTTTATCTTCCTGATACGATAAGTAAAAATTCAATTATTCTTAACGAAGATATAAGTTTTTATATACGTTATCAGGATGAGATACAGGATAGTTTTTTTATTCTTCTTATTCTCTCCTTGACTTTTGCTATCTTGATCTATCTTATATCCAAAGAAAAAAAACAAGCGCTTTTAGATACACAAAAAAATCTTTTACAACTCCAAAAAAAGTTTGAAAAAACTGATGCCATCTTACAAAATATCGAAAAGCTCTCCAACGCCATCTACTGGGAGTTTGAGATTGAAAATTCTAGATTTTTTGTCATAAACGCAACGGATCTGGAGTTGGGTTTTATGAAAGAAGCGTCACTCTCTTATGATGATTTTTTCGATGATTTTATCCATCCGAACAATTTTTATCTCCTCAAAGAGAGTATCAAAACTGCGATAGAAGAAAATGCGAAAATAGAAATCAAACACAGTATCCTTTTGAAAGACAGCTCTTCTATCATGATTAGGAATGCATTTCACGCTACACAAACAAGTGATGGCGTCAAAAAAATCATCGGATTGATAAAACGCATCCCTATAAATGACCTGCTATGAGAACAAAGAAACAACTTTCCTTGACAATCACCCTTCTTGCTTCTTTTATGCTGCTTTTTATCTTTTTACAAAACATTCTCTTTAGCGCTACAACACTTGAGTATTCCAGAATTGTTGTGGAAAAAGAGATCGATACGAAATTTCTTGATGCCATCGAAGAAAAAAATATTGTCCTTTTTTTCGGTTATGTTGGTTGTAGTGATATCTGCACACCTCTTTTACAGGAGCTAAGTACATTTTACACTCAAGAGTTGCAAGCCTCTACTGCGGTGGTTTTTGTCAACCTTCTTCCAGCGATAACATCCGACCAACCACAACTGTTTGCAGCTACTTTTCATGAAAAGTTCAAAGGTCTCTATTTGAGTAAAAAAGAACTCTACGACATTGATAGAGAATTTTCACTTTTTTATACGCCGGGGCTCATGGAT
>JAQTWZ010000018.1:0-21660 GCA_028689055.1 Sulfurimonas sp. | reverse complement strand
TTTGTCATAGCAGAGATGTTTGTTCTTGCCTATATGGTGCAACTTCAGGTCAAACATACTATCGAGCTGCATAAAACAGAAAATGAGTTAGTCGGCGTAAATGAAAAACTTCTTTACTCTTCTATGTACGATTCGCTCACAGGGCTTGCAAATCGCCAAAATCTTTATGATAAACTCCAATATATCACGGCAAATTCCAATAGAAACAAAAACAAATTTGCCTTACTTTTTTTGGATCTTGATAATTTTAAAAATATCAACGACACACTCGGTCATCACATCGGCGATGCTCTACTCAAAGTCATTGCGACTAGACTCAAAAGTGTTCTGAGGGAAAATGACTTAGTTGCGCGCATCGGTGGCGATGAGTTTATTGTTATCCTAAACGATATCAAAAATGAAGAGAGTATCTTAGAGGGAATAGAAAAGATTTTAGGTATTTTTAAAAAAGAGATTATCGTCAAAGGGAAGATACTCAAATCATCCACAAGTATTGGCTGTGCTTTGTACCCTGATGATTCCAAAGATATTAATGAACTTATGAAATATGCAGATATGGCAATGTACAGCGCAAAAGATCATGAAACAAACAACTTCAAGCTTTTCACGAAATCATTGGATGATGATTTGCATAATGAAGTAAACCTTGTAAAAGATATGCACAGAGCACTTGATGAAGGAGAGTTTAAACTCTACTATCAAGCAAAAGTAGATGTCAATACAAAAAAAATCGTCGGCGCTGAAGCACTGATACGATGGGAACACAAAACAAAAGGTTTGATTTTTCCAAACACCTTTATCCCGTTTGCAGAACATTCTACTTTTATTTTAGATATTGGAAAATTTGTCCTTTGCGAGGGTGCGAAATTTATCAAAAGAGTCGAGTTGCTTGGGCTTGATGATATCAACATCTCTCTCAACATATCGACACTGCAAGCCAAAGACACCCAACTCTATGATCATCTCAAGCACGCTATCGAAACAAACAATATCCAAGCAAAAAATCTATCAATAGAGATAACTGAAAGTGTAATGGTGGAAAATAGTCTCTTTGCTTCCGATTTACTCCACAAAGTACGCGCACTGGGAGTAAGTATCTATCTTGATGATTTTGGGACAGGCTACTCTTCTTTGCAGTATCTACAAAAATTTCCTATAGATGCCATCAAAATAGACAAAAGTTTTGTTGATGAAATCAAAAAAGACAATGAAAAGAATCTTATTTTACTCAATACAATCCTTGTTATGGGAGAGTCATTAGGACTTAAAACTATCGCAGAAGGCGTAGAAGAGCAGTACCAACTAGACTACCTGCAAAATAAAAAATGTGATTTCTATCAAGGCTATCTCAAATCCAAAGCCATCCCTGAAGCTGCGTTTATAGAACTCTTAAAGAAACAAATGTAACGACGCAGAAGTTGCGTCGCTATTTTAGGTTTTAGTAACTCATGGAACCTGCATTTAGAAGACCTATGGAGAGAGACAAAAACGCCATAAAAACCCCAACAGAAACAACACCTTCTTCTAAAAGCTTCTCAAATGAAAACTTTACATTGATGCGAATCATCACAAGAGCCAACAACAGTTGGATACCCATAGCTACTCCTGCCCAAAGAAGAAAGTCAACATAAGATACAGAACTCACAAGCGCACTGTAAAGAGGGATACAAAGACCAAGAATAGCGCCACCAAACGCAACAGCAGCGGCTGTGTTGTTTTGTTTGAATATTAGTTTGTAATCATCATACGGTGTGACTTTCGCATAAAGAAATATAAACAAAACCAAAATAGCAGCGGCTGAAAAAAAGAAAAGTAAAAAGAAGAGAAATGACTCCAAAAACATGGATAATCCTTATTGTAATTTGCGCAACTATAGCAAAAAGTAATTAACAAACGCAGTCATAACAGAAAAAAATCAAGAGACTAAAAACTAAAAGAGTGATGAAAATTCAAGGAGTCTAACGAGGAGGCGCACTCATGTGCGTGACGAGTGTAACGACGCAGAAGTTGCGTCGCTATTTTAGTTTTTAGAAGTATCTACGATTTTGTTTGCTGATATCCATGGCATCATAGCTCTTAGCTTAACACCTGTTTGCTCGATAAGAGATGCTTTTGCGTTTGTGCGCTCTGCATTCATGCGAGGGTAACCTGCTTGACCTTCAAGGATAAAGTCTTTTGCAAATCTACCGTCTTGAATCTCTTTTAAGATCTCTTTCATTGCAGCTTTACTCTCTGCATTGATAACGCGTTTACCGGAAACATAGTCACCGTACTCAGCTGTATTGGAGATAGAGTATCTCATATCTGCGATACCGCCTTGGAACATCAAGTCAACGATAAGCTTTAGCTCATGTAAACATTCAAAATATGCAAGTTCAGGAGCATAACCAGCTTCTGTCAAAGTTTCAAAACCAGCTTGAACCAAAGATACAGCGCCACCACAAAGAACAGCTTGCTCTCCGAAAAGGTCAGTTTCAGTCTCATCTTTGAAAGTTGTCTCGATGATTGCAGTTCTACCGCCACCGATAGCTGAAGCGTAAGAAAGTGCTAACTCTCTTGTAGTGCCACTTGGATTTTGACCAACAGCGATAAGGTCAGGAATACCGCCGCCACGAACAAACTCAGAACGCACAGTGTGCCCTGGAGCTTTTGGAGCGATCATAGTAACATTGATATCAGCTCTTGGGTGGATACGTCCGTAGTGGATGTTGAAACCATGACCAAACGCGATAGTTGCACCTTGCTTTAAGTTAGGTTCGATTTCATTTGCGTAAATCTCTGCTTGATTTTCATCAGGAAGAAGAATCATTACTAAATCAGCCGCAGCAGAAGCTTCGCCCACTGTCATAACTTTGAAGTTTTTTGCTTCAGCTTTTGCCCATGAAGAACCACTTTTACGAAGACCGATGATAACTTCTACACCGCTATCTCTTAAGTTTTCTGCGTGCGCGTGTCCTTGAGAACCAAAACCTATCATAGCAACTTTTTTGCTTTTGATTAGGTCGATATTACAATCTTTGTCGTAGTAAACTTTTAATGACATTCTATTTCCTTGCATAACATTAAGCTTAAGGCTTAAAAAATTTTGTCGCATTATACAAAAATAAAGCAAAAACTTTTATAATGCGACACAATTAACCGAAATTTTAGGATGAAAAATGAAAAAATTTAACCTCTTTAAAGAGATCATCGTCGTACAAAAAGCGGATTTACTCAAAGCCATCAACACATCCAAAGAGTTTGCTATTACTATCTCAGGCGAGGTCAAATACGAACCTTATGGTGATAAGGACATTTTTATCTTTCAAGGCAAACATACAACACAAAAATCAAGTGTGCTCATGCCAAAACCCGCACCTTCTATCGCTGAGATTTTTGGTAAAAAATATCAGATTGTTGAAGATGACGACAGAGTTCTTATCAAGGCGTTTTCAAATTGGCAAGAACTTATAGGTGTCAATCTTCCGAGAGCTTCTTATGATGATACTACGGGAGATGGAGTGAGTGAGTTTTCATCTTCAACGATGGAAGATATTGGCTGGAATGCTACAGAATTTTCTATCAAATATAGAGAACTTGTTGAAGTGATTGAAGAAAATTGCGATGGTACACTGCTATGTATCGAACAAGAAAATCCTTATCAATTTAGCGGTCTTGGATTTATAAAAGATGAAGAAAACGCAGCTCATGTACTGTACGAACATTGCCAAAAAAGAGTCAAAGAGATCATCTCTAGTGATGACGCTTACGCCTTAGAAACGCTTAGTGACGATGAGCTTGAAGCAGCAGAGTTTTTCAAACTTGCCTGAGGCAAGTTTGAGCGGAAGTATTAGTTTGTAACTTTCCACTTACCATCTACAAGAGTAAGTTTAAATTCTTGTGCAGTTTCACCATTGTGAACTTGTTTTGTTTTTTCATCTATATCTGTAACTTTTGTACTTGCTTTACAGTCTATAGCACTCATAGAAGTGATCTGTTTCGCTAATTCCGCTTTTCCTTCTTCTGTTGCAGTCGCTGCATTAAACAGCTCTTCGATCTGCGCAAATTGTTTTGCAAATTCTACTGTTGAGAGTTCTTTCATCCCTTTGATATCCGCTTTTTTAGCGAGTTCACACATAGAAACAGCGACTTTTTCAGGTGACTCTGTACTTGAACATGCGCTAAACGCAACTACTACTAAAACACTACTTAATATATAAGACAACTTCATACTACACCTTTTTTCTTTCAACAAATCACGCTGATTAATCGTTTTGAAATATTAGCACAATTTATCTGGCTTGCGAAAATATTTTTATTATTTTTTAGAGGGGAAGTTTGAGCGTAAAAATGCATCCATCTTCATAGTTTCTGACTTCAAGTACACCTTTACAATGCTCTTGGATAATAATTTTACTCATATACAAACCAAGCCCCGTCCCGCTTTTTTTACTTTTTGTGGAAAAATAGGGATCAAAAATATCCTCGATGATATTTTCAGGGATGCCGCCGCCGTTATCACTTATCTCTAAGATGGCCGTATCATCTTGAGTGTAACTTTTTATCTTTATAAAAGGATCTATGATATTGTTTTCAAGCAAAGCATCTTCTGCGTTTTTGATAAGATTTATGATGACATGTTTAAGTTCATTTGTATAGGTTTGAAACGTTTGTGTATAGTTGAACTCTTCTATAATATCTATCTTTTTAGCATAAAGTGACTCGCCTATAATACTCAAAACGCTACTCACTTGTTGCATAAATGTGGTCACTTGCATCTCTTTATCAATTTTAAAAAAATTTCTAAAATCATCTATTGTATCACTCAAGTGTTGTGAGTATCTGGCTATATTCTGGGTATTTGCAAGTAATTTTTCACGCTCAAGTTTGTTAAAATAGACATCAAACTCTATGGAAGCCGTTGTTGCACTTATAAGGTTGAGCGGCTGTCTCCATTGGTGGGCTATCATCGATATCATCTCACCCATCTGCGCAAAACGCGACTGCTGAAACATCATCTTGTCTTTTTTTGCCACTTCTTCGTTTGCATGTTCAAGAGCATCTATCGTTTCACGCATCTCTGCTGATGAGACATCCAGAGAGTGCTCTATCATACGGCGTGATTTTATTGTGTCTTCGTATGATTGCTCAATGAGTTTTAACAACTTCTCAAAAGAGGCTTTATCCGGTGCAATAGAGAGATTTATACCTGCTTTTTTTATCTGTCTTAGAAGTAGCTTATTTTGTACCATTGTGACTCTATAGTTCGTAGATCATGGTAAGTGAGATAGATTGGTTGTGAAAATCGCAACAGCCTGCTTGAGATTTTGAGAACTCACCAAAAGAATAAAAACCTAGTGTTGCAACATTTGCGCCCAGAGTATCTACGACAACTTCAAGTTCATCTTCTGCGTTTTGTTTGAGTACATTGCGTCTTGCAATACAACTTACGGCGATACACAACGCAGAAAGCTCTTTGTCATAACCAACACTCACAAGTTCTGCAGCCTCTTGCGCCCCGTCTATAAGCTCATCAAAGTTTGCTTTTGCAAAAGAGACGATGCTATCTTGCTGGATGCTTCCTGCTAAAATAATTGAGTTGTTTTCTTCATCTATCGCCCGTATAGCTCTTATTTTGGCATCACTGCCTCCATCTTTGAGCACCATGAGCGGGAAATGAAGTGCGGCGGCAGGAAGCTCAGAGGCATAAATCCCCAAATAAGTTTTATACAGCTCAAGTGCGGGTTTATTGTCAAGCGTATAAAGAGTATTGCCTTTTATAGATGTCACTCTTCGTTCTACGCCAAATCTGCTCCATCCACATTTGCATCCATAATGCACTCGTAAATCTTTTCCATAAAGTCCCACGGCTGAAATATGTTTTTTTACAATCATGCCATTTAGAATAATCCAAGTCTTGTTAAATGCAACACCGTCTCCAGCCAAACCGCCTGTGATAGCACACTCCGGAGGGAGATTTTCATTTAAACCACGGCTAAGTTGTGAACCATCCACATTTTGTGCATCACACAAAAGAAAAATAGACTTTAAATCATCGCCTCGAAGTCTATCAAGTATTTTTTTCCCGATTTCAAAAGAGTTCTCTTCTTCAAGCTCTTCTATCACAAGTCTAAAAGTGCTTTTGTCAAATTGTACGATTGCTACACTCAAAGAAGTATCATAAACTTCACTTTTATAAATCTCTCCTGATGTTGAACAGCCCATAATCGTTGCGTTTTTATAGAATGCAATAAGAGTATCCAGTCCCTCTTGAATGCTCAAAATATCCGTACTTCCAAAAACAATTACAAGAGTATTGGATGAGTCCATAGAAGTATCTAAAGGTTCATTCCATTTTTTGTCCATATAAAGGTAAGTTTTGATTTGCATGACTTTTCCTTTTTGAGTTATTTAAGCTCTCTAAGTGTTCTTAAATACCTTTGTAAGATAATCATTGCAGCAAGCGAATCGACTCTACCATCACGTATCTGTTTCATTTCGCCTCGCATGAGCGCTTCTGCTTCAAGTGAACTGCCTGCTTCATCCTGAAACAAAACATCACCGCTAAAATCAACAAGATTCATAAAATGCTCGATGCGTCTTCGCATCTCATCCTCGCTGCTTCCTCCAAGCGGAATACCGACTACTATAGCCTGAATCTCCCACTCTTTGAGTGCTTTTTTCACTTCATCGGCTGCTTGGTTTCTGTTTTTTCGGATGATTGCGTTTAGCGGTGTTGCGATATCTTTATGGGCACTGTAAGCCAAGCCTATGCGTTTGAGACCCAAATCGATTGCAAGATATTTCATCCCTATTTACCCAAACAAAAAGAACCGAACATCTTATCAAGCATCTCATCATTTTCAAACGGGCGTGTGATACTTGCCATCTCTTTAATCGCTTCTCCCAGATGAAAGGAGAATATCTCCAACTCTTGCATCTGTAGAGGTTCGTACGCTTCTGCTATCGCATTGAGTGTATTTTGTACCGCAGATATCTGTCTCTGGGAGATAAGCATCATCTCATCAGAACTGTTTGTCTGATCCATAATACCCTGCAGTGTTTCTATCAGAGAAGAAACACTCTCTTTTGTGTTGAGTTGCAGGTCAAAACGCAGCTCATGTACATCAAACTTTTGTTCTAAATCTATTTTATTTTTGATAAAAATGATTTTTTTACCTTTAGCGTTTTCTTCTATCAGTGAAAGTATCTTTTCATCTTCACTATCTCGCTCTCGTGAAGCATCAAAAAGTGCGATAACTATATCTGCTTGATCAATCGCTTCAAGGGAGCGTTCAATACCGATACGCTCTATCTCATCACTTGCTTCACGGATACCTGCGGTATCGACGATTCGGATAAGGTGTGTGCCGATTTTGACCTGTTCTTCTATTGTGTCACGCGTCGTTCCTGCGATATCGCTGACGATTGCACGGTTGTAGCTTAGCAATGAATTAAGGAGTGAGCTTTTTCCCACATTTGGCTTACCGACAATAGCCACACGAAATCCTTGCATGAGCCCTGCTCTCGCTTTTGAAGCCAGCAGCGTTTTTTCAAGATTTTTTGAGAGCTCTTGCAGTTTTGCTTCTATCTGCATCACAAGATCTTGGGGCAAATCTTCTTCAGCATAGTCGATACTCACTTCAGAGTATGCCAAAATATGGATAATCTCATCACGAATCTCTTCAATATAAGTCTTGAGCGCACCCTTCATCTGTGCCGCCAAAATCTTTGCCGCATCTTCACTTTTTGCTTCGATTAGCTGGGCAATCGCTTCAGCTTCGCTCAGGTCTATACGACCGTTAAAAAAAGCACGTTTACTGAACTCTCCGGGCATTGCAAGTCTTGCTCCGGCTTCAAGCGCAGCTTTGAGAATACTTTGCGCTACGATAAAACCACCGTGACACTGTATCTCCACGATATCTTCACCGCTAAAAGAGTGAGGAGCTTTGAAATAGATAACAATAGTCTCATCAAGAAGCTCTTCATCTGCATTATAAATAGTACAGAGAGTTGCGTAACGAGTTTGTAGTGTTTCTCTTTTTGTAAGCTGTTTTGCGATTTGAAGTGCGGTAGGACCACTGAGTCTTATAATGGCGATGGAGCCAATGCCATTGGCTGTTGCAATGGCGGCTATTGTATCAGTTTGTATGGTAGTCATTTACGATGATATATTTGAGGCCATCACGTGTTGAACGGATAACGACATATTTTTCAGGATATCTTTCTCTAAGTTCTCTCAGTGCGATTTGAATCAAAACGCCATCAAGAATTTTTGTCTGCGCACGACCTTCTTTTTCGATAATTTCGCATACATTAACAAGATATCGGGTGATAGACTCTTCTTGATTTTTCAAAAACTCTGCTATCTCTAAACGCAACTGCACCTGATATTTTGCGTTTATCCAGTTAAATATCATATAAGAGAGTGCTTTATATCTGTAGCCTTCTTTACCGATAAGAAGTGCGGCATCTTCGCCTCTAAACTCGACTAAAAGCGTATTTTCGTCATACACACTCACATCTATAGTGTCGATGTTGAAACAAGCAAGATCAAAAAGTTTATTGATATCCTTTTGAACATTTTTGGCTATTGCTTGCATATCGACATCAATTTCGTCATTGTTATCATACGCATCATCATAGTCAGCAGTATAATGGATACCTTCCAAATCATCCTCATAATCATCCTGATCACTTACAAATGAAGCCGGCATAATTGTGTCATTTATCATGTTGTGAGATTTTGGAGGGTTTACTTTTGGTGTTTGGATTGATTTTTCACCAGAAGGTTTTGGAGTGTTTTGGATTTTTTCTTTTCTAGGTTCGACTTTTTTCTCTTGCAATTCTCGTGTTTGCTGTGGTTTTTCTTTTTTTTGTTCTTCTCTTATTTCTTGTTTTAGTTCTTGTTTAATATTCTCAACTGGACTCTGTTCTTGCGTTTTTTTAGATGCTGTAGTTGTAGCAACAATCACTGCATTTTTTTTGAAAAGTCCGAACATCCCCTTGTTTGGGTATTGAATGACTTCCACTTTAAGTTCAGTAACAGAACACTCGAGCGTAGAGGCAGCATTTTTAAATGCCTCTTCGAGTGTTAATGCTTCAATCTTAATCATTGTGTTTCTCCGCACCTTTTGCAATAGCGTCCCTTGCATCCTTAGCATTTTTAAACTGTTGGTTTACGATAAATTGTTGTGCGATAGAGAAGATATTGTTCACTATCCAGTAAAGAACGAGACCCGATGGGAATGTTATAAAGAAAAATGTAAAAATAATCGGTAAAAATTTAAACACTTTTTCTTGCATCGGATCTGTAAAGTTGTTAGGTGTCAATTTTTGTTGGTAATACATAGAAGCACCCATCAAAATAGGCAAGATATAGTATGTGTCCATACGGGAAAGATCGGTAATCCATAAAGCCCATTCTGCACCCTGAAGTTCGACTGCGTTTAATAAAACGCGGTAAATTGCGAAAAATACAGGAATCTGTAAAAGCATCGGCAAACATCCGCCAAGTGGGTTTGCTCCGTGTTTTTTGTACATATCCATAACCGCTGCGTTCATACGTTGCGGATCGCCTTTGTATTTCGCCTGAAGTTCTTTGATTTTTGGTGCAATCTCTTTTATCTTTTGCATAGAAACCATACCTTTGTAAGTCAAAGGATAGAGAATCATTCTGATGATAAGTGTAAGTACGACAATAGCCCAACCCCAGTTTCCGAAGATGCCATACAACCACAAAAGAAGTGCGAATAGAGGTTTTGCGGCGAAAGTGAACCAGCCATATTCTATTGCGTTTGTCAGTACAGGATTAATATTTTTGAGTGTTTCAAAATCTTTATCCCCGACATAACCGTGAAAGCTTGTCGATGAAAGTGCTTCAAAATAGACAACAGGATTATCATTTTTGTCTTTTTCAACCATGATGTTTGTATCTGCAGAAAATCCGTACATGATAGAAGCAAAATATTGATCAAACGCAGAGATAAGCTCTACCCCGCTAAATGTCTTTCTTCCTTCTGCATCTCCATCTTCGATGATAGTAACCAAATCATCATTCGTATAAACCATCGCACCCGATACCGTCATCATCTGCTCAGTTATCTCAGGTCTTTGTCCTAGATAGATAAAATAGCGTGTATCTTTAGAGAGTTTTACCGTTACATCATAATGACCATCTGGATAAAAAGTAAGCTCTTTGGTCACACTGAGTGAAGAGAGTGTCTGTGTAAGCGTAACTTTTTGCGCTTGTGTTTGTAAATTGATTTCGCTCACATCTGCTGTATAAGCAACAGTTGCTGCTTCTTTATTGAGCGCTTCATCCAAAAATCTCACATAAAGAGGTTTTGCTCCGAGAGTCGGAATAAGCTGCGCGTGCTTATTATTTTGATCTCTAAACTTTTCTTGACGTAACTCTTTTGAAGAGATACGGCCAAGTGTGTCTATTTTGAGTACAAATTTATCATTTGTGACCGTTACGATGTCACTTGAAGCACTTTGTGCTACATTCTCTTGTGCGGATATCTCATGTCCTGCCTGAGCCTGCGCTATTTCAGCTCCATTTTGTGCTGTTGCATCCTTGATTGCTACACTTTTGCTTTTGTTCGCATCAACTGTCTCTTCTTGTTTCGGTGGAAAAATAGCTGTATAAGCTACGAAAAATATTACTGAAAGCAACACTGCGACTATCAGTCTCTGATTTGGTGTCATTTTGTCTAGCACAAATTACCCTTTGTATGAAAAATTTTTTATAATGTAAAAACGGCCTTTTTTATTTGGGACCAACCAATATTTTATAGAATCAACATCAAGTTTTTTGGGCTTTGGAATGAGTTTATCCAAGAGTGGATATTCGATACCGCCGTCGAACAATTGATTACAACGGAGTATTCTAGTTAAAGAGTGGTAAAAAGCACTTGAAATTGAATTATTTTCGAAATGAAGACGTGCATATTCGCTACACGAGGGATAGTATCTGCAACTTCCAAAGCCTATAAGCGTAAAAAATTTCTGATAAAGCCATAAAAGCTTAAGCAAAAATGTTCTTATCATAAAAGCTTATCCTTGAATGTATTTGCTTTGGTGAGAATTTTTTTGAAGTCAAGATGTATGTGCTCAAAAGATGATTCAACAATAGATTGTTTTGCAACAAATATATATGTTCCATCTATGAGTGTGTCGGAATATTGACAAAAAAGAGCGCGTAGCCTTCTTTTCGCTCGGTTGCGTTTTACGGCATTTCCAATTTTTTTGGTAGCTGTAAATCCAACTTTGCGTATTCCGTTTTGAGGAAGAAAAAAGAGAACAACATTGGACGAGTGCTGGTTTTTTCCCTTTTTATATACGAACTGAAACTCTTTATGAAGTTTCAGCGTATAAAATCCGCCTAAACTGCCAATCTTTTACGACCTTTGGCACGACGACGATTTAATACATTACGACCATTTTTTGTAGCCATACGAGATCTGAAACCGTGAGTTCTTTTTCTCGGTGTATTATGAGGTTGGTATGTTCTTTTCATGACATATCCTTATATAGTTTTTAAGAGCGCAATGGTACAAAAAAGTTACTTAAACTGTGATTAAGGTTATAAGGAGTCGTCACTATTTTTAATGTAGCAAAAAATCTTTGAGTGAATCAGGAGCAGATTGGTTGAAAGATTTTGTCGCATCGAACATCTTTTCTACTTGTCCAACATGACAATCTCTACAACCTTGAATAACATCATGTTCTTCTACATCCGCTTCATAAATCTTCACCATCGAGTGACAGGCAAAGCAGTCATTCCCACACTGCGCCATTTTCTCAGGGTTAGGTGAATGGCATTTGACACAGCCGAGCATCGGCTTGTGTCTCTCATCCGTATCTATTGTCTCCATAAGCTTCGGATGGCAGCTCATACAGTCACCGCTGCAAGCAAGAAGCGTGTATGTAAAAAATAAAAGTATAGTCAAGTATCTCATGATGCAATTATAGCCTCACTTTTTAAATGAAAATGCAAGATAAGCAAAGTCCATCTTTGCTATACTGACCGCTCAAGCTTCTAAAGCTAATCTTCTCATGGGCAGATTACGATACAACTGCTTCTATCTCACCGTCTCTAAGCACAAACGCAACCTTACTTCCCTCTGTTACAATACCTTCCAATATCAAATCAGCAAGACGGTCTTCTACTATCTCATAGAGTGCACGCTTGAGAGGTCTTGCACCGTACACAGGATCAAAACCGGCTTCAGCGACATAAGCTTTTGCCTCAGGGCTTAACGTAAGCTCTATATCACGTTGCTGTACTTTTTTGGCAATATCTGCAAAGAAGATATCTACGATACCCGTAATCTGTTCTTGTCCAAGAGCGTTGAAGATAACGATATCATCCAAACGGTTCAAAAACTCCGGCTTAAACGCAAGTTTGAGTTCTGCCATAACCATCGCATCAAGCTCTGCAGTTTTTGGATTATTGATAATCTTATCACTTGCGATATTGGATGTAAGGATGATGATAGTGTTGGTAAAATCAACAGTCACACCTTTGTTGTCCGTCAATCGCCCGTCATCAAGAACTTGAAGCAACATATTAAAAACATCCGGATGCGCTTTTTCTACCTCATCAAAAAGGACCACACTATAAGGTTTTCTTCGTACCGCTTCGGTGAGTTGTCCGCCTTCTTCATAACCTACATATCCGGGAGCCGCACCTACTAAACGTGAAACTGCGTGTTTTTCCATATATTCGCTCATGTCGATACGAATCATCGCATCTTCGCTATCAAAGAGAAACTTCGCAAGTGTTTTTGCAGTCTGCGTTTTTCCTACACCTGTTGGTCCGAGGAAAAGAAAACTTCCTATCGGCGAAGAAGTATTTGAAAGTCCTGCTTTGTTGCGTTTGATAGCACGCGCTACCGCATGTGTGGCTTTTTGCTGCCCTATGACATCTTTGTTGAGTTCCTCTTCTACATGAAGAATCTTCGTCTGCTCAGACTGCAACATTTTTGAAACCGGTATCTGCGTCCAACGCGAAACAATACTTGCTATAGCATCTTCATCTACGGAGTTTTTAAGTAATGTTCCCTCTTTTTGAAGCTTTTCCCAGTTTTCATTTATCTTTTTTTCTTCTTGAAGCAGTGCTGGGATTTCACCATACTCTATCTCCGCCGCACGGTTAAAGTCTGATGTACTTTTTGCAGTATGTGCTTCACGGCGTTTTTGTTCTATCTCATTTTTGATACTTGCTATGCGTCCAAAGACCTCTTTTTCATTGCTAAACTGCGCACTGAGACTTCTCACTTCTTCTGCGACATCTGCAAGTTCTTTACTTATCTCTTCGATGCGTTTTTCATTTGCTGGTGTTTTTTCCATCTTCAGTGCTTCGCGTTCTACCTGAAGCTCAGAACTTTTTCTTTTTGCAACACTGAGCGCTTTTGGCTCTGACTCTATCTGCATCTTGAGTTCAGCCGCCGCCTCATCAATAAGATCTATCGCTTTGTCCGGCAAAAATCTATCTGCAATATATCTATCGGAGAGTTTTGCAGCAGCCACAAGTGCACTGTCAGTGATCGTCACATTATGGTGCGTTTCAAGTCTCTCTTTTATCCCGCGCAATATCTGCAAAGATTGATTGACCGTAGGTTCATCGAGATTTATCGGTAAAAATCTTCTCTGAAGTGCCGCATCTTTTTCAAAATACTTTCTATACTCTTTAAGTGTCGTAGCCCCTATAGTATGTAGTTCTCCACGGGCAAGTGCCGGCTTGAGGATATTTGCCGCATCCATACTTCCCTCACTCGCACCTGCTCCGACGATAGTGTGTATCTCATCGATAAAGAGAATGATATTGCCACTGGATTTGACCTCATCTATAACGGCTTTGAGTCTGTCTTCAAACTCTCCTCTATATTTTGCCCCCGCAATCAATGCGCTCATGTCGAGTGCGATAACCTTTTTATTTTTAAGGGAAGTCGGTACTTCACCGCTTTGAATTCTTTGTGCAAGTCCCTCTACAAGTGCTGTTTTACCGACCCCTGGTTCACCTAAAAGCATAGGATTGTTTTTTGTTTTGCGTATAAGTATCTGCATCGTACGCGTTATCTCTTCATCACGTCCTATGACTGGAGAGAGTTTGCCTTCTGCCGCTTGTGCAGTAAGGTCAATGCCATATTTTTTGAGACTCTCTAGTGTCTCGTCAGAACTTTGTGAATCTATCTTTGAACCACCGCGAGCGGCTTCAAGATTTTTCTTAAGCTCTGATACATCTATATATTTTGGCAGTATCGTGCTAAATGGCTCCGTTTTGAGATTTGCTAAGATATATGTATCTACCGCAAGATAAGCATCACCGTTATTTGTCATGAGCCCCGCAGCAGTTTCCAAAGATGTTGCAAAGTTTCGTGAGAGTTTGATGCTCTCTTTTGATACGGTTGATGACTTCACCAATTTTTCAGCCATACTTTTTACATCAAGCTCAATCGCCACTTTATCGATGCTCATTTTATTAAACATCTGATTGAGCACTGAATTAGAATTGGCTAAAAGTGCCCACAAAAAGTGTAATGGCTCCACCTCTTGGTTTTTGTTGTGCAGGGCAAGAGAGATTGACGACTCAATCGCTTCGTTCATATTGTGTGTGAGTTTTTCAAAAATATTTTTCATAATTTATTCCTTTTTTGGTATAGAAAAATTATAGCACATTGAGTGACATGATGTCAAGTTAGCTTACTAAACAGACTAAGACTAAGAAGAAATCTGGTTTTTATTAAACTTAGAATATAATTACTATCACATTTGATAATTTATGGAGGATTTTATATGCCGACAATACTAGAAGCTATCAACAACCGCTCATCCAAAAGAGCTTTTCTTTCAAAAGCTCTGCCTCAGGATGTCTTAGAAAATATCTTACAAGCAGCTGCGCAAACACCTAGCGGTGCGAATATGCAACCTTGGGTAGTTTACGCTATCAGTAACCAGCCACTGTTGCAAAAAATTGGAGATGCCATCATAGAAAAGATGAATGATGGTGTTGAAAATGATCAATTTATCCAGTACTATCCTATAAAGTGGAGCAATCCTTACAAAAAACGGAGAATAGAAACGGGTGTCGGTCTTTATACGCTCATGGAAGTTGATAGAAAAGACACTCAAACGAGAACGAAGATGTGGCATGACAATTTTCGCTGGTTCGGCGCACAAAATGTCATCTTTGTATGTACGGACAAAAACAATATCGACGGCGCTGCAGGAGCTCTGCTAGATTGTGGGGCTTATATGCAGACGCTCATGCTAGCGGCGCAAGAGTTTGGAGTGGATAGTTGCCCGCAGGGCTCTACAACAGAGTTTGGAAGAGTTGTCGCTGAAGTTTTGGAACTGCCAGAAAATCTTGCACTGCTCTACAGTGTTGTCCTTGGATATGCAGATAATGATGCAAAAATCAATAGTTATCAACCTAAACGCGTTAGCCTTGCGGAGAGCGTCACATTTCTAAATTAAAGCTTTTTTCTCATATCGCTTAAGCATACTTGCGTTTCCACTCACACCGCCGCTGTGGATATATAAAATTTTCTCTTGCGTTTGTTTGAGCAGAGATTGCCACAAAAGCGGGGCATATAAAAGATCAAACACAACACCTGCGTTTAGAAGCCTTTTGTATATTTCTAAAAATTCCGGATAGGGCTTTGCAAAATGATATTTCTTTTGCGGTTCTAAGATAATAAGATTTTGCGGGAGAGGTTCAAGTGCAGACATCTGCGTTTTGAGATAAGCACTATCTCCAACAGAAGGTGTCGTATAGACTTTATACTCAGGCAAAGCAAGAGCAAGATACAAAGCCGAAGTACCGGTTCCCGAAGGTGTTGCTATGGCATCAATATCCGGATTTGCTTCTCTTATCTCATCAGCCAATACCTCCATACCTCTGCGTACAGATTTATCCGCTCCGCCCTGATCTATGATATAACTCTTCTCATCGAGGTTCAAACGCAGCGCAGCAACGAAATCTTTGTAGTATGCCTCTTCTAGCTCTTTGTGCTGCATGCCAAGGGAAAGTGCATGAAAATAGTTTCCTTCTTGTTGCGATTTTTGAGTATGGCTAAGAGCTTTCGTATAGTAAATAAACCGCCATCCTTTTTGTTTGCACATCGCAGCGATTGCAAGCATTGCGTTTGACTGTGTTCCGCCGTAAGAGATGATTGTGTTGTAGTTTTCTTTAGGAGTTTGCAGAAGTGTGTAGAGTTTTCGATATTTGTTTCCCGCCAAAAATGGATCGATAAGATCATCCCTTTTGATGAGAAACTCTCTCCCGTCTAAAACAAGTTTAGAGAGTGGAGAGGCTTGCACTATTTGATCGTTGCTTTTTTCTGTAACTCATCCATTTTTGTATTCATTACAGTTTTGAATTTTTCCATTTTTAGTCTTTGTTCGATAAATTGTTTTACTTCATCGTAAGATTTAAGCGCAGGTGCTTTTTTGTCTTCGAGGTAGATAACATGGTAACCAAACTGCGTTTGAACAGCAGCAGGAGTGATCGTACCTACTTTCATAGCAAATACGGCATCATTAAACGCAGGAACCATTTGTCCTTGTGAAAAATAACCTAAATCTCCACCTTTTGGTCCACTTGGGCCTGTTGATTTTGTTTGTGCAAGTTCGATAAATTTCTCTTTGAGTTTATCACCTGACAAAGATTTGAGTTCTGCGATGATAGTATCTGCTTCTGCTTGCGTTTTTAGGAGAATGTGACGTGCGTGTACACTCTCTTTTTCGTTGAATTCTTCTTTATTTTTGTTGTAGTATTCTTTTAAATCATTTTCTGAAACTGCAATACCGTCAATAATCTTTTTTTGCCATACTTGTATAGCCAACTCTTTTTTGACTCTCTCTTGTACTTTGTCGTACTCATCTTTAAATTCTTTAGAAGTTAAAACTCCTGTTTTTTTCGCATCATCGTATGCAAGTTCTTTCCCGATAAGTTGCTCAAGAACTTGTTGTCTGAACTGCGCTTGTTTTTCAGCAGGTACTTCATTAAATCTACCTTGAGTAGCATTCATGAGCGCTGAATCAACATCATTTTGTGTAATTTCTGAACCATTTACGGTTACTAAAGTCTGTGCGCTTAAAAACGTACTTGCTAAAAGGATAGTCGAGAGGATTATTTTTGCTTTTTTCATTCATTTTCCTTAGAATTCATCTATATTGTTGAAATAATATAACTCTTATGTTAATAGTAAATAAACAAGAATTATGAAGTCACTTTTAAATATTTTTTTTCTTTCATTGTTTTATCTCTGTTTTTATGACTCGTAGCAGAAAAATGTCTTTAATAGTTCTGAGATGCAAAGGTCTTATGTATTAGATCTCATCAACAATTAAGATACATCTGTCTATCAATCCGGTAATTTATTGCATCAAGTGCTGCTTGCTTATCTTTTATTTTTGAGAGCTTATGATTCATGGTGATGCGTTTGTTCTTTAAAAAGATCTCTTGTGCATCAAAGAGCTGATAGAGTCTCTCTTCAAAGCCTATAGAAGAGTAAGCTACATCTTCGCTTTGTCGTGTGTAGGCTTCTTTGAATCCTTGGTATCCTAGGGTGTTTATTTTTTCTATGAGTTGTGCATGTGTCATTGTTGTGTTCCTGATTATTTGTATGTGTGTGGACCGCGAATATTTTCATGTTCATTGAAGAGCGGAGGCGTTGTATAGTTTTTATTGACATCTCTTAATAGCAAATATCTATTTTTTTCCAAAATCATCTAAGTTTATTTTTATATATGAAGCTAATGCCACTTGACCAACTTATCGTATTGTGATAATATGTCAACATGATAAAATCTTTTACATGTAAGTACACAGAGCAGCTTTTTGAGGGCAAAAATCAGAAGAAGTTTTCTCAAGCAGTTAATAATGTCGGAAAAAGAAAACTTGATATGTTAGAAGCTTCCTTTGATTTTGAAGATTTGAGAGTTCCTCCATCAAATCGTCTTGAAGCACTCAAGGGTGACTTAAAAGATTTTTATAGCATTAGAATAAATGAGCAGTTTCGATTGATTTTCAGGTTTGAAAACTCGAATGCTTATGATGTTTATATTGATGATTATCACAAATAAAGGAGAAGAGTATGAAAGCAATACGACCAAGTACACATCCCGGTATTATTTTAAGAGAAGAGTTTGCTTTGCCTCTAAATCTGACACAGGCACAGTTATCACATGATCTTAAAGTCGGCATCAAAACGCTGAGTGAACTCTATAATGAAAAAAGGGGCATTACATCGTTGATGGCTTTGAAGCTCTCGGAGTATTTTGGCACAACTCCACAGTTTTGGCTCAATCTACAAAACGCGTATGATTTGTATAAAACCTATGAAAAAGAGAAAGAAAATATTGAAAATATTGTCCATAGAGTAGCATAAATGAAAGAAAGTTTGAAGGATATAAAAAATAGTACAGCTATCGCCATTGGTGGATTTGATGGGATGCATATCGGGCATCAGCATCTTTTTGCGGAGCTTGGAAAAAGTGGGACGATAGTTGTTATAGAGACGGGTTATGCAAATCTTACGCCAAAACATGAGCGGGAAAATTTTTCGCATTATCCGCTCATGTACATAGAACTTGATGCAGTTAGACATCTCGGCGGTGAGGAGTTTATAGCACTTTTGAAAGAGAAATTTCCTTTATTGAAGAAAATAGTAGTCGGTTATGATTTCCATTTTGGGAAAAATCGTAAATACTCTTTTGAGGATTTACGAACTCTTTTTGATGGAGAGGTTGTAGTCGTGGATGAGGTGACACATCATGGAGATTCGGTGCATTCGCACAAGATCCGTGCCAAACTTCAGATAGGGGATATCAAAGGTGCTAACGCATTTTTGGGTCACAACTATACGATTCGCGGGAAACATATAAGCGGACAGGGCATCGGAAAAAAAGAGCTGGTTGCGACGATAAATCTTGATTGCGAAGGTTTTTTAGTCCCAAAAGAGGGTGTTTATGCGACACTCACGCGTGTCGATGATGAAGAGCATTATCATCCATCGGTCTCTTTTATAGGTCATCGTGTCACAACGGATGGGACTTTTGCGATAGAGTCACATGTCCTTGATGGAGAAGTGGTGTGCGAAGAGAAGGCTTCTATCAGTTTTGTTGCGTATATACGCGAAAATGAGAAGTTTGAGACACTAGATGCACTTAAAACAGCCATCAATAAAGATATATCCAAAGCATACAAAGAGTTAAAATTTTTACAGCTTTAAACCAAACAAGGAAAACGCAGATGATGCAAAGAGAATATTTACACGATAATAAAGAGATAAAGTTTAATTTTGAACAAAACCAAAAAGATTTTATCGTTGATGAGATAGGGTTGGAGTACAAAGGAAGAGGTAATTTTCTTATTTTGCTTGTGAAAAAAGTAGAGCTCACGAGTTGGGATATGATTGCTGCGTTTGCAGAGTTTTTGAATCTGCCGGCTGAGAAGATCGGGTATGCAGGTCTCAAAGATAAACATGCGACAACAACGCAGTATATCTCCATCGAAGCAAAATATGAAAATATGATCAAAAAGTTTAAACATCCGCAGATAAAAATCCTCAAAACTACCCGCCATACACACTCTATCCGTATGGGAGACTTGGCGGGAAATCGCTTTAACATCAATCTTTTTGGAGTTGAACCCATAGAAGCGGGACAAATCGAAAAACTCGCAAGAAAAGCTGAGAAGATAGGAATGCCGAATTATTTTGGATACCAGAGATTTGGAAGAGATGAAGACTCGATAGAGCAGGCAAAAGAGATGATCAGCGGAGAGCTTCACATCGAAGATACAAAAGTCAAAAAATTTCTTATCTCCATCTACCAAAGCCAGTTTTTTAATGAGTGGCTTAGAGAAAGAGTGCTCATGAGTCGTGAAAAAAATAATGGAAATTTTATGCTCTTAAATGGAGATGTTTATCTCTCAAATGAAGGCAAACTCTTTACGCCGAAAAATATACCTTTACAAGATTTTAAAGAGAAAAAAGTCGTACCGACAGGACTTTTGTGTGGACGAGATGTTTTTCGTGCACGAGATGAAGCTGCAGAGATAGAAGAAAAATATGATGATCCTTTTTTATATGAAAAAGGTCTAAGACGAGAGGCTATCGTCTTTCCAAAAGATATAGTTTATAGTTACAACAAAAATTTCTCTATTTTCAATATCGCATTTACACTTCCAAAAGGTTCGTATGCAACGGTATTTTTAGAAAATATTGCAAATAGGAACTTTTCTGCAAAGAAAATCACTGACAAAAGTAAACAAAGATAAGTAAATATTGGAAAAAGTATCGTTTATTATAATAGTTTAATTGTACTTAGACTATAATCTCGTAAATTTTTAGACAAGGGAGCACACCTATGGGTGAATTGTTTACTTTTTTCGGCCTTATCACTCACGATAAGACATTTATTTACATGACACATATGTTACTATCTGCGGGTATCGCGATAATGATAGTGAAAATGGCTATGTCAAATCTTCAACTTGTCCCACGAGGCGCACAAAATGTTATGGAAGCATATGTTAGCGGCGTTTTGAAAATGGGAACAGATGTTATGGGGAAAGAAAACGCAAGCCGTTTTCTTCCTCTAGTTGCTACTATAGGTCTTTTTGTAGGAATCGCGAATCTTATAGGTGTTGTTCCGGGTTTTGAAGCTCCAACTGCGTTTTTAGAGATGCCTCTTACTTTAGCTCTAAGCGTATTTGTTTATTATAACTATGTTGGTATCAAAGAGCAGGGTGTTGTTAAATACTTCAAACACTTTATGGGTCCTGTTTGGTGGTTATACTGGTTGATGTTTCCAATCGAAATCGTTTCTCACTTCTCACGTTTAGTGTCACTCAGCTTCCGTCTTTTTGGAAATGTTAAGGGTGATGATATGTTTTTGATGGTTATCTTGATGTTGGCTCCATGGGTTTTTCCGATGATTCCATTTGCACTTCTTACATTTATGGCATTTTTGCAAGCATTTATTTTTATGATGCTTACGTATGTTTATTTAGGTGGCGCTATCGCTGTTGATGACCACTAGGCCGTAAACGTATGCAAAAAGATATGTTCGAAAGAATTATCAACTTTTTGCTGGGAGCATCATGGGCCATCGTGCTTTTTGGTGCTCTTATAACTTTTAAAATCTTCTTCGTTTTGGGCTTTGGCCTAGCATTTTTCATCACCATTCTTTATATTGTTCTTTCACTTTTTTTGATTTTAGCCCTTGATGCCTTTTTGGTCAATAAAGAGCGTTTGGAAGAGGCAAAAAAACAGACAAAACTTCTCGAAAAAATCTACGCAAAACATAGCAAATAACACATTTTAAAGCTTTAATTGGCTAAAATGGAAGACTTAATTATCAGTTATTTAGAAGGAAAATCATGTTTGAAGTAGTTATCGGTCTTGAAGTCCACGTACAGCTCAACACAAAAACAAAACTTTTTTGCTCATGCCCAACGAGTTTTAATCACAAACAAAATACAAATACTTGTCCAACATGTCTCGCACTTCCGGGTGCCTTGCCTGTTCTCAACAAAGAAGTGCTCCATAAGGCTATTATGCTTGGAACAGCTATTGATGCGACGATAAACAGAACATCATTTTTTGATAGAAAATCCTATTTTTATCCGGATTCTCCATCGGCATTTCAGATTACTCAGCTCTA
>JAQTWZ010000017.1 GCA_028689055.1 Sulfurimonas sp. | reverse complement strand
GAAGAGAGGAGCTTACTCCTTCTCTTCTATAAATTCGGATGGGTCTGCCAAACAGTCCATGCCGTCTGAGTATTTTTCTACATTTGCTCCATAAGTAAATGTAAGTTCTCCTCCCATTTTGCCTTGATACAGGACTCCGCCTGCGATAACTGCAAGAAGAACAATAGCAAAAATTTCTACCTTGATTCTTTTTGTGAAACAGCCAAAAAATTTCGCAAGTGCTGCAACAACCATAGTAATAGTCAAAAATAAACCAAACTCTTTATGATCTCTCAAGAGCGCCTGCCCTGCTTCTGAAAGAAGTATATACGCTTCTCCTCCATCTTCTTTGCCGGTAAAAAATGCTGCAATCATAAAAAGTGCTGCAAATACCATAAAACGTGTCGAGATTTTAGACATCAACTCGCTAGGCTTAACAAGATACGCAAGACCTAAAACTAAAGAAATGATTGGAAGTGCCACTGCAAAATGGGCGACCGCTGGATGTAACATGTGTACCTACCTTTATATTGAAATATTATAAAAGTATTCTACACATAAAAATAGAGTTATTTCTTATAAAAAAATATTACTTACTCATTCTTACTCTAACAGACTGTTCATGAGCTGTAAGACCTTCTGTGTTTGCGATAAGAGCGCAGGCTTCGCCTATCTCATCTATCGCCTTTTTTGAAAACGCAATGATAGAAGTTTTTTTCATAAAATTCTCGACTCCAAGAGGAGAATAAAACTTCGCTGTTCCACCCGTTGGAAGTGTATGATTTGGACCTGCCACATAATCCCCGATTGCTTCAGGAGTATTGTGCCCCAAAAAGATTGCTCCTGCGTGTTTGATAGCCGGTAAAAGTTCAAATGGTGAATTTGTACATACTTCTAAATGTTCAGGCGCTATATCGTTCATCAGTTTGATTGCTTCATCCATATCTTTGGTGATAATAATTGCTCCGCGCTCTGTTATAGATTTTCTAGCGATCTCTTCACGAGGAAGTTTTTGAAGCCAGTTTTCAAGTTCTATGCGAACCTCTTCTGCAAGCTCTAGTGATGGAGTAATCAAAATAGAACTCGCCATCTCGTCATGTTCCGCTTGAGAGAGCATATCTATCGCCAGGTGATTTGGATTCGCACTCTCGTCTGCTAAGATGCCTATCTCGCTAGGACCCGCAATCATGTCAATATTTACATCACCGAAAACCATCTTCTTTGCAGTTGCTACAAAGATATTTCCCGGTCCCGTAATCACATCTACTTTTGGAATATTTTCAGTTCCATACGCCATAGCAGCGATAGCACTCGCTCCGCCTACTTTATAAACTTCACTCACCCCACACAAGTGACAAGCTGCAAGTAAAAGTTCGTTAGGTTCATTGTCCGGAGTCGGTGTACAAACGACTATCTTCTCCACTCCGGCAACCTGAGCCGGGATTACATTCATCAAAAGCGAAGAAGGATAGGCTGCTTTTCCTCCAGGGATATAAAGCCCTGCGCTATCAACCGCCGTGACTCTTTGTCCCAAAATCGTGCCGTTTGCTTCATCATCAAACCAAGATTTTGGTTTTTGCTTTTCATGATAGACTTTGATTCTATCATATGCAAGGTGCAGAGCACTTTTGAGCTTCGGCTCAAGCTCTTCGTAGGCTTTTTGCATAGAGTCCGTAGAGATTTTCAAGTCATCATCACTTTTTGGTGTCCATTTGTCAAACTTCTCTATATGACGCTTAAGCGCTGCGTTTTTTTCATTCTTTATCTCAGAGATTATATTTCCAACGATAGAACTTACATGTTCCATATCCATTTTACCGCGTCCGAGAAGTTCGTCAAAATCAACTCCAAAACTCTCATCTGTTGTTTTTACAAATATCATAATTATTTTTCCGCTTTCATAGTATCAAATTCTTCTTTGACAATAGCAATTGCCTTGAGGAAGTTATCCGCATCTACTGCACCCATGAGCGGCTGAAACATCGGTTCACCGCTTGGAAGCAAAAACCAAAGTGTCGGTGTGCCCGGTCTCCAAAGTTCTTGAGGTGTAAAATCATTTTCATCTGTATAGGAGACTATTGAGACAAAATCTCTATTAAGTGCCTCAATAACTTTTGCATCCTTAAAGGTTGTTTCTTCAAGAATAACACAGTATTTACATGTATGACGAGAAAACACAAATAAGACAGGCTTATTGGCTTTCTTTGCTGTTTCGATTCCGCTTTTAAAATCTTTTGCCCAGTGAATTTCTGCTCCCATGAGCGAAGTAGCGAGTGTTATTACTAAAAATACAAATATTTTAACCATCTTTTTTTACCTTCTTTAAAATTTCTTTAGAGCACTCTTCAAGGCTCTTATTGGTTACATCTATGATGATGTCTGCGACAGCAAGGTACTCTGGTCTGCGAAGTTCGTAGAGTTTTTTTGCTGCTTCCAAGTCATCAAGCAAAGGTCTTTTTTTGAGTTTGCTTTGCGCATTTGGATGCTCTTCTATGCGTTTGAGAATCTCTTCAAAAGGAGAGTCCAATAAAACTACTGTACCTATTTTTTTAAGATTTTTGACTTTATAAAAGCCGCCGCCGGTAGATATAAGACTGTTTTTAACACTTTTTTCAAGCCAAAGAGCAATATTTTTTTCAAGTTCTCTAAAATATGCCTCACCCTCTTTCTCAAAAATCTTTTTGATTTTTCTGTTTTCCATACTCTCAATCAAATCATCTGTATCAATGGCAATATAACGAGTTTTTTTCAAAATTTCTCTCGCTACGCTTCCTTTGCCAACGCCCATAAACCCGATTAAAACAATGTTTTTCATATTTGACCTATCTCTAAATTTCCTTGTTATTATATAGAAATAATATAAATTTGTTATTTAAACAGCTTTTAACTATAATTTCTTAACTTATATGACTGGATAGATTATGAAACAACAAAAATATATAACTCTTGGTTTCGCAAGTATCGGACTTGCAGTTACACTCTTTTTTTCTAGCACTTTATTTGCAAAAGAAGAAGCCGCAAAACAAAGTACCGAGGCTTCTAGACTTGAATCTTTAGCAAAATTTACAAAGGTTATCAGCATCGTTGAACAGTACAATGTAGATGATGTGACGATAGAAGAACTTATGGATAAAGCACTCAAAGGGATGCTTACGAACCTTGATGCACACTCCAACTATCTCTCTCATGAGGATTACAAAACACTCAAAGTTCAAACCGAAGGTGAATTTGGCGGACTTGGCATAACAGTAGGTATTCGCGATGGTGCACTTACGGTTATAGCCCCGATTGAAGGGACTCCTGCAGACAAAGCAGGACTCAAATCAGGGGATATTATTCTCAAAATAGATAATCAATCTACAATAAGCATGACCATTGATGATGCTGTTTCCAAAATGAGAGGAAAAGTAGGAGAAGCTATCGACCTAACTATAGTGCGTCAAGGAGAGAGCAAACCTTTAAATGTACATATAGTACGTGCCATAATCACAATCGAATCCGTTTATGCAAAAACTATAGGAGATGAACTTCTTTATATTCGCGTTACAAGTTTTGACAAGAAAGTAGCAGAAGATGTGACAAAAGAGATAAACAAAAGAAAAGCAACTACAAAGGGTATTGTTCTTGACTTAAGAAACAACCCTGGTGGGCTTTTGGACCAAGCTGTTGACTTGGTAGATCTTTTCGTAGATGAAGGAGATATCGTCTCACAAAAAGGCAAAAGTGCAGTTGACCAAAAAACCTATAAAGCTTCCAAACAAAAAACAATCACAAAAGTACCTATGGTCATTCTTATCAACGGTGGAAGTGCAAGTGCATCGGAGATCGTAAGTGGTGCACTTCAAGATCATAAACGCGGCGTTTTAGTCGGTGAAAACACCTTTGGAAAAGGAAGTGTGCAGGTTGTTCTCCCTGTTACTGAGACAGAAGCAATCAAACTCACTATAGCAAGATATTACCTTCCAAGCGGACGTACTATTCAGGCTGTAGGTGTCAAACCTGACATCGAAGTTTTACCGGGCGAAGTCAAAACAAATGGCAATGATTTTTCTATCAAAGAGGCTGATTTGAAAAAACATCTTGAAGAAGAACTTGACAAAATTGATGAAAACAACGGCGTTTCACATACAAATAAAGAAGATAAAAAAGATAATAAAGATATAATCACGCCAGAAATGCTCAACAAAGACGTTCAACTCAAAGAAGCTGTTGGTATCATCAAAGCTTTAGTAATCATGAAAGGATAAATCGATATGGAAAAAAGAGAGTTACTTTACGAAGGAAAAGCAAAAAAGTTATATTTAACTGATGATGCAAATTTGGTTATTTCAGAGTTTAAAGATGATTTAACTGCGTTTAACGGTGAGAAAAAGTCAAGTGAAGCTGGCAAAGGCGCACTCAACAACAAAATTTCTACCGAACTTTTTAAACTTTTAGAATCTAAAGGTATTCAGACTCACTTTGTGAAAATGCTTGATGCGAACCATATGTTGCATAAAAAAGTGGATGTTATCCTTATTGAAGTTATTGTTCGTAACATCGCTACAGGAAGCCTTTCTCGTAACTTGGGTATAGAAGATGGAAAAGTCCTTCCTTTTACTCTTGTAGAATTTGACTTCAAAAATGATGCACTAGGTGATCCAAAACTCAACGATCAGCATGCGCTTATCTTAGGTTTGGTGGATTATCAAGATGAACTAGACAAACTTCGCCGTATGGCAAGACAAATCAATGATATACTCAAACCATACTTCGCAGATAAAGGTCTCAAACTTGTAGATTTTAAACTGGAATTTGGAAAAGATGCAAGTGGAAATATCATCCTTATTGATGAAATTTCTCCTGATAACTGCCGCTTTTGGGATATGGAAACTGGCGAAAAAATGGACAAAGACAGATTTCGTCAAGGTCTTGGTGGCTTAACTGTAGCGTATGAGCAAGTATTAAATAGAATTTTAGGAAAATAATCAATGAAAGTAATCGTAAATGTATCTCTAAAAGCAGGTGTTTTGGACTCTCAAGGAAAAGCGGTGCATCACGCACTTGACTCTCTACACTTTGAGGGCGTCAGTGATGTTCGTGTTGGAAAACAAATAATATTCAAACTTGACACGCAAGATGAAGTAAAAGCAAGAAAAGATGTTACACAAATGTGTGAAGACCTTTTGGCAAATACAGTTATCGAAGATTATGAAATAGAGCTTATCAAATGAAAGTGAGCATACTTCAATTTCCTGGCACAAACTGCGAGTATGACACACAAAATGCATTTGAGCAACTCGGTGCTACAACAGAAATAGTTTGGCACAAGTCTGAGACTATCCCTGCAGATACGAACCTTTTGGTTGTTGCAGGTGGTTTTAGTTATGGAGATTATCTCAGAAGTGGCGCCATCGCTAAATTTAGTCCTGTTATGAAAGCTGTAAAAGAGTATGTGTCCAAGGGCGGTAAAGTACTCGGTATTTGTAACGGTTTTCAAGTTTTAACAGAATCAGGACTTCTTCCGGGTGCATTAAAACGCAACGAAAGCCTGCACTTTATCTCCAAACACCACACACTCAAAGTAGTGAACAATGACAATGTTTTTTTAGAAAACCTTAACGAAGGTGATGTTGTCAACATTCCTATCGCACACCATGACGGTAATTTTTACATCGATCAAGAAGGTCTAAAAGATTTGTATGCCAATAATCAAGTTCTTTTAAAATATTCTGATGCACAGGGAAATGACAAAAATCCAAACGGAAGCGTTGATTCTATCGCAGGTATCTGCAACAAAGAAAAAAATGTTTTTGGACTTATGCCACACCCTGAACGTGCGATGGAAACAATACTCGGCTCCAACGATGGAGTCAAAATGCTGCTAGGATTTTTAAAATAGTGAGCAAAATACTTCTTTTACTTCTTTTCTTTTTTACATCACTTGTAGCACAAAAAGTTCTTTATTTGAGTTATAGTGATGTCCCAAAAAGAGTTATCAAAGGTGAAGTTTTTACAATAACCATCAAATCACTCTCAACCATAGAAGACCTTGAAGAGATTCAATATGACTTTTCGCAACAAAGTGGTGTAGAAGTTTTAAATGATACACCGCACAGAGAGAAAAAAGGTAAGTATTTTTATGATACTTTTTATCTCATTGCAACTACAGAAACAGCAAAAACACCTGACATTCAAGCTACATTAGTCGCAGATGAAGAGTATGAACCTTCGTTTTTATCTGGAATGAGTTTGGATATTTTTTCGCTCAATCCTCCTAAAAACTTCTCAAATATTATCGCCGACAACTTTGAACTTATAGAATACAAAACAACCGCTTACGATCATGAGCATAATATTATCGTCTTCGTAGCACAAGCAGATAACAGTGCTATAGAGAAAATGCACTTTAAAGAGGTTTTCAAACAAGGGATAGAATCTGTCAAAAAGTCCTATACACATTCAAAAATCACCTACTTTATTGTTGTAGATAAAAAAATAGAAAACTTTTCATTTTCTTACTTCAACCTGCAAAAAAACAAATTTTTAACTGTTAGTATCCCAGTGATTGTAGATGAAGATCGGGTGACGACGCAAACGGACCTAAAACCGCAAGATCAGTCACATGATGAGATCAAAATCATTTTAGCAATGGCTGCCACGGGAGTTTTTACCATTTTGATTCTATGGAGAAAAAAATACTCTTATCTCATTTTGCTGCTTGTGCCTGTAGCATATATTGTTTATATGAACAAACCTTCTGAAAAAATCTGCATCAAAACAGGGGCTAAGATACGTTTACTTCCTGTTTATAACGGAACTATTTTTGAGACAACCAGTAAAGAGAGCGATTTTGTCCAAGATGGAACTGTTGGTGACTTTATAAAAATAGAACTTCCAAATGAACAAATTGGCTGGGTGAAAAATGAAGATACTTGCACACGTTAGTTGGCTCTATGCCACACTAATCATCTTTGCAGCACTTACGCTCTCTATCCTGCTCTACCCTATTTTGCCTAGACCTTATGCAAGAAAAATATCTTCTTGGCTGATTCGTATCACGACCTTTTATTCTGTTACCATAGAAGGTAAAGAAGATCCTGATGCGCAAATGTTTATGCTCAACCATCAAAGTGATCTCGATATCGGCATCATGGAAACATCTTCAAGCAAAGATTTGGCATGGGTAGCAAAAAAAGCACTTTTTGATGTCCCTTTCTTTGGGCTGGCACTCAAACTTCCACAAGACATCGCGATAGAAAGAGAAAGCAAAACATCACTTATCACACTTTTGCGTGCAGCAAAAGATAGACTTGACAAGGGAAGAGTTATCACGATTTTTCCAGAAGGAACACGCTCCACAAATGGAAGAATGCTTCCATTTAAAGCAGGAGCAAAAGTGATAGCCGATAAATATCATCTTCGTGTACAACCCGTTGTGCTCATGCAATCTGCGAAATATTATAATATCAAAGAGTTTTTCTATATGCCGGGTCGTATAAAAGTCATCTATATGGATGCCTTTAGTGCAGATAAAGAAGATCCAAATTGGCTGGGTGAGCTAAGAATAAAAATGCAAAAGGTTTATGATGATGAGCTGGCAAACAATCCTCGCCATAGGTAGCGGCGGTTTTATCGGTGCAGTGCTTCGCGCATATCTCAACGGTCTAATATCACACAAAATTCCTCATGATTTGCCTTATGGCACACTCGGAGTCAATCTTTTGGGAAGTTTTTTGATGGGTCTGCTCATGGCATATTTCATGTACACAAGCTTTTTTTCACTCCACGCAAAATCTTTTTTATCAACCGGAATTTTAGGAGCACTGACAACCTACTCAACCTTTGCGTTTGAATCGCTTTTGCTTCTACAAGGCGGTCATCTGCTTTTAGCTGCGTTTAACATCACTCTAAACGCAGTAGGAACTATTTTGATGGCAGGTGCTGGATTTTATGCAGGCAAGTATTTAACACACTCTTAGAGTGTGATAATCTCGTCTGCACACCACTTTGCAAGCTCCATATCATGCGTAATGAGTAACATTCCCATTTCTCCTAGATTTTCTACAAGCATACGCATAACTTCGAGTTGTATAACATTGTCAAGTGCGGATGTCGGTTCATCAAGCAGTAAAAGAGAGGGTTTCATAAGCATAGCTCGCAAGATAGAAGCGCGCTGAAGTTGTCCTCCTGAGAGCTCATGTGAGAGTTTATACAAAAGTTCTTCTTCCATATTTAGCTTTTCCAGATAAAACGCAAGTTCGTCTATTTTTGCTACATCTTTTATCTGATTCAGAAGCGTGTAGCTTGGATGGAAAGAGCTGTAAGGGTCCTGAAAGACTTCAGAATATTTTGAACTGCGTATTGTTCCGCTAAGAGGTTTTAGATTTCCGACGATTAGCTCAAAAAGTGTACTTTTTCCCGCTCCGCTTGCCCCGACTATAGCTTTTATCTCTCCTCGTTTGAGTGACAAAGAGAGTCTCTCAAAGAGAAGTATATCTTTTGTATATCCAAAGGAGAGATCTTTTATCTCAAGCAGGCTCTCTTGCAAAGTCTAGTTCTTTGTCAGTGTTTGATAGTTTTTTGTGAGTTCTCTATAAAGCATATCAGGTTTTATATCTGCGTTTTCTTCCCAGATTTTTTTCATAACAACATTATCTTCTTCGCCATTCCAGACTTTGATATAACTTCCCTCTTTGTATCCATTGTCTTGACGAAATTGATTAAGAATATTTTTACCTACATACAGTCTATAAAGTGTCTCAAGATTCAAACCACTCAAAAGCACTAAATCAAAAAAGTTTTCAAATAGTGCTTCGAGTTCTAGTTCCCCTTTTTCAAGTGTAAGAAACATCAGATTTTCAACCTTAGCAATGACACGTTCTTGATCTGCAAAGTTTGTGTTTTTATGAGAAATTCTTTCAAGTCCGGCAAGTTTTGATACATTGAGCGCAAGTGTCTCCAGCGTGCCGCGTGATGTATTTGTATAATTTTCTATCGCCAAAGAGATAATAAAGTGCCAAACATCAATAACTTCTATCTGAAGATTTGCCCAATCCGGCTCTTGATTTATATTTTTCCAATGTTTCCACGAAAAACTATCAATCATCTCCGCACATTCCATATAGATACATCTACGCCAGTTGATGATTTTTTTATTTTTTGTGATTCCGCTTGTCCACTCTGCGCCGTTTGTGGCTTCATTGAGTTGTGCTTGAAGTTGCAACATGAGCAATAATTTATCCATTTTCTCTCTCTTTATAATAATTCACCCATTTTAGCGAATATGATAAAATACTCCACTTAAATGGTAGTGCTATCTTGACCTATTCGATATTTTCTTCTGAGATTATCCGCTAAAATCTCTGTATGTTACAACAATACAAAGACGCCATAGAAAAAACAAACATCATCTCCAAAACCGATACTGAGGGTATCATCACTTTTGTCAATGATGAGTTTTGTGCGATTTCAGGATATACAAGAGCCGAATTGCTTGGCAAAAATCATAATATTATCCGACATCCGGATGTCGATGCACGCAAATTCAAACTGCTTTGGGAAACGATAAAAAAGAAAAATATCTACAAAGGTACAGTCAAAAATCGTGCCAAAAACGGTGCATCTTTTTATGTAAACACAACTGTTATCCCTATCCTCGATGCAAATGCAGAGATAGTAGAATATATAGCGATCCGATACGATGTGACGCAAGAGGTCCTCTATAAATATGAGCTGCAAAAAAAAGATACAGAGCTAAAAGAACTGAACAAAAATCTTGAAAAAAAGATAGAAGAAAAAACAAAAGAACTTCAAGAACTCAATCTCACCCTTGAAGCCCGGGTAGAAGATGAGATCAAAAAAAATGAAGTCAAACAACAAGTGATGTTTTGGCAATCAAGATTTGCAAGTCTGGGGCAGATGCTAGCGAACATCGCGCATCAGTGGAGACAGCCGCTTACTGAGCTGAACCTCATCCTTTTTAATATCAAAAAAGCGGCTCTGTGCGATGACTATATGAATGTTTGCATCTATCATGAGCAGAGCAAACTCCTCATCAAAAATATGTCAAACACCATCGAAGATTTTACAAATTTTTTTAAGCCCAATAAAGAAAAAGAGGTTTTTGATCTGATGCGCTGTATAAACGAATCTTTACATATACTTGACACGCTTCTGCAAAAAGAACTCATTAGCGTTTATGTCGCTGGACCAAAAGAGCTCATGTTGCTTGGCATATCCAATGAACTCTCACAGGTCTTTATCAATCTTTTAAAAAACGCAAAAGATGCCTTCGTCTCCAACACTATTTTACTCCGAGAGATAGATATCCGCGTCACAAATGAAAAAACCTTTGCACGCATCGAGATAAAGGACAATGCGGGCGGTATAAAAGAAAAAGATATCTATAAAATCTTTGAACCTTACTTTACGACAAAACACGCTTCTCAAGGAACAGGGCTTGGTCTTTTTATGTCCAAGATGATTTGTGAGCAAGGATTTAACGGCTCTTTGGATGTGACATCCAAACAAAACGCAACGACATTTTGTATCAAAATCCCCTTGGAGAGTAAAAATGCTTAACCATACAAACGTCTATTGGATACGAAACAGAGTTTTGAAAAAACTCAAAGTCTTGCTTGTCGAAGATGAAGAAAAACTCTCTTCTCTTTTGAAAAACGCAATCGGTGAGTATTTTTATAGCTTTCACATCGCAAAAGATGGAGAACAAGGCATAGAGATGTTCCAAAGAATAGCACCGGACATCCTCATCACAGATATCATGATGCCAAAACGCACAGGTCTTGAGATGGCAAAAGAGATAAAAAAAACACATCCGCATATCCCCATCATCGTTCTTAGCGCCTTTAGCGAGACGGAGAAATTTTTGGGTGCTATCGATATCGGAGTCAATAAATACTTTATCAAGCCCTTTGACCCTGAAGAACTTTTGACCTATATCATACAAATATCGCAAGGATTTGAGACGACAAGCGTAGAACTTGCAGGCGGTTTTTTATTTGACAAAACAAAAAAAGCACTCTACAAAGAGGGACGCTACATAGCCCTCACAAAAACGCAAAAAAATTTTATCCAATTTATGCTCCAAGAACACAAAGAAAACACCCCGCTCATTGATGCCGATGCAATCAAAACCGCACTCTGGCCAAAAGAAGATGTAAGTGATGAAAAAGTCAGAACCTTTATACGCCGCCTTAGAGAAAAAACATCCAAAGACTTGCTAAAAAACATCCGAGGACAAGGATACGCACTTGGTATCAAATAGTCCAGAGTCGTTTACACTCCGCCGATATAGCTGTTTTAAACGCTTCGTCTATGAGGTTGAGCATTTCTAAATCTGCGAAATATTTCTCTAGCAAACTTTTTTCATGAGCGAATGTGCTGTTTTCATTTGGCACAAGTTTGACTTTTTTTCCGCTTTGAAGATTTGCCAAAAACCATAAAGCGAGAAAATCTTCTGAAAATGTGTTGAGAACTTCACACGCATAAAGTTCAAAATCCTCATATCCACTCTCTTCATACATTTCTATAATCAGAAGTAATAGAGCATGAAGATGCTCCAGAGGAACCATAGAAAAGATCATTCTGCCTACGGATTTTCCTTTTGTATGTTGTGCTCCTAGAAATACTCTTGCACCTCCTTCGGCGTTGCCGAAGTTGCTTGTTCGGAGTCCTATCAGCCCGATATCCGAGTGCTGGTGTCTTGCGCACCCTTTTGCACAGCCGGAAAACCCGACTAAAATGCGATGTTCCAAAATCTTCTCAAGCGGTAGATACGATGTTTCATCTTTGATATTCCAATAAGAATAGGGACAATATTCACTCCCTGCACACGCTAATATCGTTGCGTTTTTGTGTGTTGGAGCAAAATCTGTATTTGCCTCTTTTAAACCCAAAAGATAGATATTATGATCTATGCCCAAACGGATATGTGCATGATGTTCACTTGCATATTGTGCGATACCAAGCATCTGCGCTGCGTTTAGGCGGGCAAAATCACTCTGATAACAGAGAGCATAACTTCCGTCTTTGAGTCTTTGACATTCGCTGAATTGTGCTTTTTCCAAGATAGTTTGCCCTGCGTTTTGGAAGGGTTTTTTATACTCAATTTGGATATATGCTTTAAATTTTTCGATTCCTATCTCTTCTAGCAGATAAAAGAGTCGCGCCTTTAAACGCGATCCTCGCGAGCCGTGCTGAAAAAACGCTTCGATAAACGCAACAAAAAAATCGCTCACTTCACTTGTTTGCAAAAAGATATCTGCGCTTTGAGCCATTTCAGAGTTTTTGCCTCCTAAATAGACATTAAAACCAAAAATATCCCCTTTTTGTGCCAAAGCAAAATAGAGATCATTGGCAAAAAGAGAGAGGACATTGGCTCTGTTTCCAGAGATACCGACAGAGATCCGTCGCGGTAGCATCCCGACATATCGTGGGTTTTTCAAGATTCTCTCTTGCATCTGCATAAGGATAGGATAGACTTCTATCTCACAAAATTCGCCGACTCCATCATAGACATCACACACTATATTGCGTACATTGTCGCCAAAACTTTGCCAAGTGGTGAGTCCAAGAGCGTTGACTTGATAAAAAACTTCTAAGATATTTGTTGCATCGAGTCCGTGAAGTTGCAAGCCCGCTCTTGCCGTGAGGATAATATGCAAATCGTACGTACTCACTATCTCTGCCAAGTGTGCAAACTCTTGCGAAGTGAGTCTGCCTGCTGCAACACGCACACGCAGGGTAAAAGCATCTTCCAAAAAATCAGCACTAAAGATACCAAAATCCTGTAAATAGTATCTGTCGCCGTCGCCTAGATTCTCAAAATCAAGCGTTGCTATCTGTGGAAAAAATTCATACGGAGACAAACGAAGCTTATAGCGCTCGTATTTATTTACTTTTGTATTCTCTTGCTCCATATCTTCTCCTTAAAAGTACTATCGTATAACTATCTCCAGTTTTTCCGATAACAAAGCTCTTTCGAGTTTTTTTGTGTTGCGTTTCATATCACCCAGAGTAGTATCCGTATCAAGAAAAGGCTGTAGATAATATGTTTTGTCATAACCTCGCAAAATCAAGTCATCAACGATAAGATTGATGTCATTTTCATCCAACAAATCACCATGTACAGTCGTTCGTACTTCAAACGCCATCCCACTTTGTAGAAGATAGTCCAAACTCTTTGAAAACGCTTCAAATCTGCCTGAATGTGTTATCGCTTTGAACTTGTTTTTGGGTGCTTTATAGTCAAGAGCGACATAGTCTAGCAGTTTTGCTTCGCACAAAACGTAGAGATTTTCAAAGTAAGTACCGTTTGTATCAAGCTTGATTTTAAATCCCAAAGCTCGTATCTCTCTACAAAACGCAAGCAGCTCATGTGCGCAGGCTTCTCCGCCTGAAAGCACAACAGCATCAAGTAAACCGACCCGCGTTTTGAGATATACGAGTACATCAAAAAGTGTGTAATGTCCATTTATTGCAAGCACTATATCTGCATTGTAACAATACCCGCAACGCATATTACACCCCGCGAACCAAACGATACACGCAAGATGATTTGGATAATCAAGATGCGTAAACTTCGTTATATCATAAACGATTTTAGCGTTGGACAAACTGCTTTCTTTCTTTATGCTCACCGACTTTACCTAGATTAAAACTCTCTACGGGTCTGTGATAACCCATTACTCGTGTATATACAGTACATCTTTTTCTTTTTGCCTGCATTATTTCCAATATCTCTTCTTTGCACATTTTCTCTCCTTTGTTATATTTGTGACACATTTTTACTATGAAACTTCTTGCTTGAGACTCTCATATTCCATCACCAACTCTTCATCACAGCGTGGACAAAACTCATGTTCTCCCGATATATAGCCGTGTTTTGGGCATACACTAAAGAGAGGTGTGACTGTGATATAGGGAAGCTTATAGTTGGAAATCACATTTTTGACAAGTTTTCTACACGCTTCTACTGAGCTCACTTTCTCTTGCATATAAAGGTGCAAAACTGTTCCTCCCGTATATTTACACTGGAGCTCATCTTGAAGTCCGAGCGCTTCAAAAGGATCATCAGTCAAACCGACGGGAATCTGAGAAGAGTTTGTATAGTAGATATTTGCCTCCATACCTGCTTGTATGATAGAGCTTCCATATCTTTTTTTGTCCTCTTTTGCGAATCTGTATGTCGTGCCCTCTGCCGGTGTTGCTTCAAGATTATAGAGGTTTCCGGTCTCTTCTTGATAGGCAATCATCCTCTCTCTCATATAATCAAGTATCTCCATGGCAAACGCAATCCCCTCAGGCGTACTGATATCATAAGTATCACCGCTAAAATTGCGTATCATCTCGTTGATACCGTTGACACCGATAGTTGAGAAGTGGTTTCTAAATCCCGGCAGATATCTTTTGGTATAAGGAAAAAGTCCTCTGTCGTACATCTCTTGGATAAAAACTCTTTTTTTCTCCAGAGTAGATTTTGCAAAGTCCATGAGCTGATCGATTTTCTCCATGAGCGCGGCTTTGTCTGCTTTGTGCAAGAAACCTATTCTTGCCATATTGAGTGTGACAACCCCTATACTTCCCGTCATCTCCGCACTTCCAAAAAGTCCGCCGCCGCGTTTGAGCAGTTCACGAAGATCTAGCTGCAACCTACAGCACATACTTCTTACATGACCGGGTTTATAGGCTTCATCGTTGGCGATTAGCTCTCCATTTGTATCGCGTTTATACTGACTGCCAATAAAGTTTTGAAAATAAGAAGAGCCGACTTTTGCCGTGTTTTCAAACAAAACATCCGTATTTTCTCCATACCAATCAAAATCCTCCGTGATATTGACCGTAGGAATAGGAAAAGTAAAAGGCTGTCCCGTCTTATCTCCCTGCGTCATAATCTCATAATAAGCCCTATTTATCTGGTTCATCTCCGGCTGAAAATGTTTATAAGTCATATCTTCAAGTCGCGCACAACCCCGCTCATGTGCAAGTGCTACAAGTTCTCCATCAAATCTCTCTGACAAAAGATGTCGCTGTTTTCTTGTAGGAATCTGATCCTTCAAATCGCTTGGTACACTCCAGTCAATCGTGATATTGGTAAAAGGAGACTGCCCCCAGCGTGCAGGTACATTGAGATTGTAGATAAAACTTCTGATAGCTTTTTTTATCTCTTTATAAGAGAGTCTATCGGCAAAAACATAGGGTGCAAGATAGGTGTCAAAAGAGGAAAAAGCCTGCGCTCCCGCCCACTCACTCTGCAGTATTCCCAAAAAGTTTGCCATCTGTCCAAGCGCTTCACGAAAATGTTTCGGTGCATCACTCTCGACTCTGCCACGCGCTCCGTTGAAACCCTCATCCAAAAGGACACGAAGACTCCATCCGGCGCAATATCCCGTGAGACAATCCAAATCATGAATATGATAATCCCCGTTTCTATGGGCATAACCCTCTTCTTTGGAGTAAATCTTATCAAGCCAGTAGTTTGCGATAACTTTGCCTGCGGTATTGTTGACAAGACCTACGTTTGAGTAGCCTGTGTTGGAGTTTGCTTTGATTCTCCAGTCACTTCCGCTGATATACTCTTCTATAGTCTGCGTTGAGTTTATATAAGTAGTATCTTCATCAAGCAGATTGTCGCGCTGCATCTTGTGCATATGGCGATAGAGCATAAAAGAGCGCATCACTTCAAAATATCTTGCTTTATAGAGTTCTTTTTCTATCAAATCTTGAATATCTTCAACAGCTACAACCCTTTTGGTACGCAGGATTTGAAGCACATTAAAAAACACCGAACTCTCATAAGTAATATGTTCACTTGCAAATGCTTTTTTGATCGCATCTTCGATTTTAAAAGCCATAAACTCTGTGTGTCTGCCGTCGCGTTTTAAAACATTTTCTATCATAGTCATCTCCAAATATTTGGGTAGTTTATAGCAATGAGCGTTAAAGAGCACTAATGATTGATGTCACAGTTGTGTCACGAAATCTTCTTCATGAGCTACTTATCATCTCAAACGCAGTATCAATACTTTGCGCTTTTTGTGCGACAAAAAGATAGATAGCGGCATTGAGTTTTGCAAGTTTGAGATACTCACTTGAAGGGTTTTGCAACTGTTGGAGTGATTCTTCTCTTGTGATACTCTCCCAAGATTTTTGGTAGTCGATACCATAGTATTGTGGATCGATGATATACTCTTGTGTATTTTCTCCATCGGTAATCCAAACTCTTCCTTTGCTAAAAAGCTCCGGTGTTCCTTCGTTGCCTTGAAGCAGCGCAAATCTTTTATACCTATGGGCAAAAGTTTCGATATATTTTTTGACATAAGGCTTGTGAAATACTCCCGTAATCGCATATTCACTGCCTGCTAAATGCGGTAGCTTTTCGATGGTATTGAAACCTGTACGAAGTCCCAAACGCATTCGTATTTCAGTGAGATTATGCAGCTTTTGAGAATAATCCTTACGGTCAAAAAAATGACAATTTTCACTCAGAGCCATATTTGTACAAATATCTTTTGTTGTGATACCGCCTTTTGCAGGCTACAGGTCATCTCCCATGAGCACCAAATCCAGAGAAAAATCTTTGAGCACCTGTGCGACAAGAGGAAAGATATAAGGATTGTTCGCTTTGCCATCAAAGGGATATCCAAGTTCGATAGAATTTTCAATCTTGTGAGGTGTGATAGAAGCGTCACACGCACTCAGCGCTCCGCGAAACTCTTCCGTCGTTTCAGGCTTGAGCCTCCAACCGAGCAAAAACGCAGCAATCTGTTCAGGATAAACAGTTTGATCTAAAATCTGCTGCATCGCATCTTTAGCTTCTTCAAAACTCAAATCCCTATTTCCCTTGACTCCCGTACCTACAGCATGTATATATTTATGAAAATCCATCTCATGAGCCTTTTTTTTCTTATACTATCTCAAACGCTTCTCTCTGCATTTGACATAAATCAAGGAGACTCAGATGCTTATCCTATATAATCAACAACTCAAAATAAAATGCAACTCTGCCTAATTCGTAGGCATTTTGCCCAAGCAGCAGTATAAAGTAACAGCCTCCTTAAGCTTTTTACTTGTTGATTCAAAGCATTGTTCTGCTGTTTGGTCAAGAAAAATTTTACTCAAAGGTTATTGTGTGCATGATTTAAGACATTTTTATTTTTTTGACAATCTTTCCGAGGAGCGACTAGCAAGAATACACTCTTTTGCAACGCACCGAAAAATGTCAAAAGGTACTATTCTTTTTTATGAAAAAGAGCAGCCAAAAGCGTTGACGCTCCTTATAGAAGGAATCTTAAAAGTTTACAAAACAGACCCAAAAAACAATGAAGTCGTTATGCACCGCTTTCGACCTATGTCACTCATCGCAGAGATGGCTGTTCTTGAAGGTCTGCCTTATCCTGCTTCTGCTGTTTTTGAAACAGACGGGGAAGTGATTCAGATAGATTTTGAGCGTTTTAAACATGAATTTTTAAGTGATCCTGATGTTGCTTTTGTCTTTTTCAAATCCCTTTCAAAAAAGATACGTTATCTCGAATCCGTCATCGCACTCAATGTTGTCCTTGACTCTACCGCGCGTCTTGCGAAGTTTATTCATGATACGAACGGTGCCGCACTTGTTGATTATAAAAACTATCAACTCGCAGAACATCTCCACATGACACCCGAGACACTCTCAAGAGTCTTTCAAAAACTCCTCAAACTCGATCTTTTGGAAAAAGACCTCAACAACAACTATAAAATCAAAAACAAAGAAGGACTCCATGCCCTTACTGATTAAGAGATGCCCTTCTCTTGATAGAAATCAACATTTTTTCTGAAGAATTTTACTAAGATATAAGATCTCAACTTTACGGAAATACAATGCATTTTACAAAAAAACAAAGTTATTTTTTATCCCAACCGCATCAACCGTTTTTTATTTTAGGACTTGCAAACGCAGTGTTTATGATGTTTCTTTTTGCTCTGAGTTATAAAGGTGTTGTCACACTTACGATAAATACTTTGAACTTTCATGTTTATTCGCTTCTTTTTAGTGTTTTTACAAATCTTTTTATTGGATTTTTATTTACGACTTTCCCACGATTTTGCCAAACGCAGGTCATAGACAAAACCTTCTATACAAATATATTTTACGCACAGACTCTGGGTTCTTTTCTTTTTTTTATTGGTTCATTTACCAGTCATATAATTGTACTCTTTGCCATGGCAGCTCTTTTTGTCTCACATATCTTTATCGTCCGACAACTCACTCATATATACAAAACAGGGCACGCACAGGATAAGGTGGACTCTTTTTGGATTTTAGTTGCCCAGTATTACGGTTTGATCGCTTCTTTGCTTTTTATCCTGCTTGAACTCGGCTTTGAAGTGCAAACACTCGCCATCAATACAGGTTTTTACCTCTACATCATCTTTTTGACTTTCAGCGTTGCACAGAGAATGATTCCTTTCTTTTCTCACTCTTACGAGCCAAAAAGTACAAATCTTATAGCCATAGTTTTTACCCTGCTCCTTCTCAAAACAATTGTTAATTCTTTGGATTTTTCTATCATAGAGATTCTTATTAATTTGGTTTTGGCGCTTTATCTGCTTCGGGAGTTTATCAGCTGGAAACTGCCTCTTTTTAGCTCTCCTGCTATTCTTTGGGTGCTTCATTTAGGACTCTTTTGGCTTCCTGTAGCATTTTTCATCTCTGCGTTTACCCATACTTTAGAGCTTTTGTTCGCTCTGGATTTTTATTTTATAGGCATACATCTTCTTGCCATAGGATTTGTGACAACTATCCTTGTAGGATTTGGGACGAGAGTTATATTGGGACACTCCGGACAAACGCCTCATGCAGATACTATCGCTACAAAAATCTTTTGGTTTGTTCAGGTAGTCGTACTTTTGAGGATGCTTTTGAGTCTCAATGTTGCGTTTGCATGGGGAGCTGATTTTTTATTTGATATCTCTTTGAGTGCGTGGCTACTTCTCTTTATCATTTGGAGTGCCAGATACGGCAAAGTCCTTGTTTTTGGACATCACATCTCAAAAAAAGGGTAAAAATTGACCGCACATGATATTGTAATGATACTCGTTATGACCTTCCCTATGTTTATTTTCGCTATTGCGCCGGCTTTAAAAATCGCCGACTATTTAGAAGAAAAATATGCTATTTCTGAAACACAAAAACGCATAGTTATGGTCGGAGGCACTTTTGGTGTCTCTCTTGTTCTGGCTGCGTTTTTACAACTTTATTAGGAGCAAATGATGCGTTTTTTACCTCTTTTACCACTTTTTTATGGACTTCTTTTTGGCGCACCGATAGATGACGCACTCCTTGCGTTTGAGGCAAAAGAGTATTCAAAAGCATTTAATCTCTATGAACAAGAAGCAAAACAGGGCAATCTCAAAGCACAAAACGCACTCAGTTATCTCTACTTTGAAGGGCTTGGAACCAAAACAGATAAACAGCAGGGTCTCTTCTGGCTGACAAACGCAGCCACACAAAACGATACAAGAGCCCAACTCGATCTGGGTATGATGTATCTTATAGGAGAAAATACGCTTCAGGATTATGGACAAGCTCTACTTTGGCTGCAAAAAGCTGCTCATGCAGGAGAGAGTACAGCGCAATATAACCTTGCGTTTATGTATTATCGCGGTGACGGAGTGGATCAAAATATAACGCAAACAGCGGAATATCTCGAATCCAGCGCAAAAGGCGGTAATGAAAAAGCGCAAAAACTACTCGGGCGTATCCTCTTGCAAATACTCGATTTTGAGCGTGCCGCATACTGGCTGGAGATAAACGCAAACAATGCAGATACAGAAGCCGCTTATCTTTTAGCCGAACTCTACTGCTCCAAAAATGAATACGACAAAGCCGCTCCATGGATACAAAACGCACTAAACGCAGGATATGACAAAGCAAAAGAACTCAAAGAGAGCTGTAAGAAATAGCATTCTCAGCAGCCTATAGGTAACCATGCTTATAAATTCTGTATCATTATCCCCATTTAGCTATAATTCCACCAATGAAAAATCAGCCAAATTTTAAAGTCGTATCACCGTATCAACCGGCCGGAGATCAGCCTACAGCTATCAAAGAACTCACAGACTCTATCCTCAAAGGCAATCGTTATCAAGCGCTTGAAGGTGTCACTGGAAGCGGTAAAACGCACACTATGGCGCGTGTAATAGAGAATGTGAAAATGCCGACTATCATCATGACGCATAACAAGACTCTTGCGGCACAATTGTACTCAGAGTTTCGTCAGTTTTTTCCCAACAATCATGTCGAGTATTTTGTGTCGTATTATGATTATTATCAGCCCGAAGCTTACATCCCGCGTCAGGATCTTTTCATAGAAAAAGACAGCGCCATCAACGACGAACTTGAGAGGCTGCGTTTGTCATCTACCGCCAATCTTCTCTCTTATGATGACGTCATAGTTGTCGCATCAGTCTCCGCAAACTACGGACTTGGAGACCCTGAAGAGTATGAAAATATGGTGCAGTCAGTAGCCATAGGAGATGAAATACCTCAAAAAAAACTTCTGCTGCGTTTAGTGGAGATGGGATATAGCAGAAATGACACTGCGTTTGACAGTGGTCATATCCGCGTCAATGGCGAAACAATGGACATTTATCCGCCCTATTTTGAACAAGAAGCCATCCGCATAGAGTTTTTTGGAGATGAAATAGAGTCAATCTATACTTTTGACATCATCGACAACAAACGTCTTGAAGATCATAAACAATTTACAATTTATGCGACTTCGCAGTTTAGCGTGAGTCAAGAAAAAATGGCCGTTGCTATCAAACGCATCGAAGAAGAGCTTGATGAGAGACTTGCTTACTTTCAAGAAAATGACAAACTCCTAGAGTATCAAAGACTCAAACAAAGAGTCGAGTTCGACCTTGAAATGCTTCAAACGACGGGAATGTGCAAAGGCGTAGAGAACTATTCACGTCTGCTCACAAACAAAAAACCCGGAGAAGCACCTTATACGCTTTTGGACTATTTTGAACTCCACCACAAAGAGTATCTCGTCATCGTGGATGAGTCGCATGTTTCACTCCCTCAGTATCGCGGAATGTACGCAGGTGATAGAGCCAGAAAAGAGGTTTTGGTCGAATACGGTTTTCGTCTTCCAAGCGCACTTGACAATCGCCCGCTCATGATAGATGAATACATCAACAAAGCACCCCATTATCTTTTTGTCTCGGCAACACCATCTGCATACGAGCTTGAGCTCTCTAGTGTCACCGCACACCAGATTATCCGTCCAACAGGTTTGCTTGATCCTATCATCGAAATAAAACCATCAGACAATCAGGTCGAAGATATCTTTGATGAGATCAAGAAAATCACAGTAAAAGATGAAAGAGTTCTTATTACAGTTTTAACAAAAAAAATGGCTGAAGCACTGACAAAATATCTTGCAGATCTAGGGATCAAAGTGCAGTATATGCACTCCGATATCGATACGATAGAACGCAACCAAATCATTCGCTCACTGCGTTTAGGGGAGTTTGATGTACTTATCGGCATCAACCTGCTTCGTGAAGGTCTCGACTTGCCTGAGGTAAGTCTTGTCGCCATTTTGGATGCAGATAAAGAGGGCTTTTTACGAAGTGAAACGGCTCTTATCCAGACGATAGGACGCGGGGCAAGAAACGAAAATGGCCGCGTTATCCTCTATGCAAACAAGATGACAGGCTCAATGCAAAGAGCCATAGACAAGACAAACGCAAGACGCGAAATCCAAGACAACTTTAACAAAGAGCATGGCATCACCCCGACGACTACAAAACGCAGCCTAGATGAAAATCTCAAAGTTGAAGATTACGGCGGGATATACCAAAAACACAAAAAAATGGATAAAATGCCGGCGTCTGAGCGTAAAGCACTCACAACAGAGCTCATGCTAAAAATGAAGCAAGCTGCAAAAGAGCTCAATTTTGAAGAAGCTGCACGACTACGCGATGAGATCGCAAAAATAAAACAACTATAGGAATAACATGGAAGATACATTTAGTAATTTAGCGACATACGGCTACATAGGACTTTTTCTCTACTCGCTTGGGGGAGGATTTGTGGCTCTTATCGCGGCTGGGGTACTCTCTTATATGGGAAAAATGGATTTGACTTTAGTGCTTCTTGTTGCGTTTGTTGCAAATGCACTTGGAGATGTTTTACTTTTTTATATGGCACGTTATCAAAAGGGCGTGATGATGGAAGGACTGCGAAAACATAGAAGAAAACTAGCTCTTTCGCATGTTATGATGAAAAAATACGGCTCATGGATTATTCTTTTCCAAAAGTTTATCTACGGCATCAAAACACTTGTGCCTATCGCAATAGGGCTCACAAAATATGACTTTAAAAAATTTGCCATTTACAATGCTCTTAGTGCTGGCGTTTGGGCTTTATCTATCGGTTTGGGAAGTTATTATTCTGGAAGTGCTCTTGTAAAAGTTGCTGAATTTATAGGAGAAAAACCTTGGATTGCCCCGATAATACTTTTAGTATTTGGGACGTTGCTATGGACTTATATGACACAAGCAACGAAAAAAAAGAAGAAGGTAAAGTAGAAAATTAATTTTCTACTTTTGGTCCTGCTGCTGAGTAATTAAACTCACTACTTTCGCTCTCGTACTTTTTAAAGTTTTCTATAAACATAGCCGCTAATTTATCTCTCGTCTTATCAAAGAGGTCTTTATCTTCCCACGCGTCACGCGGGTTTAGAACAGATGGGCTTATCTCACCAAGAGATTTTGGCACCTGAAGTCTAAATGTTTTAGTCGTGTTAAATTCACACTCGTTGATACTTCCATCTAAAATAGAGTTGATACAAGCACGTGTATTCTTGATGCTCATACGTTTTCCAACACCGTAAACACCACCACTCCAACCAGTGTTTACAAGATAAACATTCACTTTATGCTCATCGATTTTTTCGCCTAGAAGTTTTGCATAAACAGTAGGATGAAGAGGTAAAAAAGCCTCTCCAAAACATGAGCTAAATGTAGCAACAGGCTCAGTAATACCACGCTCTGTTCCAGCAACTTTTGCAGTATAACCACTTAAGAAGTAATACATTGCTTGTTCTTTGGAGAGCTTTGAAACCGGAGGCAATACACCAAAAGCATCTGCTGTAAGGAAAATAATGTTTTCAGGATGACCTGCCATCAGGCTTGGCTGGTGATTTTCTATGTGTTCTATCGGATAAGAAACGCGAGTATTTTCCGTTTTTGAAGCATCTTCGTACGCTACTTCTCCATCTTCTGAGATGACTACATTTTCAAGAAGTGCACCTTTTCTGATAGCACCATAAATCTCAGGTTCACTGCTTGCATCGAGATTGATAACCTTCGCATAACATCCCCCTTCAAAATTGAAAACGCCATGCTCATCCCAACCATGTTCATCATCACCGATAAGTGCACGGTGTGGGTCTGTAGAGAGTGTAGTTTTGCCTGTTCCGCTCAGACCAAAGAAAAGTGCTGTGTCACCTTCTTTGCCAACATTTGCAGAACAATGCATAGGCAGTTTACCTTCAAGCGGCAACCAGTAATTCATCATCGAAAAAATCCCTTTTTTCATCTCACCACCGTACCATGTACCGCCAATGATAGCCAGGTTATTTTCAATATCAAAAAGTACAAAAACTTCAGAATGAAGTCCGTGTTCCTTCCATTTTGTATTGACTGCTTTACATGCGTTTAGCACTGTAAAATCAGATTTAAATACTTCTAGTTCCGTTTCTGTAGGACGGATAAACATATTTTTGACAAAGTGTGACTGCCATGCTATTTCTGACACAAAACGTACAGATTTTTTTGAAGCTGCACTTGAACCACAAAAAACGTCTGTGATGTAGAGATCTTTGTTAGAAAGTTGTTCCTGCGCTACAACTAAAAGTTCTTGAAAGATTTTTGCATCTACTTTCTGATTTACATCACCCCAAGCTATGTATTTGTTTGATGGATCGCGATCAACAAAATACTTGTCTTTTGGGCTACGCCCCGTAAAAATACCCGTGTCAACAGTTGTTGCGCCCTTGTTTGTAAGGGTACATTCACCATTATCAAGCTCATGCTGAATTAACGCATCATAATCAAGATTATAATAAACCTTTCCAACATTTTTTAACCCTAACTCTTCAAAATCAGTTAAATTCATAGTTCGCCTTGTGGTGCTTTTTAAATGCTTAAATAAAGTATTTAATGCTGGAATTATACACTTAGTACACCTTAATTATATATAAAAATATGGAGCTATTTCTCAAATAAAGAAACAAAAATTCGTTTAAGTTTTTTTTGGTAGAATTCTTTTCTTATTTTATCGGTCGCGTAACTCAGTGGTAGAGTGCTTCCTCGACAAGGAAGTGGTCAACAGTTCGAATCTGTTCGTGACCACCACTACTCAAACATCAAAATTTCACTTATTTATCTCCAATGCTTTACGGACACATGACTCAAGCGATGTTGTTTGTGCTACATGAGCGCCAATGTAAGAGGGAAACCTTTTGGCAGTCGTTTCTCCGATAGCAACAGCTTTATAACTCTCATCCCACTGCGAATTTTGCAAAAAACATTTGATTGTAGAAGGAGAAGAAAATATGATGGTTGCATTTTTTGGCAGCACTATTTTTTCTCTATAATTTTTACAAACTGTCTCGTAGATTGCTTCATCATCACATATTACTGCGTTTTCATTGAGTATTTTTACCAAATCCGACACAATTTCCTTAGCTCCAAGATAGAGTACTTTTTTCCCTTGCAACAAAGGAATAAGCTCATGTGCAAAACTATTGCCGTGGTTACTTTTGCCTACAAAACGAAGATTTCCCTTGAGTGTCTTGAGCACTTTTGCTGTTTGACTAGAGATAGCATAAGCAGGTTTGTTTTTCCACTCCGTATCGAGTGCATCGATAGCATAGAGTGCATTTTTTGATGTAAAGATAAGTGCGTCATAGGATGAAAAATCTATCTTTTTTTGCAGAGGTTTTATCTCAAACATTGGCAGATTTTTTGCATACTTGACTTTTTTATCACTCAAAATATAGATGTTTTTATTTTTATACTTTATATCGCTGTAGATTGAGTGCAAAAGGCGTTTGATGCTTGAAAGCAAAGAAGCATCAGAGGTGAGAAGAACATTTTTTTTCGTATCTATAAGATATTTTATACCCTTGTTTTGTAAAAGATTTGTAATACTGACAAGCTCCATGCTATGGTATGTATTGGGCTGTTCCAAATCAATATAAAGCGTATTTACACTAGCATCATATTCATAATAAATCAAGTTTAACGGTTCAAATAAATCTGTGTAATTTTTCATAACTTGTATAATAACATATAATTGTCAAATATGGTCATATGTCTTTTATAAGAATTTCTTGTCATCAAAGAAGAAGATATATTCCCTGATAACATTGTGCTTTAAGGGTAAATAATTATCTGTAAATTTGGAAATGCGTTTGTATAGTGGATGTTGCTTTGATTCATTCTCGTAAACCAAAAAGGAAACCTATTCAATAGAGAGTAAACATTCAGAGGCAAACAATCTAAAGATAACACAAGACTCTCAAAAGGAAGAGTACTAGTTGAAGCACTCTTTGCTTTAATCAAAATTGTTCCAAAGAAAGTGCGTTTGCACACACTACTGCGCTGCTAAAGGCCCATTGGAAGTTGTATCCGCCGAGTTCTCCTGTCACATCGACGACTTCCCCTATAAAATAGAGATTTGAAACATCAAGTGCTTCAAGCGTATATCGGTTGAGCTCATGAGAGAGCACGCCTCCACGGCTTGCTTCTGCTTTTGTGAAGCCAAAATTTCCAGCCGGAGAAAAACTATAATCATGAATCTTTACAAGTTTTTCTAAGGCTGTTTTACCAAGTTTTCTACATTCGATATCTTCGACATCCAAGGCTTTGAGTAGCTCTTTTGAGAGGCGTTTTGGCAACGGTATTGCTGAAGAGAGAAGTTTTTTATTTCCTTCGACGAGTTTCACTATATTCATATCAGGCAAAAAATCTATGCTCATGTTGCCTTTTTGCCAATAGAGCGAAGCAGACAAAACAGCCGGTCCACTGATACCTTTATGAGCAAAAAGCATCTCTTCTTTGAGTATCTTTTCACCTACCGTGATATGTACATAGCAGCTAAGTCCGCTGAGCTCTTTCATCCAAAACTGCTCTTTTTGCAGAGTCAGCCCTACAAGCGCGGGAGTAAACTCTTTGACTTTTACCCCGAAACTCTTTGCGATATCTAGACCTATTTCGCTTGCACCTATACTTACATAACTTTTACCGCCCGTTGCGACGACTACTTTTTTTGCTCTGAGCACTCCATGAGCGCTTTGAAGTTCAAAGAGTTCATCTCTTTTTTTGATACTTTTTATCTCTGTGTTGAGGAGAAGTTCGCAGTGCTGCGTTTTGGCCTTGAGCAGATCGATAATCTCATCTGCACTGCGTTTACAAAAGTAATAGCGCTCTTTTCGTATTTCAGGTTCGACTGCGTTTTGCTCCAAAAATAGAAGCAAATCTTCTTTGGAAAAAACACTCAAGGCGTATCCGACTAGCTCACTATCGCCATCAAAATTTGCTTCACTTACCTGCACATTTGTTATATTACATTTGCCGCCACCGGATATTTTAAGTTTTTTGGCAACTTTTTCATTGCCTTCCACTATGGCAACACGCAATTTTTTATCCAGATGCGCCGCGCACATAAGCCCGCTCGCACCTGCTCCAAGTATTAAAACATCATATATTTTCATGGTGCAATTATAGCTTATAATTCCCTGATACCTAAAGATAAAAGCTGAGCCCTTCAGTATAGAATTGGATATAATGCCATTTCAATTTCACCTTTACAAAGTAGCACATATGAACAATAAACTCCACATAGTATCACTCGGATGTACGAAAAATCTCGTCGATACCGAAGTCATGATGGGAAAACTCAAAAATTTTGAACTCACTGACGACAGTCAAAATGCAGATGTTATCATCGTCAACACGTGTGGTTTTATCGACGCGGCAAAACAAGAGTCCATCAACACTATCTTAAATCTTCATGACGCAAGAAAAGAGGACTCTCTTTTGGTGATGGCAGGTTGTTTGAGCGAACGCTACAAAGAAGAACTCGCCGCTGATATGCCTGAAGTGGATATCTTTACGGGCGTGGGTGATTATGACCACATCGACGAACTGCTTGCGGAGAAAAAAAGCCGCTTTTCTGAGCAGGTCTATCTCATCGATGGAGCGGAGCGCGTTGTGACCGGTTCTACCTATCACGCCTATATCAAACTCTCAGAAGGATGTAACCAGACTTGTAGCTTTTGCGCTATTCCTTCTTTTAAAGGCAAGCTCAACTCCAGAACGCTTGATTCTATCGCCAAAGAGGTCGAAGGTCTTGTAAAAAAAGGCTATTATGACTTTAGTTTTGTCTCTCAAGACAGTTCATCCTATCTTCGCGACCAAAATATCAAAGACGGATTAAGCCTGCTCATGCAGCGTATCGAACTCATAGAAGGGGTAAAATCTGCTAGAATCCTCTATCTCTATCCATCGACGACGACTATGGCTCTGCTCAAAAACATCGCCAAAAGCACCATCTTTCACAACTATTTTGACATGCCTATCCAACACATCAATGATGATATGCTGCGTTTGATGAAACGTGGTTTTGGCAAAGAAAAAACACTCGAACTTCTCAACTTTATGCGTTCACTTCCAAACTCTTTTGTACGAACAAGTTTCATCGTAGGTCACCCTCAAGAAACGCAGGAGATGTTTGAGGAGATGTGTGAGTTTGCCGCATCTTTTGGTTTTGACCGCATCAATGTCTTCTCATATTCGGATGAAGAGACGACACCTGCTTATGACATGAGCGACAAGATATCTGCAAAACTTATCGAAAAACGCGCAAAGATTTTGGGTGCTATCGCTGCTGAATGTGCGCAAAAGTCTCTTGAGGCTGAAGTGGGCAAAACGATAGAACTTGTCATAGACGGTGAAAGTGATGAACACGAATATCTCCTGAGCGCACGCAAACTTCTCTGGGCTCCGGACATTGACGGTGAGATTTATGTCAATGACCACACAGGCGAAGAAGAGCTGCGTTTTGGTCTTATCTACAAAGCAAAAGTCACCGAACTTATCGGCAATATTTTGACGGCAACCGTGGATAATGCTTAAACCCGTAACACTCGAAAAACTACAAAATAAAAAAAATCTCCTCGCATTTTCTGCGGGGGTAGATTCTACAACTCTTCTTTTTTTACTTTTAGAAAACGGCATCAGCTTTGATATTGCCATCATAGATTATGGTGTGCGTGAACAAAGCAAAGAAGAAGTCGCGTATGCTCATGAACTGGCAGAAAAATACAGCTTCACCTGCCACACTTTTCAAGCCCAAAAAATCCAAAAAAACTTTGAAGCTCATGCACGCGAAATTCGCTATAACTTTTTTGATACACTCATACAAAAACACCACTATCAAAACCTTCTCACAGCGCATCATCTTGGTGATAGGTTTGAGTGGATGCTCATGCAGTTTTGCAAAGGTGCGGGTTGTGCTGAGCTGGCGGGAATGCAAGAGTTTGAAGAGCGTACCCATTACACCCTTGTGCGACCGCTTTTACATCGTGACAAACAAGAGTTTTTTGCCTATCTTGAGACTCAAAAGCGAAAATATTTTCTCGATGCTAGCAACGGTGACGAAACCATTAAACGCAACTATTTTAGACACAACTACACAAACCCGCTCATGCAGGAACATCTCGAAGGCATCAAAAAAAGTTTTGTCTATCTTGATGCAGACTTCAATGCGCTTATAAAAACAACAAAGATAAAACAACTTGGCGCACTTGTATATTTTGAAACAAACGGTGATAAACGCAGTGATATCTATGCCATCGACAAATATCTCAAAACGCAGGGTTATATGGCAAGTGCAAACGAAAGAAGTTTGCTCAGAGAAAAAGAAACGCTTGTTCTAGGCAGAAAATTTCTTGTGAGTAGATGTCAAAAGTTTATTTTTATCACTCTGTTCCAACACACTCAAATTGTTTTGCCAAAAGAGTTCAAAGAGTCTTGCAGAAAACTCAAACTAGAGCCAAAACTACGCCCTTTTCTTTATGAAAACGCAGCAGTTTTTGAGCGTATAAAAGAGTTACTCTTCACCCTCTAATTCGCTTACATTGAGATCTTCTTTCTGTGGTTTTTTCTCTGAGGCATAAACACGCATCGTAAAAGAAGATTTTATCAAATCTCCATCACGCACGAAATGTATAGGGAAATTGATCCCGATAATCCACTCACTTTTATTGATAGCATCCAAAAAGTCATAAAAACTTTTCGGTGAATGTATATGTGATGTTGTTTTGACCTCATACACACTAAATGCCTCTTCATCCGCCATTTTTTCTTTTTGAGAGATTATCAAAGTTTGAAAATGCTCTTTATGCAGTTTTTCAAAACGTTCTATGTTAAATGGACTCTTGAGCGCTTCAATCACATGACGGTTATCAGCTTGGAGTTGTTTATATACTTCAAGTGTTTCATCATGAAAATTTTGGTACTTTGTGAGCTCTTTATTCTCTTTTTGCAATTCGACTCTGTGCTCTCTGTATTTTTTCCCCTCAGGAATCAAAACCAAAAAAGAGAAAAGTACAACAAAAAGCAAAAGAATCGTTGAGAGTGTGATAAGATAGATACTTTGGCGTGAGATTTTAATTTTCATCTTCACCCTCTTCTGCTGTTTTTTCTTTTGTTGTACCTGTCATATTGTTTTCAAAACTGTCATCTTCGATGTAGTTTGTAGAGACAAAACGCAGCCATCCATTGGAAAGCGGATAAAAACTGCTGTAAGTCTTATGAAAAATAGAACGTAAGGGAGCTTGAAGCATAAAATTGTAGATATCTTTATTTGGGGTAATCCCGTGGAGTATAAGGCCGTTCTCAAGTAAAGATGCTTCTGAGAGGGTGATTCTTTGGGGAATCAGGTCAAAAAGGTTTGTTATAGAATCTTTAAGCACGCTATTTTGCGTCGTGATTCTCTCTCCCAAAAGTGACTCTTTGTTGATAAGCGCGACCTCTGCTTTCATAGCTTCAATAGCTTCACCTAAATCAAACCTTTTTTGTATCATCTCAGCTTTTTGACTTTGGAAACTAAAATCTTTAAAAGATAAAAATCCATAAGTTAAAAAGAGCATCCCCAGAGTTATCATAAAAAAAGTTATTGCAAGTTTGAGTTCCGGTGTGAAAATGGACTTTTTTCTTGGTTTTGTATAGCTATATCTCATGAGTTTAACTCCGCTTTCGCCAGTTCACAAACCTGCTTGGCCAAGTCGATTTTTCTTACATAAACACTCAGAAACATCTCTTCTTCAAGATAGCGTTTGAGATCTTGACTGACGCCACAACCATCGGCGATATAGACACTTTCCACAAAAGTACTTTTATATTTTTCCTCTGAATAAAAGCGTTTTACAGAACTCTGTATCAATAAGAATCGTTGAAAATCTTCATTAAAACCTTCACTTAGAGTACCTTTTGACTCTTGAATTTGGTCTTGATAGAACTCTTCTTCTAAGTCTTGTGAATCAGCAAACTCATCTATCTCTTCAAGTGCGTCAAGGTCTGCAATATCTGCGAAATCATCTAGAAACTCCAGTTCATCAATAGGATTTATTTCCTCTAAATCAATCCCTTCATCAAGATAGGAATGGAGCTCTTCTGCTTTTTCATCATACACTAAAAGCGCCTCTTCATCTCTGCGTTTTTGTACATCCAAATGTCTTGCAAAAAGCAATTGAGAATTATCAAAAACAGCCAAAGAGAGATATTTTTCCTCTACAAGAATAAACATCGCCAAATGCGAATCTATTTTATCTTTAAAAAATTCAGCCAACATAACAAAAGGAGAAAATACAAAATCTATCCCTATAGGCTTATAGAGTTTTTCAAGTGCATACAAATCTTCCCGTGATGTAAAATAGCTCCATCTTTCCTTAAAACATCGGTGTTCCGAAGAAGTGACATCATGAAAAATGCCGATTTGATTTTTTGAGCAGGTTGGTATCGCGCCCTGTGCAGAAGATGTATCGAGAATCGCAACGTAATAAAATGGAGACTCATTGGTATATTCCAAAATAAAATCAAGCATTTTTTCGTTGATAGATTTTGTAGTAAAAGTTTCTTCGATATTTTTTATAATATTTTTGTTTGAAAGAAGCTCAATATAAACGGTAGTCTCTGAGCGCTTGAGGATAATATTTATAAATACTTTAAGATATAAAGAGCCAAACACTACTCACCCGCTCCACAAAGAGGATGTGCTTTATTGTAATTTTGTTGTTTCAATGCACTGCCTAATTTTGTATATATTTGCGTCGTAGCCATGGATGAGTGACCTAGCAACTCGCTTACATCCACTATAGGCGCTCCGCTGTTGAGAAGTGCAGTAGCATACGAATGGCGCAGTTGGTGGGGAGTAACTTTAAGGGCAACCCTCTCAAAGACTTTAGTAACGATATATCTTAGACTATTTTCGCTTAATTTTCCTCTATTTTTTTCAAAAAGAAATTTTTTTGCCGTGCTGCTTTGCAGATAACTCTCTATCAAAGCTTTAGTACTTGCAAGAAGAGGAATATCTCTTTGTTTGTTTCCCTTCCCTATGACGCGAACCCACTCGGCGGATATATCGCTTATCTTGATATTGGCAAGTTCTGAGATACGCAAACCCAAAGTATAAAGCATCAGCACTACCAAACGCTCCTCTATTTGCGTATGTTCTAATGCTTGCATAATGTGCTCATGTGAGATAGGTTTTGGTAATGTTTTGGCTATTTTGACACTTGAGTCTGCTTTGAGAACAACAAAAAAACCATTATCATTAAGATACTCTACAAAACTTCTGATGGCACTAAGTTTTTTGGAAATCGTTTTTGCGTTTAAATGCGCTATTTTGATCCGATATGGCATAAGGTTGAGGAGGAGGTGCTCTTCTTCTTGAACTATTTCTATACAAGCAAGTGCCTCTTTTATAGAAGCATCATAACTCTCAAGAGTGAGATCTGAATAACCCTTGAAGCTTTCAAGGAACTCCAGGAAAGCTATTCTTTGCCTATCGAGTAACTTTTTCAAGAAGTTTCTCAAACTTTTGATGATACTCAGAAGCTTCTTTCACCAAGCTCTCATCTGTTATCACGCTTGGAGCAAGCTTGACATATTCTGTCACCATAATTTCACACATAGTTCTTATTTTTGCTTTATCCGCATCCGAAATATTTTCATGAGTCGCTATGGCATTGATAGCAGCCATATATTTTTTGCCCATCTCGATATAAGAAGCATATTTGAGTGCTGTTATCGTTTGCGCCATGATTGTAGATGCCATTCTATTGTAAACATCCATGCTAAACGCTTCTTTTGCCAAAATAAGTGCTTCTTTATAATCACCCGTCTCAAAAAAATACTTTGCTTGGAAAGACTTTTGGTAAGAAGGGTTTACGAGGACATAAATGCCCATCACAAGGAGTAAAGCAGGTGCTAAAAGAAGAAACAGTGTTTTAGTGCTCATGTCGCAATAACCCCTCTTTGATAACTATCCTCGCCTCTTCTAAACCCATTTCACTTACATCCAACATGGTAGATGCATAATAATGCAGTGTTCCAAAAGGCTTGGGTATAGTAAATTTATCCCAACTTCTCAAACGCCAAAATTTTGTCGGTTTGATCTCCACGAGAACAATCTTCGCCCCCGTTTTTTGTGCCATAACTATTATACCATCTGCAACTTCATGACGCGGACCTTTTGGTCCATCGGGTGTTATACCTATATCATAACCCTCTTTTATCGTCTTGATGGCTTCTATCAAAACACGCACTGCGTTTCTGTTTGTAGAACCTGCTATCGTGCCTAATCCGAAATATTGTATCGTTTTGGAAATAAGCGCTCCATCAAAATGGCTTGAAATAAGAACTTTTGCATGAGCTGTTTTGCGATAGTGCGCATAGAGATAAGGAAGCATAAGCAGCTCTCCATGCCAACAGGCAAAGATGATAGGCTCATCAGCTATCTCTTTTGGAGCATGGAACTCTTTTTTGTTGCTAAGATACAAAAAGCGGATAAGAAGTGCCCCAATGAGGGGTAGAAAAAACAGCGCAAGTGAGCGGGAAAGATTTTTAAGCAAGAATCTCACCCGTTAAGATAGTACGACCGATAGATGTGATTTTGACCTCTCTAAACTGACCCAAAAGCTCATCCGAACCTTTGACTTTGATGAGAAGATTGTTGTCACTTCTTCCTGCGACAAAACCGCCTTGGTTGAGTGCTTCAAAATAGACTTTGAAAGTTTTTCCAAGTTGTTGGGCATTTTTTTCGTCCAGTATTTCGTTGTGCAGAGCCTGCAAATAGCTGAGTCTATCCGAAGCCACTTCTTCATCGACAATATTTGTAAAATGCTCAGCTTCTGTTTCGGGACGTGGGGAATATTTAAAAGAAAATATCTGATCAAACTTCACTTGTTTTACCACATCGACACTCTGGGCAAAGTCTTCATCACTTTCACCCGGAAACGCAACGATGATATCGGTACTGATGGTTGCTTCTGGACACTCTTGTCTGAGCTTGGCGACACGGTTTAAAAACCACTCTTTAGTGTAGCCGCGTTTCATATCTTTGAGTACTTTGGAAGAACCGCTTTGAAGCGGCATATGCATAGATTTACAGATTTTTGGATTGGATGCGAACTCTTCTATAAACTCATCGTCCATATGAAAAGGGTGTGGAGAGGTAAATCGGATACGCTCAAGTTTTTCTATCTTGCTCAGGCGACGCAGCAACTCTGTGAAGTTTACTTTTTCATGTTCACCTGAAAAACGGCGACCGTAATTGTTGACGTTTTGCCCCAAAAGAAAAATCTCTTTTGCCCCTGCGTTTACAATCTTTTGTGCTTCTTGGATGATAAGCGCATCAGGGATAGATATCTCTTCACCACGCGTTTTTGGGACGATACAGAAGGTACAGGTTTTGTCACATCCGATAGAGATATTGATAAAACCTTTATAAGGAGATGTGCGGAAGTCTTTAAACGCAAACTCACTCTCATCATAGTTGATATCTATCTCTACAGCTCTCTCTTTGTGTAAGACTTCTGTAATCTTGGAGACGTTTCTAGCGCCTAAAACAAAACTTACATACGGTGCGCGTTTGATGATTTCGTCTCCTAGATGTGAAGCGGTACAACCGCAGACACCTATTTTTGCACCTTCTTTTTTCTTTTTGTAAAAGACGCCCAGTTCTGAAAAAAGTTTTTGAACCGGTTTTTCTCTTACCGAACAGGTATTTATAAGAATCAGGTCGGCTTCTTTGAAATCATCGGTTGTTTCATAACCTTCTTTTTCTTTTAGCTCCGCTATCATGTGCTCCGAATCCCGTGAATTCATCGCACACCCTAAAGTCTCTATAAATAACTTTTTACTCATAAGACTCTCTTTAGCTTACGATATGAACTTGGTACATATACTCATTGTCTGAAAGACCGTATTTCACTTCATTCATATAAAAACTTTTACCTTTTGCTTCAAAATAATCTTGAAGTTCTAGTAAATCTTTGTGAGAGTTTTCTCTGTCAAAATAAAAAATAACACTGTTTTCTTTTGCGACACTTGCCTCAATTTTTGCGAGTTCTGCCTTTTTTGGCTTTGCGTTTATCTCTGTTCTTGCAAATTTTAAATCCATTTTCGATCCTTATCTCTAATATAAAAAGTTTTGCATTATAGTAAAAATGTACTAAAAGGTGCATTAAAGATGTTTTTAGCACTTTTTGCGTATAATTTGCAACTTCATAAGAAATCCCCAAACAACAGATTTTATTTTTTGTGAAACGACCTTTATAGAGGAAATAATAATGGAAAAAATTTTAGATATTGCAGAAGCAATCGCACATGAAAAAGGGCTTAGTCAAGAGAGCGTTTTAGTCGCACTCAAGACTGCTTTTGTACAGACAGCCAAAAGGGTTATCAATCATAGATTTGCTTTTGAAGCACAGATAGACAAACAGAGTAAAAAAGTAAAAATTGTTCAAATAATCACTGTTGTTGAAGATAATGATGCAAGACTTCAAGATGAAGAAACAGCGCCTGCATATATGTCAATCACGGAAGCTAGAGAGTATGATGATCAAGTAGATCTCGGCGATCAGCTGCAGATTGACCACAATATAGAAGACTATGGAAGAACAGCCGCTTCACAACTCCACCGTGAGATAGAGTACCACATCCAAAGACTTGTAGAAGATGAACTTTTCAACAAATACAAATCCAAAATCGGTGCACTCGTTTCTGGCCGAGTAACACGTGTGGACAACCAAAACGCAACCTACATCGAAGTAGATGAAGTGCGTGCTGTTCTGCCTATGAAAAACCGTATTAAAGGTGAGACATTTAAAGTAGGTGATCATATCAAAGCAGTTGTACGCCGCGTCGGTATGGATAAGGAAAATGGTATCCAAATAGAACTCTCACGCACTTCTCCTAAGTTTTTAGAAGAGCTTTTGGCTCTTGAAGTCCCTGAAATAGCAGACGGTGCGGTAATCATAGAAAAATGTGCTCGTATCCCCGGTGAGCGCGCCAAAGTGGCACTCATAAGCACGCATCCTCAAGTTGATGCCGTAGGTGCTACGGTTGGGGTCAGAGGTGTTCGTATAAACGCAGTAAGCCAAGAACTTATCGGTGAAAACATCGACTGTATCGAGTATTCAACTATTACTGAACTCTTTGTTTCACGTGTCATGAGCCCTGCTAT
>JAQTWZ010000016.1 GCA_028689055.1 Sulfurimonas sp. | reverse complement strand
AGAAACTTCTTGCTCTCGCATCCGCACAGAATAGTCTTAGATTTTAAAAGAGATGCAAATATCAAAGCCTATACAAAAGAAGTTTCACAAAATATTTTTTCAAAAATTAGAGTAGGAAATCACTCCGGTTATTATCGTGTCGTAATAGAGCTTGACGGATACTACAGATACTCTCTTGCAAACACTAACAAAGGATATGCAGTCACACTGCGTTAGTTTAGGATCTAAAAAACGAGTGGATAAATTTTAAAAAGCCACGCTCTTTTTTTCCTTGTTCGGGTTTAAAGGCTTGGGGTTTTTTCTCTTTTGTTCGCTCATGTAGTTTTTCCTCAAGATACCTTGATGCTAGATGAAGAAAGCTAGGTTCGAAGTTACTCATAGTCCAAAATCCTCTCTATTTCATGGAGCGCATCATCGTTTTTAAGGGTAAATTTTATCTCTATTCTTCGTGAGAGTTCTTTATCTTCTTGTGCTTTTTTATCTTTGATTGTATCTTGATCTGCTCTTCCGCTTGCAAGCAGAAGTGGTTTGAGACTATTTTTCTCAGTAAAATCAAGTGTCAATAGATAACGCATAACGGCGTAGGCTCTTTTTTGAGAAAGGTCGAGGTTGTAGAGATACGTGCCATCACTGTCTGTGTGCCCTTCGATGATGATTTTATCAAGTTGGTTTTTGATATTTTTGTTGGAAGTGAGCGCACCTACATAGTTAATAAATACTTTTTTGAGCTCGTGTTTCGATGATTCTTTGAGTTCGGCGCTTCCTTTATCAAAGAGAATATTGGAAGAGAGTCTCAATGAGCCGCTTATCGGGTCAATTTGTATATTTTTGCCTAAGTTTTGTTTGAGTTCGGCAATGACTTTTATTTTTATGCCTGTGAGACTTTTAATCTTTGCTTTTTGCTCTTGGAGTTTTGCGATAAGAATGTCATATTTGTTTTGATTTTGTGCAAGTGCATCTTCTTTATTTACAAGCTCACCGGAGAGAGCTAAAATTGTTGCGTTGAGATCATCTATATGCATTGTTTGAGAGAGTAAAACGCTGTTGAGATTTATAATCTCTTGCGCGGTAAGTTCTAGTGTGTTTTGGAACTCTTTTTCTTTATCACTAAGTTCATCTGTTTTTTGTGATAGTAGGGCTTGGAGCCTTTGCACTTCAGTATCACGTAACAAAAGGAGCTGCAAAGAGCTCTCAAGTGAGTTCTCTTTACTCTCAAGATTGGATTTAAGCACGATTGATTTTACGACGATAGCGCCGATAAGCAGGATAAATACAAAAAGCAAACCCGCCATAAGGTCGGCATACGAGAGCCAGAAATTTGTATCTTCATCTTTTGTATTTTTTCTAAACATCTATTTGTCTCTAAGCTGATTGGCTACCAACTGGTGGTATTTTCTGATACTCTCTTGCGTTTCTTGGCTCTCCTGAGAGACATGAGCGGCAAAATCTGCAAGTTTTATGACGATATTACCGACTTCACTGTCTATTTTTGTAAAAGTAAGATTGAGCGAATTATTGAGTTCAGCACTAAAGAGTTTTGTCGTTTTTTCAAAGCTTCGTGTTGCGACGGTAAAATCCACCAAAGCCTTATCGATATGGTTTCTAGCACCAACAGCACTTTGTGATTTATCAACTTCACCTAGCACTTCTTGGAGCTCATGTGAGGCTTTGTAGAGGTGAGTAGCAAGGTTTGTGAAGTTTTGATTACTCTCCTGCATGATTTTCTCAAAACTCTCAAGATGCTGGGTGTTGAGCGTTTTGATGAAATCTAAATCAAAAGTTTCTTTAAGAGCAGAGATGAGTAGTCTCTCTTTTTGATCTTCATGAGCTTGCTTGTGAATGATAAGATCTTCTCTGCTCCATAATGATGCCGCGAATATATTGTTAATCATTCCAAAATAGACATCTACTTTACTCAAACCTCTTTTTTCAAAGTAGGTCCAGATAAGTGAGAGCAAGATACCGTAAATAGAAGCAAAAAACGCAGAACCAACACCGCTAAGAAGCATACTTATTTCATTATCAAGGGCTGCTGTTTCTTTGACGGAAAAGTTTGGCATAGAAATGGCGATAGCGATAAAAGTCCCTAAAATACCCATCATAGGAAAGATAGAAGAGGCTACGGAGACGAAGTTGTTGTTTCTGATATCTGCATAGTGTGTGTGAAGATAGTTTTGTAAATCTAGCACAGACTTACTTTCATCCCCAAAATGCAGCATGGTTGCGTTTATTTTTTCTTGGATTTCTTCTTCTAAAACAGCATAGGAGTCACGCATTTTGCAGATGCTATAGTTGGCATTGTGAGGTATAAAAAGTAAAAAAATAAAAAGTATAAAACCTAAAATAGCTAATGTGTGTAAAGATATATTTAAAGGAATAAAGCCGATAAAACCAAGAGATACAAAGAGAAAAAAGAGTACGGGAATGGTTGAGATGACGATAAAGTTTGCAGAACAGTTTTTTTTGTTTTGAAGAACTTGCATTGCGTTTCCTAGTTGATAAATAAGTTTTGAATTATATACTAAAAAGTGTTTGGTTTTTTATTTATAAACAAGAGGGCTAAAACACTGATTGCACCGCCTACAACAATATGCAACTGTATCGCTTCATCGAGAATGAGCCATGCTATCATAAGAGCAAAAACGGGAACTAAAAACATAAAAGAACTTGTCTTCTCACTTCCAAGTTTTCCTGCGGCTATAAAAAATATCGTCGTTGCGACACTTTGACCTAAAACGGATATGTAGAGAAGCGCAATCCAAAACTCGCTTCCCTGCTCAAATACTACTAAAAGATCTGCGTTGTAGGTATAAAAAAAGGATGCGATAGTCGCTGTGAGAGAGATAAAAAAGCTGTAATGTACGGGATGAATATGCACTTGTGAATGCTGTGAGAGCATGGTGACCCCAGCCCAAATCGTGGCGGAGAGTAAAAAGTAGATATTCGCACTGTTAAAAAAGAGAGAAAGATCGCTCAGTTCAAGCATCACAACACCACCAACTATTCCAAGTGCGAGTCCAAAATATTGGATATTTTCCAGTCTCCTTCTAAAGACAAGTGCTACAAGTAAAAAAGTCATAACTGGGCTGAGTGTGGTAATGATGACACTGCCTGAACCTGCGAGACCATATTTGATGCCCAAAAAAGAAGAAACCATAAAAGAGATATTGAGTACAGAACTTCCAAGAATATATTTTAGACTTGAAATGTTAAGCGTCAGAGGTTTTTTGATAAAGTATAAAATAGGTAAAAAAGAGAGGCTAACAATAAAAAAACGCCAAAAGACGATGATATCTACAGGAAGCGTAGCAGTGAGTATTTTAAGTGCAGTCCATCCAGCACCCCAAAGAAACATTGATAGTATAAGAAGATATGTAAAGTGTGTATGATTCATGAGGCGTAAGCGTATCTTACTTTCTCATTGCGTGTGCTTAAAGAGAGGGTAAAACCTCTGCAAAACGCAGAGGTCTTAAAGGATTATTTCCACGCTTTTGTTCGAATACGTGAGTGACAAGATGTACATTCATTGAGAATACGAGAGTAGTTATCCATTGCATCCTCAATATTTTCACTTTCTATAGAGACGATGAGATCTTCTGTATAGAGTTTTATCATCTGTTCTCTTTTTTTGGCAAATTTTCCGGCATCTGCTTTATCGTTCGGTAAATAAGATGTCGGGTCGGTAGTCAAAAGTGAGTCAAGACTTTTTATAAGTTTTGTTGCAGCTTCTTTGACTCCTGTTTTGTTGTTATAAAAACCTGCTCTTTGTATATCTGTAACAGCTGCAAGCATAGTTCTCATATCTGCAGCAAGTTTGGACTGTTCGGTTTTTGTCTGTGCATACAATGATGAAGCAAGGACAAGACAAAGGATGCTTAGCACTACTTTTTTCATGTTTCTCCTTTTAGTATTGGATGATTTCTTTGGTGTACTCATTAAGAGTAACCATTTTGGCACTTGCGTTTACGAGATTTTTTGCCTCTCTTTTACCGCCGTAATATTTTTTAAACTCAGGTTTAAAAGCTTGGAAATACTCATGAAACTTATCAGGTCCCAAAACTGCTACAGCCCAGAGTGTATCATCAGCTGCTACTTCGATAACTATTGAAGCCAAAGGTTGCGCGGCTGGACCTGCCAATCTTTTACAACCCTCTTTTACATCAAACGCAGAGAGGTGAGAAGAACAGACCATAACGCCGCCATGTTCATACGCCATAGTCTTTTTATCTTTTGTACAGTATTGTAAGAAACTGTCATCTGGAGTCGGGTGTGCAAGCTGATGAGAGCAGATAGCGCTGTATGCGACGATAGTTCTTTTTGCACCTACACCACTTTTCCAGATATATTCTTGTCCATCTGCTGATTTGAGACTTACATCTTGTGCTGTTGGTGTATCCAGATCAAGTAAGATGGAAGGGGTTGAAACATAAGGATAATTAAACACATAATTAGTCTCTTTTTTGAGCGTACTCGCTTTAATAGCAACACCACTTGCATCAACAAGTTGGACTTTTTCGTATGTTTGGTATAAGATGTTTGTATCAGCGTAGAGTTTGCCTGTGATTGTAGATGGGGAAATGGCGACAAGTGCTCCCGTTGCAGCAGTCACTTTCAAAAAATTTCTTCTATCCATGAAGATCCTTATAATATATGTTAAAGAGAAGAGGCAAAAGCCTCTCCGGTTTTAGTTAAATAAATCCGCCATGATACCGCGGTACCAGTCACGGTTCGCTTTTGCAGTAGCAGCTGAACGGAATTTTCCGTCTGGACCTTTTGGAACTTTTGCTGCACCATTGATAACAGCGCCTGTCCAGCTAAAGTCATGAGTTACCATGATAGCTTCTTCTGGCTTATCGCCTACCATTGAGTAACAAACATTTCCTGCGTGTATTGTAGCTGTTTTAACTGCAAGTTCATAAGGCTTGCCATGTAAACGGTGTGCAATTTCTTCAACACATTGTTGTCCAGTCCAAACAGCAGTTTGACCACTTGGTGGAACACCGTGACCTACAACATCGCCTATCGCATAGATATCTTTATCTGTTTTTGTTTGGAAAGAACAACCGTTCATAAGTACTTTACCAAATGAATCTTTTGTTACTTCAACGCCTGACATTTTTATAACACCATTTGCTTTGTTATTCGGGATAAGATTAAGAACCGCATATTTGTGAGATTTTTTCTCTTCTTTCATGATGTCAAATCCATCAGCGTCTTTTTGGCCTGTAGGGATTTTTTGTGTGAAAGAGATTGTTTTGCCTTTCGTATCTACATCATCAATCTTACAAAAATCCATGTGAACTACTTTGTCACCGTAAAGTTCTTTCCAAGACTCTTTAAACGCAGCTCCTTTTGCTATGTCTTTGCCTGGATTAAGGATGATAACTTTACCGGCAATATCTTCTTTTTTCATAAATGCAGCGATCATACTTGCACGCTCAAACGGAGCAGGAGGACAACGGAATTTGCCTGATGGAACAGTGATGACTACATCGCCGTCATCCATGCCTTTGAGCATTCTGTCAAGTGCAACGTGCTCAGAACCTGGGATAAGTGCGCCCGGTGCATTGCGTTTAAGGTCAGCAATTTTTTCTTTTGAGAATGTTGGAAATTGGTTTTCATAGTCATAATCGATACCCGGAGAGAGAACTAAAATCTCATACTGTACGATACCTGCTGCTGTGTGAACTTCTTTAGCAACTCTGTCAATTCCGATAACTTCTGATTTTAACATCGAATAACCATGTGCTTGAACCGGTTGCGCATAATCAAAGATAAATGTTCCAAGGTTAAGACCTTCAAGTTTTCCTAGGTAAGCATTTGAAAAAGGACAAGACATAAATGTGTCATTTTTTTCAATTACAAGTACATCAAATTTACTATCTTTTTTCTTTAAACCTTTTGCAACAGTAAGACCACCAAAGCCTCCACCGATAACAACTATTTGGTGTTTACCAAGGACGTTTTTTTTACCTGCAGTAGTTGCACACGTACCGGCAGCCGGTGTTGCGCTTGCATTGTTACAACCTGTTAAAGTAGATACGGCAGCAGCGGCAACGCCCACAGCTCCGATTTTTAGTGCATTACGACGATTCATATTCATTTTTTCCCCTTGAATGTTATATTTCAAAAATCACTCTCGATTTTCGGACTGCAGGAATATTATAAATTATTATATAAATAGAAACTTAACGATTATGATTAGTTATATGAGTGTTGTTGATATCTTTATAAAGAAAATAAGAATCTTTTATGTTTGTTCGTGTTTTAATTATCACATTAAAGTGATATATCTTTCACATCCTCGTAATATAGGCTATTTTTGATTTTATAGATTTGGATGAAGTTATATTTATTATTAGTAAATTTTTAAATAATTTTTTTTGTAAAAATGAGGCAAAAATAGACAAATGTTACACAAAAGTGTCATAGTTGTTATAAAAAATTATAATAAATGTTTTTTTAACCAAAAAGATAATACATAAAGACCCCAAAGGTGTTGTTTGAAACTTCCTTTTGCGGCGGTTTGTATATATTTTTGTAACTCATCTGCATTAAATAAGCCTGTTTGAGCATTTACCTCTTCTATAAGAGAGAGTTTTCCTGAAGCGATAAGATACTCCATATAAGGGTTTGCAAAACCTTTTTTCTTGCGTTTGAGGATGTTCTCATCGAGTTGCGTTTTCATAATCTCTTTGAGCAGGGATTTGGTCACTTTGTCTTCATAACGAAGATGCGGTGCTAGAGAAAAAACGCAAGAAGCCAGCTCATGATCCAAAAATGGTGTGCGGGATTCGATAGAGTGCGCCATACTCACACGGTCGAGTTTGGTCAAAAAATGCTCCGCCTGAAAAAGATTGAGATCAATATAACTGTACCAGATACTCTCGTCTGTATGTCCTGAAGCTTCAAAACGCTCACGGTAACTTTGGAGATATTTGAGCGATTCGTTGTCACGGACATTGCGTTTAAGCAGAAGATTTTTTTGTAAGTCGGTAAATTTTTCGCCTGAAGAGCGAAATAAAAGTGTCTCATCAAAAACTCTTTTGTACCACTCCCATTCACGGTTCATAGAGAAGTTGGCACGGAAATATTTTTTGAGCCAGTTTTTGTGTGCCAGATTTGAAGCCTGTTCTATGTCGAGATACTCAAAATATTGTCGGTAGCCCAAGAAGAGCTCATCACTTCCCTCTCCGCTGAGTACAACTTTGAAACCATCTTTTTGAATCTCCTCAAAAAGCAGATACAAAGGGATGGCGGCGGGATCATTGAGTGGTTCATCCAGTGCGTCAAAGACTTTCTCGCTTGCGTTTATAAAATCATCTTGTGAAATTTCCACAGCCTTGTTTTCAAGCCCCAAAAACGCAGCACTTGCCTTTGCGTTTTGTCTTTCATCGTATTTTGCAAACTCTTGATATCCCAGCGTATAGGTCTGAAGTTTGGCTCCATGAGCCAGTGCGTACGCGTTGAGCGAAGCGCTGTCTATACCGCCGGAGAGCAATGAAGCCATCGGCACATCTGCGTCTAAACGCAGCGAAACGGACTCTTCAAGAAGCTTGGAGAGTTTATCGATAGCTTCGTCTTTTGAAGTTATTTGATTTGGTGTTGCGTTTAGGAGGTCAAAATATCGCGCTACTTTAAGGGCTGCGTTTTGATAGACGAGATATTCTCCTGCTGCGAGTTTGTATATACCCTTGAAAAAAGTATATGGCGGTGTGGGTGCTAAAAAACTCAGATAGCTCATGAGAGCATCATCATTCATCTCATTTTTGCGCACGAATGGAATGAGCCCTTTTATCTCCGAAGCAAAGACAAACGCGCTCGGAGTTTGCAGATAAAAAAGAGGTTTTTTTCCAAGCCGATCACGGAAGAGATAGAGTGTTTCTCCGTCTAAAAGGGCGATAGCAAACATACCGCGTAGGTGCTGTACAAAATCCACGCCCCACTTGAGATAAGCGGCGATGATGACTTCACTGTCGCCCTGCGTTTTGAAATCAAAATCAAGTTCTGTTTTGAGTTCTTTGAAGTTGTATATTTCGCCATTAAATGAGAGGAGAATCTTTTCATGTTTGAGCGGTTGATGGGAACGCTCACTTTTGTCAAGGATACTGAGTCTCTGATGTGCAAAAAAAAGATTTTCTCGCTCATGTATCCCACAGTAGTTTGGTCCTCTATGGGCAAGTTTGGAGAGTGCAAATCTTGCCACAGCACTATCAAACTCTCCGAAAACTCCAAAAATTGCACACATTTTTTTCCTTTTGTGATACATTGAGAAGACTCATTGTAAACTTCGTTTAGAGTTGTGTATTATATTCTAAAAAGTGGCCGAGCGGTGTGCCAAAAAAGGGTATAATTCTTCACAAAATCACAGAAATCAGGTGAAAGAATGGTGCTTTTTAAAATATTTATTGGAATCTATCTCTTTTTTTCTCTCTCGGTGAGTGCTTCTGAGTCTAGCCAAAAAATAGTCGCTTTTGCGCAGGATACGATGTCCAATGACTTTAGAAAGGCTCAGGTTTTTGAAGTAAGAGATGAACTCTCCAAACATCCTGAGATACAATTTGTCTATTCTGATGCAAACTCCAAAACCTCTTTACTCATCTACCAGATACAAAAATATATAAATATGAATGTAGATGTGCTTATCGTAGGAACCAACGACGAAAAAGCAGTTGTGCCAGTCATCAAACAGGCTTATGAAAAAGGTATAGCGGTTATTATCCTCGATAGAGGGATAGAAGGAGATGCTTATACTACCTTTATCAATTCGGACAATATAAAAATAGGAAAGATAGGAGCTGCATATATAGCGCAGCGGTTAGAGGGAAAAGGTACGGTGCTTTTGTTTGAAGGGCTGCAAAAAGCGGATGTGACAAAAGAGAGAACAAAGGGCTTCAAACAAGAGATGTCCAAATATAAAGATATCAAAGTTATCACAAGAGTGGGAAACTATCTGAGAAAAGATGCTATTGCGCAAACGCAAAAACTCATTGAGGATGGGATACATATTGACGCGATATTTTCACAAAGCGACAGTATGCTCAGCGGTTTTCGGTTGGCATACAAACATAATAACAAAGATAATAAATCAATCGTAAGTGTCGGCTGCGATTATACGAGTGAAGCTCATGAGGCTATCAAAGCTTCTGAGCAGTCAGCGTCTGTACGGTTTCCTCTAGGCGGCAGAGAAAGCGCGCTTGTGGCATTGGAAATACTCTCTAAAAAAGAAGTTCCAAAACATATCGTTATACCTGTGCAACTTGTGACAAAAGAGAATGTTACAAAAGTAGAGCCGATTTTTTGATACGACATCTTTTTTCTAAAAAATTAAGCTTAAGCGCCAAACTCTCTCTTATCATCGTATCTTTGATGTTTTTTATTTTTGCTCTTATTGGTTTTTATTTTGACTCTTTTTTAAAAGAAAACTATTTGCAAGAGACCAAAAAAAGAGTTCTACACGGTTTTGAACGTATCGCTCTGAATATAAAAACAAAAGAAAAAGAACTTATCACGGGCATCTCATTTGCGCAGACAGATGAGCTGCTTAAGGCTTCTTTGGATCTTATAAATAAGTATGAAGAGAAAAATAACTACAATCATCTCCTGCTCGATGAAGAGAAAAAAAGTATCGCAAAAAATTTGCTTGACAAAGTAAAACACTCTTTTAACGATGATATCGCTCTTTATGGCGCAAATGAAGAGCTTATCGCATATGTCACCAAAGAAGATACACACTACACGATGCATTTTATCTCTTATGAAAACGCACAGAGAGTTCTTTATAGTAAAGATGAAAATGATACAGAGTTTGTCCAAAGAGCGTATATTGAGGAAAATACCATTGCTTTTAGGCATGCTGCGTTTTACAAAAACAATGAAATGCTTCAAGAGGATACGGTTTCGCACCATTTTCTCAAAAACAGCCTGATTATAAAAGGCCATAACAATATTTACGAAGAAAATAAAACAAAAGTTGCCGGACATATAGAGATGGCAAGCAGGCTCGACGCTGCGTATTTTGCGACACTTTCAGAAAATCTCAATATGCAAATCACTATCAATAATGATGTGAACAATACTTCAGACGCAACACCGCTCATGTACCCAGAGGGAGTGAAACAGCTTTTTGTGAAAAAGACAGATACACATTATAGAGCCGTAATGTCTATGCAAACGCGTCAGGGAGAGATCTATTTTGTAGCGATGTTAGAGCAATCTCTTTTGCAGACAAAGTTTGAAGAGAACAGAAAAAAGTTCTTTATTATTTTGTTGTTTCTTATGGTAGCTATGCTTTTGGCTCTTCGGACGATTGTTAAAAAAGCTCTGCAAAAACCTCTTGAACTGCTTATGAAACAGATAGAAAAGATAGCACAAAGGGATTATACGCCATCTAAAGTGCTCTATAGCGGCGATGAACTCGAAGTGATATCAAAAAGTGTAAACACTCTTGCAACGACTGTGAGCAAACGAGAATCTGAGCTCAAAGCTTCTGAAGAAAATCTTTTTTATCTCTCCAATCATGACACTCTCACGGGATTGCCAAATCGGCGTTTTTTTACGCAAAGGCTCGAACATGCTATAAAAATAGCACGGAGAAACAGTTCTAAGGCGGCTGTTTTGATGCTTGATCTTGATGAGTTTAAAGAGATAAACGATTCGATGGGGCATGATGTGGGAGACAAACTTCTTCAGAGTGTTACGCAAAGAGTGCTTGAGAATTTGCGTTCAGTAGATACATTTGCTCGTATCGGAGGAGATGAGTTTTATATACTTATAGAACAGATTTCAAATATAAAAGATATACAGAGTGTTATTGAAAAAATTTTAGAAGGTTTTAGAGACTCATTTCATGTGGATGATACTGAGCTTAAAGTGACGGCAAGTATCGGTATAGCAATCTATCCTGAGAACGGAGAAGATGCGCTTTCTTTGATAAAGAATGTGGATTTGGCGATGTACAAATCCAAAAGTAAAGGCAAAAACAGCTTTAGTTTCTTTTCTCAAAATCTTTCACAAGAGCTACATGAGCGCATGGAGTGGATAGCTGCACTCAAGCAGAGCGTCAAAACTTTTGATGAGTTTTTTCTAGAGTTTCAGCCAAAAGTCTCATGCCTCAGTAAGAAAACAGTTTCAGTTGAAGCACTTGTGCGCTGGAGGAGTGAAAAATTTGGTCTGCTTTCTCCTTTGAAGTTTATTCCTTTAGCCGAAGAGACAAAAATCATCATCGATCTCGGAGCATGGATACTTGAAGAGGCTTGCAGCAATTTTGTGCAGCTCCAAAAAGAGGGTTTTATACTTGAACAAATAAGCGTGAATGTCTCAAGTATCCAGTTAAAAGATAGTGATATGGTGCAAACACTTCGTAAAGTGATAGAAAAAACGGGCATCAAAGCACAACAGTTGGAGCTTGAGATTACGGAAAGTTATATCGCGACAAACCAAAGCAGAGCCTTGCAGACACTTCGTGAGATTCAAGCGATGGAGATCGGTTTGGCTATTGATGATTTTGGTACGGGATACTCTTCGCTTAGTTATCTGCAAAAGTTACCCATCAGCAGACTCAAAATTGACAAATCTTTTGTGGATCATATACCGGAAAAACAAGAAGATGTCGCTATCGTCAAAGTCATCCTTGCTTTGGCAAAAACGCTAGGGCTTTTAGTGACTGCCGAGGGTGTCCAAACGCAGGAGCAGCTTGCATTTTTGGAAGGGCAGGATTGTGATGAGATTCAAGGGTATTACTACTCCAAACCGCTTGGCATAGAGGCGTTGAAAAAGTTTATACAAGAGGAAAAAAGATGAGAGTAGCAGTCGTGGGACTTGGCGGAGTCGGCGGATATATCTGTGCAAATTTGAGCAAAACGCAGCATGAGCTAGTTGGTTTTGCGCGAGGTGCACATCTGGAAACAATCCAAAAGCAGGGCTTGAAAATCGTTGAAGATGAACTCTCTTGGAGTGTGAAGTTTGATGCGAGAACACTTGAAAAAGCGGATGGTATTTTTGAGTGTGTTTTGTTTTGTGTCAAGAGTTATGACCTTGAAGCTTCGTATGCAAAGATAGCCTCTTGTATTAATGAAAAAACTGTTTTGCTGAGTTTTGCAAACGGAGTCTCCAATGGAGATGTTTTACGAAAAATAAGTAAATCTATTGTTTTGGATGGCTGCGTTTATATCCTTTCTCATCAAGAAAAAGCGGGAGTTATACGCAAAAAGGGGAAGGTTTTTGCGGCTGTTTTCGGTGGAGAGACAGAAGCAACTCTGTGTGTCAAAGAACTTTTTGACGCGGCAGGACTGCGCAATAAAACACCGCTTGATATCAAAAAAGAGATTTGGAAAAAGTATATTTTTATCTCTGCGTTTGCGACACTTACGACGTACTACGACATGAGCATCCGCCGTGTTTATGAAACGCATCCAGAGATGTGTGAAAAACTTCTTCAAGAGATAGCAGGCGTGGCAGCTGCGAAGGGGATAGATATCGCTGATGAGGTCGCAAAAGCGATGGAGACTGCAAGTGCATTGCCCCAAGACGCTTCGACATCTATGCATCTGGATTTTCAAAATAGCAAAAGAGATGAGCTAGAGAGTTTGAGCGGCTATATCGTACAAGAAGGTCAAAAAAGAGGAGTAGAAACCCCGCTCATGCAAGAGATGTATAAAACACTTTTGCCAAGGCATATATTTTAGAGAATTATTTCTACTTCTGTACGATTGTTTTGCTTTTGTCCTTCGGGAGTTGTATTGTCTGCTTGTGGATTTTCATCACCTCTGCCTATGGCTGTGAGTTTTGTTGAGCTTACCCCATTACGAATAAGTGCTTCCTTGATTGCGTTTGCTCTTTTTTGAGAGAGTGTTCTATTGGCTGTTGGTTCACCCTGATCGTTCGTGTAGTTGTAGATGATGATTTGATACTCTTTATTTTTTTTGACAAACTCTGCAAACTCTTTGACATTTTTGATATGTGTATCCAAAAGTGCTGAAGCACCGGCATCAAAATGAACCGGCAAAAGAGCTTGCTCAGGACAACCTGCACTATCAACACGAAAAAATTTCGGAGTTTTTTGGCATAAATCTTTATCATCAGTTATCCCATCGGCATCGCTGTCTTTTGTTGTCAGGGTATTTACAAGGACGACCTCACTCGGCTGCGTTTTCGTCTCTTGCGGCTTTATAGACTCAGATATGGTTTGTGCAGGTGCTTTTTCTACAGAAACAGGGACGATATAGCTAAAAGTCTCTTCTGCATGAGCAAGAAGTGTAAGAGTAAAAAAGAGTAATAAATATGATTTCAATCCGTTCTCCTAGGAATATTTGTTTTTCATTATAGAGCCTCTTGAAAATCTCCAAATTCACCACATAATTTAAGTCATTTGGAAGTTTGAAAAAAAAGCTCATTCAAGCTAGATTTTATTTGCAAGGGGGCTCGATGCTTAATGTTTCAGGTAAAATTTTTTACTATAAGAAACAACCAAAACACAAGAAACTCTATAAAAAATATTATACCAACACTATCAAAAATGTCCCTTAAAATTCTTAACTTTAAAACAACTCTTTTTCCTACACTACAAGAAAAGCTGATGTGGACATTGAGAATTTTAAGGGAGATTTTTGAAAGAGAAGGGATAGGTCATCTTCAACCCCATTAACTAGTTCTTTTAAGGATAGTGACAAAATTTAGTTTTCTATCTTTTGTAAAATCTGTTTTTTAAAATATTTGGCTTGATTTTTTGCTTAAATAGAAGTGCATTTGAAGATTTTTTTAAAAGAAGCTTAACAAGCGAAAAACTCGCTTGTTAAAGAAAAATTACAGACCTGTAACGTTTTCTGCTTGTGGACCTTTTTCGCCTTGACCGATTTCAAAAGTTACTTTTTGACCTTCGTCTAGTGAAACACGACCATAACCAGTGCTGTTGATTTGGCGAAAGTGTACGAATACATCTTTACCACCATTTTCTTGTTCGATAAATCCGAAACCTTTTTCACTGTTGAACCATTTTACTGTTCCATTTACTAATTCTGCCATTGTTAATTCCTTGTGGTTTAATACACCTACATTGTAAGTGGTTGAAAATCTAATATAAAGTTTGTTCTTAGGTGAATTTTACTGTTAACAAGGAGTTATCAATATAAAGCAGACTAATAGATGTAACTAAAATCATCTTTCATTGGCGGTAGTATAGCTGAATAATTCAAAAGGAAGGAGAGAATGTGAAAATTTGTAGTAATTTGCCACTAAACTCTCTAGCAACAGGGCTTTTTTGTATTAGGAAAGCATTTTGATGCAATCTTCCTGCGTCGTAATCATACATAAAAACTCATATCCGACACCATAACATGTCTCATAATAGTGATTTACACCGGCTGGAATGTAGATAAAATCGCCTGTTTTGGCATGATATACTTCATCACCGACAACCACTTTTGCTTCACCGCTGAGGACATATTGCTGATGTTGTATCTCGTTTGTGTGGTTTGGCATACTTCCATCTGCTTGCATTGTTATCTTACGCACTAAAAAATCTTTTTCATTTTTTGGAGAAAGTACGGCTATGTTGGTGAGTTGCGTTTTAGGGATAGGATTTTTCTCATACTCGCTACTGTTTTTACAATACATTTTAGTTCCTCACTATTTTTTAGTAATTGTAGCAAGAATTTTTATCAAAATGAGTATGTGACAAATAAGATTATATAGCCTTATATATTTAGTTTTATAAGCCTATTGAGAAAGCTACCAGAGTGTCTCTTTGCTCAAAAGTTGTCTATTCTTTTTTGAGATAGAGTGCATATCGTCCAAAATATATTTGAGGACGCCTATAGTATCTATAGCAAAAGCACCTTTGTTTAGCATAACACACTCGGCTCTTCCTGACATTGCTGCATCTGTTATCTCTGCTCTACTTGGCAGATTGTTTTTCATCTGGTTTTCTAAAACCTGTGTGGCCCAGATAACGGGTACATGAGCAGCATCACAAATATCTAGTAGAGACTCTTGGATATATGCAAGCTTTTCAAAACCGACTTCAATCGCAAGATCCCCTCGTGCTATCATGATAGCTCTTTTTTCCCATTCTAAAAGCTCTTCCAAAATTTCTGGCATATTGGAAACGGCTTGTTTTGTCTCTATCTTTGCAACGATACCTATATCTTCACGGCCATGTTTTCGTAGCAGAGTTTTGAGATCACTGACATCTTGTGCAGATTGACAAAAAGAGAGACTGATGTGATCCACAAAATCCAAAATGGCTATGACGTCTTCTCTATCATTTTGTGTTAGCGCGGCCGTCATGATATGAGAATCCGGAAAGTTAATACCTTTTTCTTCTTTGAGAAGTGTTCCATTTTCTTTTGCTAATACGACCTGACAGGTGATAAGTGCGTCTTCTTTTTTTACAACTACAAGACCTATCTTACCATCGTCTATAAAAAGTTTATCTCCAATATTGACATATTTTTCAATACCGGTAAAACTACAGCCTATATATGTATGCTCAATAAGATTCATAGCATCATCATAGCGGGCAGCTTGACCTTCTTTATCACCTTGACCGATGAGTAAGAGGTCACCTTTTTGAAGTCGTATCGGCTCAGGCTGTTTTTGTATATTAAGTATTTTTCCTTGAGTTCGTTTTCTATATATTTTAGCGGCATCACCCAAATAGACTTTTTTATCAATAGTCGCTGTAGCAAATACATCGTTGATATCAGTGACTGTGATAAAAGCTTTTTTGGAATTTTCATCGATTATTTTAAGAGCAGAACCATTTTCGAGTTTTTTAAATAATTTTTTATTGACAACAATACGTGCTGGTTTTTTTTGTCGTGTTATCTCATTCAAAGATTCAGGAATGGTAGCCATACTTTTTGCGTGAAAGATAAGGATGTTTTTTTGTATTTTATTACTTCCTATTTCTATCGGAGTTTTGATTTCTCTTATCTTTGCAGTTCTGATTTTTGGACCGGCTAAGTCAACAAATATTTTTATTTTGGAGGTTACATCACGTGATTCATTGATTTGTGCGATGATATCAGCCATAGCTTTCCAGATATTGGCATCATCATGAGCCGTATTGATTCGAAAAGCATTCACTCCGGCATTTACAAGATCATGGATTAATATTCCATTGTCTTCTGCTGCATATGATGGTAAAGTGACCATAATTGCTGTTTTTTGCTTTAAGGAATTAGAACTTGCTTTACCGCCAAAAAGTTGTGCGGCATTGGATGAACTAAGTTTTGTAGCGCTATGTATGGAAAGATCAGAAGCAAAATTATGTGAAGCCTTGCATGAGAGACCGGTATCTATTCGCTCATGTAAGGTATTTATACTCCATGCAACATGAGCATAGGATCTCCCTAAAGAAGAGAGAGAAAGGGAAAAGAGTTTTTCTTGAAGTTTTGTTCTGTCTTTACTGCGAAGAATAAGGTAATGTTTGAGATTGAGCAAACTTCTATGATATGCAGAGTTAACGTCCACTTCGGTATCCGCAGAGAATATCTCAACTTTGAGTTCGTTGATCTCATCCAAAGTAGCCTGCAATAATTTTTGATCTGACATGGTTACTATCCAATTTTAAAATTTGCTATAGTACGAGAAGCATGTTACGAGATAATTACATTGGATTTTTGTGATGTATTGAGAAATTGTTCTATTCTTTTAAGTCAATGGAGTGGGGGGCTATAGTATAAAAAATACTTAACAAATGATTATAAAGAGATTTATGTAAAGAACTCCAAGAGTGTTGTGTAATAATTTTACAATTCAAATAGAGGAAGTGAAAATGAAAAAAGAGCGATTGGTTTTGGGTGGCGGCTGTTTTTGGTGTGTGGAAGCGGTTTACTCCAATGTAGTAGGGGTGCTTAGTGCTATCAGTGGCTACACTGGCGGCAAACGTGCAAATCCGAGTTATGAAAATGTCTGTACGGGTGCGACGGGACACGCTGAGATCGTAGATATAACTTATGATGCCGATACCATCTCTTTGGCAGAATTATTGAAGATATTTTTTGTAGTCCACAATCCTACAACACTCAATCAACAAGGCGCAGACAGAGGCACGCAGTACCGCTCAGTCATCTATTATGCAAACACAGAAGAAAAAGCAGAGATTGACAAAGCACTCACTTTGGCACAAAAAGATTTCTCAGATAAAATAGTAACGGAAGTAAGCCCGCTTGGAGATGTCTATCCAGCCGAAGGATACCATCAGAACTACTACGCACAAAACGCAGCGCAAGGCTATTGTCAGGTCGTAATCGCCCCAAAACTCCAAAAATTTATGCTCACATTCCCAGATAAAGTTGGCTAAAGAGGAAACTATGTTAAAATCTTCCTCTTAACAAGGAGCCATCATGAATCATATGTATAACTTAGCCATTATAGGGGCAGGTCCTGCGGGCATCGCTACTGCAGTAGAGAGCTATATGCTCGGCATTCGCGATATCGTTTTGCTGGAAAAAGATGTCAATCACAACTCAACTATCAGAAAGTATTACAAAGAAAACAAACGCGTAGATAAAGACTGGAAAGGTCAAAAGGTTGAGCTTGACGGCAGGATTTATTTTGTAGATGGCACAAAAGAGAGCACGCTGGATTTTTTTGATGAGATCATTGATAATCACTCCGTAGAACTTCAAACGCATTCAGAAGTACAAAGCATCGTAAAAAAAACTGATGTACATGAGCAGGAGTATTTTGAAGTGAGTGTAGGTGAGAGAGTCATAAACGCAAGATATGTTGTAGTGACTATCGGGCGTATGGGTAAACCAAACAAACCTGAGTACAAAATTCCTCCTTCACTCAAGAAAAAAGTTGGCTACACACTAGAAGGCTGTGAGGGCGGTGAGAGTGTTCTTGTCGTCGGCGGCGGAGATAGCGCAATCGAGTATGCCGTCGATCTTGCCGCTTTAAATGAAGTTTCTATATGTTATAGAAGAGAGACTTTTAGACGCGCAAATCCTACAAACCAAAGAAATATCTCAAATGCGATTATGCACAAAGAACTTCAAGCTATTTTGGGTGTGGATATCCACGGAGTTGAGGATGATGCAGGACGCGTAAAAGTACTTTTCAATGAAAAAGAACCTATGAGTTTTGATAGAGTTATCTATGCTATAGGCGGCACGACTCCAAGCGCTTTTTTGGCAAGTTCGGGTATCAAAGAGGAAGATGGCAAACCTGTTCATGATGAAAATTATGAGACAAATATCTCAGGACTTTTCGTCGCAGGAGATATCACACAAGAGAGCGGCGGCAGTATCGCACTTGGACTCAACCACGGTTACGCTATAGCCTGTTTTATACAGTCGAAAGTATAGCAGGGTCTCTTTGACTTATCACGCCATCTGGCGTATCAAGGATGATTTCGACTTCGCAGTCGAGATATTCTGAAGTGGAGAGCGGTCTGAAGTTTGTATCCTCAAACGCAGCTCTTTTTGCATTTTTGATGATATCTTCCAAAAGAGAACTTGTGCTTGTACCCGAAGAAGCAGAACCTCTGAGTTTGCGTTCAAGATAGATATTGACACTTGAGGGTATCTGCTGGGCGAGAAGCGGATGGGTCTCTAAAAGAGCATTTCTATCAATGGTACGCTGTGCTTCAAGCACTTCAGCGATGGAGTCTCGAGCCAATTGAAGTAAAACTGAACGACGCATCTATTAAGACCTCACTTTTGCAGGTTCTGCTTTTTTGAGTTTGTAATTATTGAGCAGTTTGATGACAATCATAACGCCGATAACTTGAAAAAGTGCCGCTAAAATAAGAGCATAATAGTGCATGGTATCGATAGAATGTGCATTAAACGCAAGGGTTGCCATAGCGATAAGAAGAGTAAGCGGCATAGAGTGTGAAAGCCCCATGAGCAGAGAGTCAATAACCCCAAGCTCTTTAATAAAGACTAGAGATGCAACAACACGTATCAAAGTCATAATTCCCGTTATCATCAAAGCCATTCCTATAAGTCCATCCATCATAAGTGCTTCAAGGTTAAAGGAGGCACCGATATGGATGAAAAATATAGGTATCAAAAATCCAAAACCATACGACGAAAGTTTATCAGGAAGATCCTGTTTGTGCTCAAAAAAAGTAGGGATAAAGATACCAGCCAAAAATGCTCCAAAGGCAAGCTCAAGCTCAAGATAGAGCATCGCGCCTACAAGTAAAAAGAAAATCCCCATCGAGAGACGCATATCCTGTTCTTTGTTGTCGTTATGTGGCATGAGCGCTGTTGAGACCTCTGGAAACCACCAAAAAAGAAGTTGCATTGCACGAAAAAGCAAAAACATAAAAACTAAAAAAAGGACAAGAGCAAAAAGTGTCTGTGCAAGCCCAAGTCCGATACCTGAATGCAGGGTTGCTGAAGTGATAGTCAAAAATCCGATACTCACAACCTCTCCTATACCTCCTGCGGTCATGGAGAGTGCTAGCCACGGGGTTTTGCCGTACTCTTTGGAGAGTGTGGCGATAAGACCTACCGAGATAAGCGGCAAAAGTACCATAAAGATATTTCCAAGCTCAAGATACAAAGAAAAACCTATAGCAAAAGTATAAAGAAGTATCAGATAAAAGATAACGCGCTTCATGACGCTAGGAGACATTTTGAGAACTTTTTTGAGGTTGATTTCTGTTCCTGCGATAAACATAAGGTATAAAAATCCAAACTCCGAAACAACATCAAAAAGGTGCTCCGGATGGATAAAACCTATATAGGCAAAAAAAGAGCCGAGAATGATTTCTATGGGAGTTGTCGGAAGTTTCAGTGCTTTTGCAACAAAAGGCGAAAATACAATAATCAAAGAGATTGTAAATATCAGTGTTACATTTGAGCTCATGATACGTTATTTTACTTTTTTGGCGACATCAAGTTGCAGTGCAGCAAGCATCTCAAGATCTTTGCTCATAACGCGCCCTGCAGTTGTGAGATAGTTGCCTATGACGATAGAGTTCGCCCCATACGCAAAAATCTCCTCTTGTCTTTGACCAAACATGAGTTCTCTCCCGCCTGCAACCATAATTCTTTGCGCATCAGGCAGCGTTGTGCGTGTGAGTTTGATGAGTTCAAGCGCTTCATCTATAGTCAGTGGATTTGGCTGCAGCTCAAGGGCTTCGTTGTGATGGTAGAAGTTTATAGGCACTGAAGTCGGGTTGAGAGATTTTAGAGACTCTAACATCGAAACTCTATCTTCTTGCGTTTCACCAAGACCGAAGATGCCTCCTGTGATGAGAACCAAACCTGAAGCATTGACGTTTTGGCAGGTTTCATAGCGTTCGCTCCACGGATGTGTTGTACATATCTCTTTATAAAAAGCTTCTGATGTTTCAAGATTGTGGTTGTACGCTTTGATACCTGCTTCTTTGAGTGTCAAAAGTTGTTCAAGTGTTGCAGTACCGTTACAGGCTATCAAACGCAGCTGGGGAGCTACTTCAAGAACAGCTTTTGCCACGTCACAGACAAACTTGAGTGTTTTGTCATTGAGCCCTTTATCTGCCGTAACAAGACAAAAACCAAGCGCTCCATTATCTCTAGCTGCTACAGCTTCTTCGAGAATACGCTCTATTGGTTTTTGTTTATAACGCGCTATATCTGCTTTGTATCGGACACTTTGAGAGCAAAATTTACAGTCTTCATTGCAAGTTCCGCTGTTGATATTGCAGATAGAACATAAAAATATCTCTTTATCCATTTTTTATCCTTGTGTAGGAGTAGTTTACTTTTTCAAAATAATCTGTCTTCTTTTTTCTAGCATAGTAAGTCACATCAAAAGTAGTGGCAGTGACTTCTAGCATCACACATTCTGAGAGTGGTTTGTTGCGTCCGCAGGCTTCACCGGGGTTGAGAAAAAGTGTGCCGTTGATAAACTCAGACTTGAACTGATGCGTATGCCCAAAGACGACGACCTCCGTATCGGGCGTCATATAAAAAGGAAGATGCATGAGTTTGAAGTTTGTCTCTGCAAGTTTAAAATAGTAAGGCTCTTGCACAAGATTGTATTCGTTGTGATAGCTTACAAGGTGTGAGTCATTATTTCCATAGACCGCCACATAACGTTTACCGGTTGCAGCGAGTAGCTCAAGGACTTCTTTTTCGACGATATCACCGGCATGGATAAAAAACTCAGCACCATCGGCCAGAAGAAGCTCAACGATGTTTTTTGCTTTTTTATACTTTTTATGTGTATCTGAGAGAATACCTATTTTCATATCTATTCTTTTATACTACTCACGAGGCGTTCGTGTTTTACATTTGACGCACTCATAAACTTCTTTGTTTCTATAAGTTCTTGGAGCTAACACGCCATCACATTTCTCTTCACTACATTTGAGAGTCGTAGGTTCAAATTTGGAGATAAATTTACATTTTGGATAGTTTTCACATCCCCAAAACGCACCTCTGCGAGACTGTTTCCAAAGAAGTTTGCCTCCACAATCTGGACATGGAACTTCGGAAGTTTTACTCTCAGTAGCCATGCTTTTCGTATTTTTACACTCAGGATAGCCGCTACAAGCCAAAAATTGACCGTTTCGTCCGTTTTTGATGACCATATCTTTGCCACATTTGTCGCATTTTTCGTCTGAAGTTTCTACTTTTTCTTCTACTTTATTGCCTGCATCATCGACTTGTTCTGTGTATTTACATTTTGGAAAGCCGCTACATGCGACAAACTGACCAAATCTTCCGGAACGCAGAAGAAGTTCTGAACCACACTGAGGACACATACGACCAAGAGGTTTTGCCATCTTAAGAGAGACTATTTTTTCTTTACCTTCATCGACTTGTTCTATAAACGGGAAATAAAAGTCGCTCAGAAGTTCTTGCCAATCAACATGACCTTCGGCTACTTCATCGAGTTTTTCTTCCATATTTGCCGTAAAAGAGATATCTACGATATTTGCAAAGTTTTTCTCAAGTATCTCAGTCACCGTAAACGCCATCTCAGTCGGGATAATCTGTTTTTTTTCTATACTTACATAGGTACGTGAACTGAGCGTTGCAATTGTCGGAGCATAGGTTGATGGACGTCCGACACCTTCAGCTTCGAGTTTTTTGATGAGACTAGCTTCTGAGTAACGCGCAGGCGGCTCTGTAAAGTGCTGCTCAGGTTTGACGCTTTGAAGATTTGCTTTGTCACCCTCTTGGAGTGTTGGGAGAAGTTTGTCTTTGTCTTCAGCACCCGTAACTGCATAAAAACCGTCAAAAAGTAGTTTTCTTCCCGTCGCGCGGTAGATATTTTCAGAGCCGCTAAAAGTGATACTTTGTTGCTCAAAACGCGCATCTTCCATCTGACATGCCATAAAACGCTCATAAATAAGACGGTAAAGCTTTATCTCATCGGCTTTTAAAAAGGCAGCTGCGACTTCAGGCGTGAAGTGAAGCATAGTAGGGCGGATTGCCTCATGAGCTTCTTGTGCGCCTTTTGCTTTTTTACCGTAAAATTTCGGCTCGTTCGGCAGGTATTTCTTGCCAAATCTGTTTTCTATAATACCGCGAACTGCACCTACAGCTTCTGCCGCCATATTGAGTGAATCCGTTCTCATATAAGTGATAACACCACTTGTCCCATCAGGTGTTTTTACACCCTCGTAGAGTGTTTGTGCGACCATCATCGTCTTTTTAGGCGTAAATCCAAGTTTGCTTGAAGCTGTTTGCTGCAGGGTTGAAGTCATAAAAGGCGGAGGTGTCGCACTTTTTCTCTCTTTTGTCTCGATAGCAGAGATGATGAAACTGTCTGCGTTTACGCTTGTGAGAATAGCCTCAGCTTGTTTTTTGTTCTCGATAGAGAGTTTGGAGAGTTTTTCCTCTTTGTGGGAGATAAGAGAAGCTTCGATATCTTTGACAAACATCGTATCAATCGTCCAATACTCTTGTGGCACAAAAGCGCGTATCTCGCGTTCACGGTCCACGACGAGTTTGAGTGTAGAACTTTGTACGCGTCCGCCTGAGAGACCTTTTTGGATTTTTGAGCTCAGAAGCGGAGAGAGTTTGTATCCCACGACACGATCAAGAAGACGGCGTGCTTGTTGCGCGTTTACCATGTTCATATCTATCTTACGCGCGGATTCGAGTGCATGGTTGATAGCTGTTTTTGTTATCTCATGAAAGACGATACGCGGAAGTTCTGCCGGGTCTTTTTTGATAGCATGAGCGATATGCCAGCCTATAGCTTCACCTTCACGGTCCTCATCGGTTGCGATATAGATGATATCACTCTTTTTTGCAAGAGCCGTTATCTCTTTTACGGTGGCTGCGTTTTCTTTTGCAACGCTGTATGCAGGTACGAGGTGTTTTGTTGTTTCATCTATAGTGATGCCAAAGCGTGACTTTGGCAAATCTCTGATGTGACCTTTTGAGGCGATAACCTCATATCCCTTGCCCAAAAAGTTCTTGATAGTACGAGCTTTGGCTGGTGATTCGACGATAATTAAGTTCAAATAGGTTTCCTATATATATAGTATAGTTGTTTTTTGATGGCGGAAGTGTACCCGAAAAAGATTAAAAAAATAAAATTTTAAAATAAATACAAATTTATTAAAGTTATATTTTGAGCTGTCGATTTACTTAATATCAAGGCAAGGATGTCAAGATACAAAATTAACAAGAGCGAAAGGCTCTACCCGAAAAGGATTTATTATGGGATTTAGAATTAACACAAACATTGCGGCAATGAGCGCACACACAAACGCGTCAATGAATAACCTTAACATCAATAGTTCACTAGAAAAATTGAGTTCAGGTCTAAGAATCAACTCGGCATCTGATGATGCTTCTGGTATGAGTATCGCAGATTCACTTCGTTCTCAAGCTTCTTCTCTTGGACAAGCTATTAGCAATGCGAATGATGGTATTTCGATTGCAAAAATTGCTGATAAAGCAATGGATGAGCAGATCAAAATTCTTGACACAATCAAAACTAAAGCTGCTCAAGCTGCTCAAGATGGTCAAAACTCAAGTTCAAGAAAAACTCTTCAAGCGGATATCAAACGTCTTACTGAGCAACTTGACAATATATCTTCACAAACAAGATATAACGGTAAAAGCTTACTTTCTGGTGCATTTACAAATGTAAATTTCCAAGTAGGTGCATATTCAAATGAGACTATCGGTATGTCAATCGGAGCTACGTCGTCTGATAAAATCGGTCATACTCGTTTTGAGACAAGCAACATGGGAACAGCAACAGGAGCTGCAACAGCTACTTTTACTAAAGCAGATGGAAGTACAATCGCTCTTGAAACTGTAACTATCGGTTCAACTGCGGGAACAGGTATCGGTGTTTTGGCTGAAGTTATCAATAAATCTTCTAATGAAACAGGTGTAAGCGCTAGTTGGAGCTTAACACAAACGAGTACAGCGGCTATCACTTCAGGTGCTACTACAGCTGCGATTGTTATAAATGGTACTACTGTTGCTGCTTCTGGTCTTACAGTTGAACTTAATGATAACAGTGGTGTTTTAGTAGATGTTATTAACCAATACAAAGAGACAACAGGTGTTGTTGCATCTGTTGATGATCGTGGTTATTTAGAACTTTCTTCTACAGACGGAAGAGCTATAATTACAACTGGACTTGATTCAAGAGCAACTGGTATGGCAGGTACATTTACAGGACGCCTTACTTTAACTGCTGCAGGTGCTGCTGATATTCAAATGGCAATGACAGGTGATGGTGGTACAGGATTAGCAACAACAAACACAGCTAGTGTAAGTCTTCGTGATATGATGGGTGCGATTAGCAATGCAGATGCTGAAGCGATGGGTGCTTTTGCAAATGCTAATGTTCTTGGCAATGCTGATGATCTTGAAGCGGGTGTTTCTACATATGCTGGCGCACAAGCTATGATGAAAATAGCACAATCTGCTCAAGAAACACTTGACAGTATCCGTTCAAATATCGGTTCGGTTCAAAATCAAATGCAAGTTACAGTAAATAATATCTCTGTAACACAGGTAAATGTTAAAGCTGCGGAATCTCAAATCCGTGACGTTGACTTTGCTGCTGAGTCTGCAAACTTCGCAAAAGCTAACATTCTTGCACAATCAGGAAGTTATGCGATGAGTCAAGCAAACGCAGTGCAACAAAACGTTTTAAGATTACTACAGTAGTCTAAAGCGTTTCTTTAAAAAACGTATAAAGAGTAGGACACAAGTTATACTCTTTGGCAAACTTTGAGACGTGACATGCGTCACGCCTCATTCTTCTTTCTACTTCTTTATTTTTTTAGGTTTTTAGCTTCAGTCAATCACTTTTAAGTCGATATAATACACTCATAGTAATATATATGCATAATTTTTTAAGCAAAGGTTTTTATGTCTTATTTTCAAAAAAACATTGAAGCACTTCAAAATGCGAGTGCAACACTAGCCAAAAATCTTTCAGATATCAAAGAGGTGGAAGATTTTGAAATCTATATGGATGAAAATGATGTTGCTACACTAAATTTTGTACAAACAAAGCACTTTATAGCTTTATACGAGGGCTCTCCGGCTGAGAGATGCCAAACGCAGATTAAAGAATTTGAAATTTTTGCGAAATATCCTTATCTCTATTTTTACGGATTTGGAAATGGGACCTTTCTCAAACATTTACTGACAAACCAAAACCATAAATGCATAGTTGTTATAGAGCCAGAACCGGAGCTTCTCTATGTCGTTTTACATATGATAGATTTTTCGCAAGAGATAGAAAATGGACGTCTAGTACTTTTTGGGAAAAATGAAGTGACTTTTCCAGTAGCTCGTGCTTTGTTTGACCATTATGAAGAGCAAAAATATGCAAAAGTCTATGATTTGCATATCATGACATCGTATTATGAAAAATGTTTTCATGAAGATATGCTAGAGGTCAATAGAAGATTGATAGAAGGTGCTTATCATGCTATTAATGCTGCAGGAAATGACGCAAAAGATGCACTCATAGGACTGAAGCATCATATCATTAATTTAGCAAAACTTTTTGAGACACCTCCGCTGGTGGATTTGCTGAACAAATTAAATACTACTGATACGGCAGTGCTCGTCTCTACTGGTCCATCTCTCACAAAACAGCTACCTTTGCTCAAAAAAATAGCACCATATGTGAGAATCATCGCAGTTGATGCAAGCTTCCCTGTTTTGTATAAAGCTGGTATTAAACCCGATGTGGTTGTTTCTATGGAGCGAGTGAAAGAGAGTGCACGTTTTTTTGAGCAAGTTCCTGAAGATGGATATCAAGATGTCGTGATAGCTTTGAGCTCTCTGCAACATAAAGATGTCATCGAATCTCCAAAAGGTGGAATACTTCAAATAAGTTTGCGACCTCTTGGATATATGATAGCTACAGGACCAAAAGAGTGGGGTTTTTTGGGTATTGGCTCAAGTGCAGCAAATATGGGGTATGAGCTTATTTTTTATTCTGGATTTAAAAATTGTATTTTGATAGGTCAAGATTTGGCATATGCAGAAGATGGTGCTTCTCATGCAAAAGGTCATGTTTTTGGTGAAAATGATGTACAAACCAAAGAGACAGATGTGTGGGTAGAAGGATGGGGCGGTGAGAAAAAAGTACGCACTAATCATACTTGGACAATGTTTCGTAACTTTTTTGAAAAAGATATCGGTGATATCAAAGATAGGATGCTCACGATTAATGCTACGGAGGGTGGTGCACGAATTTTTGGTACAAAAGAGCTTAGATTTGAAGAGGCTATAGCTTCGTCCGTAGAGAGATCAACAACAAAAGAGAATATAAAAATTTCCTCTGTTTCAAAGCAAAAAAAACTTGAAGTTAAGATACAGACATGGCAAAAAGTAGAAGAGATACGATCTTATGTAGCTGCTCTTTTAGAAGATGTAAAAGTCCTTTTTTTGGATGTAGCTCAAGTGAGCGAAATGGCGTTTGAAGATCTCACGATAGTGCAACTACAAGATTTAATGACTCGTGTAGAAGCCTTGCGTGCACGTTATAGTGAAGAGATGTTCGAGCGAGTTGTCTGGCATATAGCGCAGTCGATAATGCTAGTCCAAGAGATAGAAATCGCTCCGTATGAGGTTTATAATACCGAGAGTGAAAGTGCTCAAAAAGAGCAACTCTTTTATCTTATGAGTCACTATAGAGCATGGCTATTTACCTTTGCAGGGGTGATGGATGCCATAGTGAAAACCATTGACTATGCACAAGCAAGAACACTCATGGAAAAAGTTGCTCTTGTTGAAGTCTATGTTGGCAATACAAAAATTGATAGTTTTACAACTCAAACACTTGAAGCTAAACATGGTAGAATCTTTGATGTAGAGATGCGGGGGATTTTATATGATGTTCCCGATGCATATCAAGAGCAAATAAACGCAGTGGTGTTTAGAGATGCAAAGAGTGGGGAAGAGTTGCCACGAGATTCTATAGATGTCATCAAACGCAGTGATGAGAAGTATAATGAGCTATACTTTATACAAACCCTTGAAGGAGAAATAAACGAAGAAGAGCTTCAAAGCAGTAGCACAGAAGATGTTATAGGGTTCTTAGTAACAAATGATAACCTCGAAGATAAGGAATTTGTAAAACTAATAAGCATTATGTTTGAAAAAGATTATGATGTAATGTATAAGGTGTTTTATTTTACTAAAGAGCAAAAAGCCCTTATATCACAAATGTTTGCTGAGCACATATCAAAAATAGATTTTGTCGTGCCTACAAATGTTTTTGATATAGTTGAAAACTGTTCTGTTTATATTCACTCTTCAATTCCAGAACAAACAAAAAAATCATCTTATTATCATAAAATCTGGGAAATTCTGAATGGAACAAAAGCTAATTTATTTAAGCTTCACCTATTTGATGCAATAGAAGATAGAAATAATTTTTCAAATAGTTTAAAACTTGTTGATAATTCTAAAACAGAGTTTGAAAACTCTGTTGTTTGTAAAATATTTGAGAATGATGAAAGATACAATGAATTTAAGTTTATGAATAGTTTGAATCAGCCAATAAGCGAGGAATTAAAAAACACTTATAGACCAAATAGTATTGGGTTTTTAGCTACAAAAGAGAACTTGGGGGATGAGGAGTTTGTAGGGTATATTAAGGAGTTGATGGTTAGGTTTCCTGATGTTGAGTTTAAGGGGTTTTGTTTTATAAGAAACCATGATAAAAAAATCAAACAAATTTTTCAGAATATAGAAATAATTATTCCTACATCGTTAGCTGATGTGATGAAAAATATAGAATTATTTATATTTCATCATATTAATGATTATAAATCTTATCTACCTTTGATAATAAATATTGGTGGTATAAATGATTTAACTCATAGAATTTATTTTGTAAATAATTGGTATAAATCAAATTTAAAAATTTTTGATTTTAATGACGGAAGAGATCCTTATAATTTCAATCATTTTTTATATGATTATACTTGTGAAGAAATAGAAAAATCGAATAATAACAATGCTAATTTATATTTCTCTAAAATAATAAAAATTTCAGAAAATACTCAATATGAAATTAATCAAGCCGATAAAATCAATGAGTGGTACTATTTTAAGAGAATTGATTCACTTTTAAACTCTTTTGAAGTAAAAAAATTCCTGAATAAAACTTTTAAGGTATATATAAATGAATAATGAAGATTTAAAATCAATAAGCGGATTAAGATTGCAAGCACATCTTACAAATAACTATATTTATAAAGATTCTAAGATATTAATGGTCGTAAAAAAACAATACCATAATTGGGCAAATGAGTTGATGAAATCAGGATTAATTCAAGAATTAATCAAAAATAAATTATTCCCAGAAACAAAAATTAATAATACTTATACTCAAGTAAAAGAAGAATTAATAATAGAACAGGAATTAATATCTTTCGATAATTATTTTTATACTTGGACTTTTGATATGATTAAAGATGCTGCCAAAACAACACTTATGGTTAATCAGATAGCAAATAAATATGGTTATGAATTAAGAGATGCTCATCTTCTAAATTGCATGTTCTATTTTGGAAAATGTATGCACATCGATTTTGACAGTTTTGTCAAAAAGTCTAGCTCAAATAACTGGATTGCATATAGAGAATTTGTAGAATCTCAGGTAAAAATATTGCAGTTACTTGCGCTACAACCAAATTTTGAATATCAGAAATCTATAAAGGGAATGGAAAATTATGTACCAGATAAAATATATAATTCAATTATTGAAGAAAAAGATAGAATAAGTAGACATCAACAAATTTCTATTTCTAGTCTTAAGGATATAGTGTCTTCATTAAATCTGCCTTATGAAAAAACTATGTGGTCAGAATATCACATTGATAAAAAAAAGTTTGATACATCAAGAATTTTAGAAATTATAAATATTATTAATAAATATAAACTTAAAACAGTTGTAGATTTAGCTTCAAATGCTGGAGTTATTGCAAAAAAGATATTAAAAGAATGTAAAAGTATAGAATCAGTTATCTGTATAGATAGGGATCATCAAGCACTCAATAATTTATATAGTAACCTCGAAAATGAAAATATTTTAGTGACTTTTAATGATTTGGCTATTGCATTTAGTAAACCTAGTATCAAAAAGCATAAAGGTGAACTTGTTCTTTGTTTAGCCTTAACTCATCACTTACTTTTGACATCTCAATTAGAAATTGATACTATACTTAATATTATCAAAGAGTATTCGAGTAAATATGTCATTATAGAATTTATGCCACTTGGTTTATATGCTGGAGACATAAATAAAACTCCACCAATACCAGATTGGTACAATGATGAATGGTTTTTGAATAACTTTTTAAAACATTTTAATTTATTAGAGAAAAAACAAACTGAAATAAATAGGATAATGTATTTTGGGGAAATCAAATAAATAATTTAAAGGTTATGAATGAAAAATAAAGATTATCTTAAAATTTTATTAGAAAAGTACTACCCAATTCATTTTTTCTCATTGTTCAGAGCACATGAATTATATAGTGTTTCACCTTTTCTAAAATATTTACAAGAACCAATATTAGATTTAGGTTGTGGGGATGGATTAATTGCAAGTATTTTATTTAATGAAAAATTAGAATATGGAATAGATGCATCAGAGCATGCTGTAAATTTAGCATCAACAAACAATGTCTACAATAAAGTGTTTTTAGGGAATGCACATAATATTCCTGTTCCAAATAATTGTTTAGGAGGAATTTTTAGTAATTGTGTTTTTGAACATATTCCAAATATTGATAAACTTGCAAAAGAAATATCGCGAATTCTGAAACCGAATGCATATTTAGTTACTACTTGTTTAACACCTCAATACTATGAGTTAAATCCTTTGTTTAAATTACTCAATAATCCATTAACAAAAAAAATTAGAGAAATTTTAATTACAAAAGAAAATGAACTTCATAATCATGTGAGTATTTATACGACAGATGAATATAAAGAAATATTTGCTAAATATGGTTTAATATTAGAGTATCAAAAGTATTATTCAACAAAAAAATCAATTTATAAAACTTGTTTATTAGATACATTAAGTAAATTCAGATGGTCTAAAACTCTATCTCATCGGGGATTATATATAGATTATTTATATAAAAAATATCCTACAAATATAAAAATGAAATGCTAAGTAAATGGTATAAAGATTTGTATGATTATTGCTACGATGAAAATCAACAAAATGAAGATGGTACAGCACAAGTTTTGGTATTCAAAAAGGTTTTAAATGTATAAATATCCAGTTTATAAGCCCATTATAGGCGAACAAGAGAAAAAATATGTTACTGAATGTTTAGATTCAACTTGGATTTCTTCAAAAGGTAAGTTTATATCCCTTTTTGAAAATAAGTTTTCAGAATATGTAAAATGTGATTATGCAACAACTTGTACGAATGGAACAGTTGCACTACATCTAGCTTTACTTGCATTAGATATCAAAGAAACTGAAGAGGTAATAGTTCCTACATTAACATATATAGCATCAGTAAATGCAATAACTTATGTTGGAGCGAAACCTATTTTTGTAGACTCTGAAAATGACTATTGGCAGATGGATACAAAAAAAATAGAAGAAAAAATTACTTCTAGAACAAAAGCAATTGTAGTTGTGCATTTATATGGACATTCTACAAAAATGGACGATATTGTCAAAATAGCAAAAAAATATAATTTAAAAATAATAGAAGATTGTGCCGAGGCCTTTGGTACTAGATATAAAGGCAAGCATGTTGGTAGCTTTGGTGATATTGCAACTTATAGTTTTTTTGGTAATAAAACTATAACCACTGGTGAAGGTGGTATGATTACTACAAATAATGAATCTTTATATAAAAAAATCTTAAAACTAAAGGGACAAGGTCTAGCAGAAAATAAAGAATATTGGCATGATATATTAGGATATAACTACAGAATGACAAATATCGCGTGTGCAATTGGTTTAGCTCAATTAGAAAGAGCTAGTTTTGTGCTGGATAAAAAAAGGATGATAGCTAGACATTATAAAGATGAATTAGAATCTTTACCAATAGTCTTTCATAAAGAATCATCAGAATGTTTTCATTCGTATTGGATGTGTACAATTTTAACTGAAAATGAAAAAATGAGAGATAATTTAAGAATTTATTTAAAAGAAAACTCTATTGAAACTAGACCTATTTTTAATCCGATACACAAAATGCCGATGTACAATATTCATGAGCAATTTAAAATTGCTGAGGACTTATCGAAAAGAGGAATAAACCTACCTAGTTATCCAGACTTAGATAAGCAAGACGTCAGTAATATTTGCGCTATTATAAAGAGTTTTTTTGTGAATATAGCATGAAGGTAATTTACTGTGGATTTGGAAGAGCTGGATTAGAATGCTTTTATCAATTGGTAATAAATTTTAACATATCTTTAGAGTCCATTATGGTATTTACACATGATGTGAAAGGAAATGAATATTTTATAGAACATTTAAAAAATAATAAGATTAACTTTATTTTTCAGAATATTAATTCGATGGAAAAAGAAATTTCAGAATTCTCGCCAGACTACATAATCTCGGTATATTATAGGTATATTCTTAGTGATAATATTTTAAAAATTGTGAACTATAAGGCAATCAATTTACACCCTTCCTTATTACCAAAATACAGAGGAACAAAATCAAGTGTCTGGGCAATTATCAATAATGAAAAATATACGGGTATTTCGTTTCATTACATGAATAAAAATATCGATGATGGTCGGTTATTATTTCAAAAAAAATTAAAAATACTTCCTGAGGATACAGCATTTAGTTTGTATCATAAGCTAATAAGTTTATCTATAAAATATTTTTCAAAAGTTTTTAAGCTTCTATTAAATGATTACAAAGGATATCTTCAAATAGGTGCTACAAGCTACTATAAAAGAGAAATACCTTTTGATGGCAAATTTAAATTTTCTGAAATTGATATAAATGATGCAAAACAATTTGTAAAAGCAATGTATTTTCCTCCATATAATGGTGCTGTTTTTGAAAAAGATACGAATGAGAAAATTGAAATAAATAATATTAATGAATTAGTTAAATACAAGGATTTATTTAAACAAAGATGAAAAATTTAAATATTGGTATATTAACCACAGGATTTATAGGTTGGCAAGGTGGAATAGATTTTTTAAAAAACATTATAATAGGTTTAAAAAATATTTCGCAGGAAGAAGATATTTATTTACACTTATGTTTCGAAATAAATTGCAATAAGCATATTGTTGATGATTTTAGAAACAACTTTCAAACAGAAGAATTTGTATTTTACACACAAATAAGAGAACTACACTTAAATCATCAATTAGATTTATTACTACCAAGCATAAGAATTATTGAACCTAAAAATTCATTAAATTGGATAGGTTATATTCCAGATTGTCAACATAAATATTTACCACATTTTTTTTCTCAAGAAGAAATAAGTAGGAGAGATTTAAACTTTTCAAAAATGATAAAAATGGCAAAGCTAATAATAGTAAATTCTATTGATACAAAAAAAGATTTAGTTAAATTTTATGGTGCAAAAAAAAATCAAATTGTGTCACTCCCATTTGCTCCAATAATTGAAAGTTTAGATTATCTTGAAAATAATAGTACTTTAATAGAAAAATACAAACTTCCCAAACATTATTTTGTAATATCAAATCAATTTTGGTTACATAAGGACCATGGAACAGCTTTTAAAGCACTCTCTCTGATAAAAAATAAAAGTATTCATATAGTTTGTACTGGTGAATTAAATGATTATCGTTCTAAAACTTATATGGCAGAATTATTTAGTTTGATAGAAGGACTTGAGTTAAAAAATAGAATTCATTTTTTAGGAATTATTCCAAAAATAGAGCAGATTGAAATAATTAAATGTTCTGTAGCTTTAATCCAACCTACATTATTTGAAGGTGGCCCAGGAGGCGGTAGTGTTTATAATGCTATTTCTGTTGGTAAAAAGTGTATCGTATCTAACATACAGATTAATAAGGAAATTGTGGATAATAATATCTTATTTTTTAAGGCAGGTAGCCATAAAAAATTAGCACTTAAAATGGAAAAATTAATTTCAGAAGATATGAATCTGATATCTAGTGATAGTTTAATTGAAAAGCAAAAATATTTTTTACAGTTATTAGCTAGTTCGCTATTAAAAATCATTTTATCTTATAAATTAAAAAGTGAAAATTATGATAAAAAAGTATATATAGACGAATATATACTTTTTTCAAAGCAATTTAATAACTTATATAATCAATTAAAAGAACTAAAATGTAATATTGTTGTTTATGGCAACGGCACAATAGGCAAAACAATCCAAGCTTTAATTCCAGAAAAAATAGTAGGATATGTCGATATAGCTGATGAGAATAATCATCCAAGAAACTTAGAAAATATGAAATACGACAAAATCATCATTTCTGTTTTGGGAAGAGAAGAAGAGATTATTAAAAACTTAACTAAAGAATTGCATATTGAAAAAGAAAAAATAATTACATTAGAGATTTAAAAAGTGCAAGATTATGAAAGATTTTAAGGGCTAAAGATTATTCGAAGGGAGAAAAAATAAATGTTAAATAATAAAAAAGCAATTATCACAGGAATAACGGGTCAAGATGGAAGTTATTTGGCAGAGTTTCTACTAAACAAAGGATATGAAGTACATGGGATAATAAGAAGAGAATCTTTTGAAGATATTGAAAAATTATCAAATATCAAGAATATTAAGGAAAGATTACACTTACATGAGGGAAGTTTGAATGATCATTTGACTATATATAAAATATTTTCAAAAGTTTTGCCTGATGAGTGTTATCATTTATCTGCTTCTAGTTTTGTGAATTATTCTTTTAATGATGAATTTGAAACTATAAATAACAATTTTAATTCAACTCACTATCTACTTTCCACTATAAAAGAAGTAAAGAGGGAGTGTAAATTTTATTTTGCAGGTAGCAGTGAAATGTTTGGTGAACCCAATGAAACACCACAAACTGAAAATACACCCTTTAATCCAAAAAGTATTTATGGAATTTCAAAAGTTTCAAGTCACTATCTTCTTAAAAATTACAGAGAAAAAGAGGGACTTTTTGCTTCGACTGGAATAATGTACAATCATGAAAGCCCAAGAAGAGGTAATCAGTTTGTTACAAAAAAAATTATTTCTTCAGCTGTAAGAATTAAATATGGTTTGCAGAAAAAACTCTATCTAGGGAATCTTGATGCTCAAAGAGATTGGGGGTATGCACCTGATTATGTCGAGGCAATGTGGAATATTCTTCAGCATAATCAAGCAGATGATTTTATTATTGCAACAGGGCATTTACACACAGTTAGAGAGTTTATAGAGATGGTTTTTGTCTGTTTAGATTTGGACTTTGAGGAGTACGTAGAGGTGGATCTAAAATTTTTTAGAGCAAGTGAACATATGTCACTGTGTGGGAACCCAACTAAGTTGAAAGAACAAATAGTTTGGGGGCATACTAAAAATCTTTATGAGATAATTCAAGAGATGATTAGTTATGAAATACAAAAATATGAGTGATACTATAATGATGCACAAAACAGTAACAGTAGTAACAGTTACTTATAATGCTGTGGAATATTTAGAGGAAACTATTAAAAGTGTTCTAGAACAAGATTATGCTAATCTTGAGTATATTATCATTGATGGGAAAAGCACTGATGGTACAATAGATATTATAAAAAAATATCAAAAATATTTGGCTTATTGGATCAGCGAACCCGACGATGGGGTGTATGATGCAATGAACAAAGGGATAAATGCTGGGACAGGTGATTGGATCAATTTTATGAATGCTGGAGATAGTTTTGCAAGCAGTTGTGTGCTTACGGATGTGATAACAGCTATGCAGGAAGGTACAAAAATTTTGACTGGTTTTGTCAATGTAATAGACCAAGAAAAAGAGTGGATTTATACACTTTTTCCAATGAAAGCAGAAGATGTTTTTACAGAATTTAGATGTAATCATCAGGCTACTTTTACAAGGATGGACATAGCAAAAAAGATTCTTTTTGATTTGCACTATAAATACGCAAGTGATGTTGATTTCTTTATGAGAAGTGGATTAGATAAGGCTAGCTATCAAGTTGTACCGTTCCCGATTGTCAATTTCTTACAGGGAGGGCTTTGGCAACAAAATGTCATTTACGCACACATAGAAATTTTAAACATAATGTCTCGATATTTACCCAATATGGAAGATATATTTCACCATACATCTTTCTTAGAACTTCATTTAGGGTTATACCAAAACTCCTCAATAGAAAATGTATTATTCAATCATTTGTTTAATAGGTTGGCTGAAAAACTTCAAAAAATTCAATGTCAATATAAAAAAATTGCTTTGTATGGATATGGTCATGCTGGTAAATTTTGTGAGCTTTATCTAAAAAATAGCATAGCTGTTATTGTAGATAAGGGGATAGCGTTAGACTCTAAAACAGTTTATCATCCCAATCAATTAAGTGGTTTTGAATATGACTGTATTTTAATAAGTGTTCTCGGGAGAGAGCAAGAGATTATAAGTTATCTACATAGAAATATAGGTATAGAGAAAAGTAAAATTATTACTTTGTGAGAAAGAGGTGTTTAATGAAAAAAGTAGCGTATATAGGACATAGTTTTCATCAAAAAACTTTGTCAACAGAGTTCTTTATAAATATTTTAAAGACTAAGTATCATGTTGATTGTTATTGGACATTACCATCAAGTTATCAGGCTGATTTAATAGTTTTTGATTTGAATGAAAAAAATTATGAAAGTTTAGTCTTTTTTCAAGTGCTTCCAAAGGTTGAAGAGTTGGAAAAACTATTATGCAAAAATATCATTTTAGTTCCAATGTTTGATAATGATTTGACTATGACTTACGCTCAGTGGAGTGAATATTTCAACTATAAATTTATCAATTTTTCAAAAAATTTATATGATAAGTTTAAGTTTTTTGGCTTTAAAAAAAATGTGTATTTACAGTATGCGCCTGAAGTTCCTGCTTTAGATTTGAAAAATGCTAAAGTCGAAAAAGCAAAAATATTTTTTTGGCAGCGAAGCACACAGATTAATTGGAAATTACTGAAAAATATAATTGATTTTTCACAAGTAGAGTCTGTTCATCTTCATCGAGTTGAAAATGAGGCTGCAAAAGATACTTGGTTTGAAATGCCAAGTGAAGAGGATAGAAAAAAATATAATGTTACGTTATCTAGTTGGTTTGACACGAAAGATGAACTTTTGAATATAATGAATGAATGTGATGTGTTTATAGCCCCGAGATCGTTTGAGGGAATAGGTCAAACTTTTTTAGAAGCGATGGCTTTGGGTAAATGTGTAATATCACCAAATTTTCCTACTATGAATGAATACATCAACAATGGCATAAATGGCATACTATTTGATTTTTTAAACCCGCAGCCAATTGATCTTTCTGGATGGAAACAGATGGGGAATGAAGCTTATAAAAGTATAAACTCAATAAGAAAAGTATGGGAAAGTACATCTCATGCAATACTTGATATTATTGAAGATAAAAATCACGATCCGATTCCATACAATCAATACTTAGACAAAATGGAAATTATTTTTGACACTAAAGAATCTAAGTTTATAATACAGGATATGAAAATAAGTTTTTTTAACGTTAATCCATCTAAGAGTTTAAACTTCTCAAAATATCTTAATATTTTATTTGATTATTTTTCAATGAATATAGATCAAAGTAAGAAGTATATTATTTATGGAACTGGAACAGGTGCTTATTTAGTGTCAAGTGTTATTGGAATAGAGTATATAGAGTGTTTTGTTGATATTGATGTTCGAAAGCACGGAGAACAATTTCATGGTAAAATTATACGAGGACTAGATGCGCTATCACTCAATGATACAAAAATTATTTTGACTGTTTTTGGAAGAAACCACAAAATTCTTCAGGATCTTTCTGAGAATTATGGGATAAAAAAAGAAAGGTTGATTGATTTAGACTTTAATTAAAAAAAATATAGGGACCGTTCATAATTCCGTGTCAATCGGGTAAAATTATATTTACTCAAGGAATGACACATGAAGATAGAAATAGATGTAGAGCAATTTGCTCGTGATATAAAAGCTGGTAAAAGTATTGGTGGT
>JAQTWZ010000059.1 GCA_028689055.1 Sulfurimonas sp. | reverse complement strand
TACACCGTTATAGTATTAGCGGATACGATGGAGCGCTCAATTTGCTTACTTGGATCACGAACAAAGTTCTTGACAAGCTTGATGAAGATACAAAAGGTATCGCTTCAACTGACTACTTTTTCGACCTTATTCGTTAATTATCAACCCTTCATTTATTCCCAAAATGTCGTCCTTCCCTCAGGACGACACCCCTAGAGTTATGAAAATATAACTTCCTGAAATTAGTTCAATTTTTTTTGTAAAGCATAATTTTTTTTCCGTTACGATGATAATATTAACTTATATATCAAGGAGTAGAAAATGAAACTTGAACTCATGTCGCTACCTTTTAAAGATACAGCATTAGAACCTTATATTTCCTCTGAAACAATAGCTTACCATCATGGTAAACATCATGCGACTTATGTCAATAAACTCAATACGCTTATCCAAGGCAGTGAGTTTGAAGATAAAGAGCTAGAATACATCATCAAAAACTCCGCTGGCGCTATCTTCAATAATTCTGCACAGGTATTTAACCATGACTTCTACTGGAATGGACTCTCCGGGAATTCTACGACTTGTTCGGTAGAACTTTCTGATAGGATTATTGCTGCGTTTGGTTCAGATGAGGAGTTTAAAAAACTTTTTTTGGCCAAAGCAATGGCTCTTTTTGGCTCAGGATGGGTCTGGCTTGTTCTGAATAAAGATGGAAATCTTGCCATCGCAGAGTACCCAAACGCAGATAATCCATTACGACATAATGAAATACCATTACTTACCTGTGATGTCTGGGAACATGCATATTACATAGATTATCGTAACGGTAGAGCTGATTATCTTCAAGGGTGGTGGAGACTTATCAACTGGGAATTTGTCTCAGATAATCTTGCTGATGCACAACAAGACCCAATCTCCGGCTACGCGCAGCCATGCAATGATAACAATGAAGTGTGTGACTATGTTGATGTTATGCAAGAATACGAGCGTACGCAGTCGTAGTCAAACAAGGATATCTTTATGAAAAGATTTGAAAAAGATTTTTCAGAAAGTACTCATCAAGTTAGTATCTCTATTTTGATTGGCGGTGCGGCAGGTTTGGGCGTAGGTACTCTGGAGAAAATACTGAGCGATGCTTTTAAATCGAGCGGATATTATGTGTTTTGTACAAAAGAGTTTATGTCCCGAGTCCGTGGTGGAAGTAATACAACATTGATACGTATCGCAAATTTTGCTCTACAGGCTCCATGCTGGGAAGTTGATATTGCTGTAGCTCTGGATGCACTTGCCGTAGAACATATGAAAGATAGATATACAAAAAGCACACTTCTCTTTGTCGATGAGAGTTTTAGTGAAAAAGATTTTAGTACCATTTCAGTAGCAATGAAAGAGAGTGCTAAAAAATTCGGTAGTGCCCGATATGTAAATACCTATATGGCAGGTGTGCTCTTTGGAGTTTTTCAATTAGAGAAGATTACTTTATTGCGAAGTATTGAAAAATATTTTCAAGATGAAGAAATAAATAAAGAAGTGGCGGAGCTTGGCTACGAAACTGGACAGAAGATTGAGAATATTACACTTCCAAAGTTACCTAATATAGATATCAAAGAGGTGCAAAAACTTCATCTTATGGATGGTACGACTGCGTGTGGATTTGGCTTTTTAGCCGGCGGTTGCAATATGATAACTGCATATCCGATGTCGCCATCAACAGGAGTCTTAAACTTTATGGCATCGATGACTAAAGAGTTTGATATATCTTTAGAGCAGAGTGAAGATGAGATAGCTTCTTTGATGATGACACTTGGCGGATGGTATGGCGGTGCACGTGCGATGACGTCCACTTCCGGAGGTGGTTTTGCACTTATGGGGGAAGCTCTTAGCCTCTCAGGCATGACTGAGACACCTGCCGTTATTTATCTTGCACAGCGTCCGGGACCTGCCACAGGACTTCCTACCCGAAGTGAACAGGGAGACTTAAATTTGGCGCTTTACTCAGGACATGGACCATTTCCTCGTGTACTGCTCGCACCCGGATCGTTAGAAGAGTGTATCAACTATGGATACCTTGCGTTTGAGCTTGCCGATAAGTACCAGATTCCAGTTATCGTTTTAAGTGATCAATATCTTGCCGATACAATCATGATGATAGGCGATATAGATTTTTCATCTTATGAGCAGCGTAGATACACTCTCAAAAGTGCTGAAGATTATGAGCGTTATGCAGATACAGCGAACGGTATCAGTCCAAGAGCAATTCCAGGTTTTGGAAAGGGACTTATCTGTGCTGTTGGAGATGAACATGATGAACGTGGGCAGATTACGGAAGAGTATAAGATGCGCGAACAGATGGTCTCAAAACGCAGACGAAAAAGTGATGCACTGCTTAAAGAAGTCATCGCTCCTATATGTAAGGGTGATGGAGAGATAGCCATCATCGGCTGGGGTTCGAGTAGAGGTGTCATTGCAGAGGCGTTGGAGCGACTAGATGATAAACGTCTCTCACATGTGCATTTTGCATGGATTCATCCACTAAGTTTTGAACAGTTGCGTGTTTTAGATAAATACAAATACAAAATAGTCGTCGAAAACAATGCGGACGCTGCATTTGCAGACCAGCTAAAACTTCACGATGTAGATGTAAATGTCAAAATATTGCAAAGTAATGGCTTTAGTTTTTTTGCCGATCAGCTTGAGGGCATGATAGAAGAATCTCTAAAGGAGTTGTCATGAGTCATCTGTTTGATAGAGAGAACGTCGATGTAGCATGGTGTCCGGGATGTGGAAACTTCGGTATCTTAAAACTCATAAAAGAGGTGCTTGAAGAGTTGAAGGTCGAGAAAAATAACACCGTCATAGTCTCAGGCATCGGACAAGCCGCAAAGACGCCTTATTATGTAGATACAAATATGTTTGGAGTTCTGCACGGAAGGGCATTGCCTGCTGCGACAGGCATTAAAATGGCAAATCCAGAGTTAATGGTTATAGCCGAAGGTGGCGATGGTGATATGTATGGAGAGGGTGGAAATCATTTTATTCACACTATCAGACGCAATGTCAACATTGTCCATATTGTGCATAATAATATGGTCTATGGTTTGACAAAAGGACAGGCATCACCAACAAGTCAAAAAGGCTTTGAGACAAAAGTGCAGGTAAATGGTGTCATAAATGAGCCGTTTAATCCCCTTGCCGTAGCACTTTCACTCAGAGCAGGATTTGTTTCAAGGGTAAATATTGGCAATGCCGAACATGCAAAAGGGGTGCTTAAAGCCGCTTTCATGCATCATGGTTATGCCCTTGTTGACATCTTCCAACCCTGTGTTATTTTTAACAAGACGAACACTTACCAGTGGTTTAAGGACAATACTTATGCCCTTGACGAAAACCATGACAGCAATGATTTTAACGCAGCTTTGCAAAAAGCTTTTGAAGTGATGCCAATGCCCCTTGGTGTACTGTATCAGAATAAAAATAGTGTTGTGACATTTGAAGAGCAAATAAGAAAAAGTGATGCTAAATCGCTTTATTTTATAACCCATGATGTCTCTAGGCTTCAAAATCTATTTGATAGCTATTAGGGGTGTCGTAAAGGATTTTACACATGAAAAGTTTACTTTTAACATTGTTTTTTGTTTTTTCGTCACTTTTTGCATCCTCTACGGTTGTGGAGCTACATGTTAGTGGCGTAATTGGTCCTGCAAGCAGTGAATATCTGAAAAATGCAATAGAGACGGCAGTACGCAAAGATGCTCAAATGATACTTATCAAACTCGATACTCCAGGCGGTTTGAGTACATCCATGAGAGAGATGATTCAGGATATTACAAATAGCCACATTCCGGTTGTTATGTATGTGTCTCCAAAAGGCGCACATGCAGCGAGTGCCGGAACATATCTCATGTACGCTTCTCACATCGCAGCAATGGCGCCTGGAACGAATATTGGAGCAGCCACGCCTATTAGTCTTCTCCCTACAGAATCAGATGCACCCCAGCTCTCGATAGCGCAAATAAAGACGTTTAATGATGCCATGGCATATATCAAAAGTCTGGCCGAACTCAATGACAGAAATATATCATGGGCACAAAGTGCCGTAGAAAATGCAACAAGTATATCTGCCGAAGAAGCGCTCAAAATAGGTGTCATAGATTTTATAGCTGAGAATGAAAAAGAGTTGCTCATGAAGCTTGATGGACAAACTGTGAAGGTCGCTCAGCGCAATATTATTTTAGATACGAAAGACGTGATTATAGTGCTCTATGAACCTGATTGGAAAACTGAGTTTCTCTCTATAATCACAAACCCAAATATTGCATATAGTTTGTTGCTGCTAGCCATTTACGGCATATTTTTTGAATTGCTCAATCCAGGCGGAATCTTACCCGGAGTCATCGGAACTATCGCGGGTGTAATCGCACTGTACGCGCTCAATATGATACCGTTTAATTATGCAGGATTACTGCTTATTATACTTGGCATCAGTTTTATGATTGCGGAAGTTTTTGTTGCGGGATTTGGCATTTTGGGGATTGGAGGAGTCGTTGCTTTTAGCTTTGGTTCGATTTTGCTTTTTGACGCGGAGACTCTGGGCAACAGCGTGTCTATTCCGCTGATAATAGCTTTTGGACTTGTCAGTCTTGCATTTTTTGTTATGCTGATGCGATTGTTTTTACAATCACGCTCTCTAAAAGTAGTCACCGGTATGCAAGAGATGATAGGATTAGAAGGATATGTCGTAGATATAACTGATACGGGTTATCATGTTTTTTGCCATGCAGAGACATGGAATGCTATAAGTCAATCGAAACTGAGTGTAGGAGAGAGTGTCCAAATTGTCGGACTGAGTGACCTAGTTTTAGAAGTTAAACCACTGAAGGAGTAAGTCATGTTTATTGATGTACCAATTATAGGAATATATGTAGTTTTCTTTGTTTTTGCTTTTTTAGCAATGTCTATACGTGTTTTAAGAGAATATGAACGCGGAGTAGTTTTTTCACTTGGTCGTTTTACAGGTATTAAAGGACCGGGACTTATCATACTTATTCCGGTTATTCAACAGATGGTCAGAGTCGATCTTCGCACTATCGTCCTTGATGTTCCGACGCAAGATGTCATCTCACATGATAATGTTTCTGTGCATGTAAACGCAGTAGTATATTTTCGTGTGATTGATCCTGAAAAAGCAATTATTCAGGTAGAAGATTTTCATGATGCGACAAGTCAGCTTGCACAAACAACCCTGCGTTCGGTACTTGGCGGACATGAGCTTGATGAAATGTTGGCGGAACGTGAACGTCTCAACTCCGATATTCAAGAGATACTTGACAAAAGAACGGATGCATGGGGAATCAAGATCGCAAATGTAGAGATCAAACACATCGACTTAGATGAAAGTATGATTCGAGCCATTGCAAAACAAGCTGAGGCAGAACGTGAACGCCGTTCTAAAGTCATCAATGCAAAAGGTGAACTTGAAGCGAGTGAAAATATACTTGCAGCAGCAGAAAAATTAAGTCAGAATGAGTTAGGAATAAAATTGCGTTATCTTCAGACGATGAGTGATATTTCCAATGATAAAACGAATACAATCGTTTTCCCATTTCCTATAGATTTAGGCAATATCTTTAATCCCGGTCAAAATAAATAAACGCATAGGAGAATCAACGCTGGCATATATCTTGCAATAGGTGGATAAACATACCTAAGGAATGATACATGAGTGTAGAAGAACATATAAAATCCAAACTGATGAAAGATATATATACGGACATAGACAAGATGTACGACTTTATGGTGCAGCACTATGTCCTCAGCGATGATCATCATGACCTTATTATCAAACATCTCAACAAATTCAAAGACCAAATCTATCTTATCTCCATGAATTCCAAGCTCTCATGATGCAGTACCATATCGTTCTTGAAAAGCTCTGTTTGTGTGCAAAACAGAAGAAGACAGAGCAGATACGAAGCTTCGGGACAAAAGAAGAAGCGCAGGAACATGCCTATGAGTGGGCAGATACCCTCAACAATACATTTTGCGGCAAACATGGCTTTGATGTAGTTGAAGTAGATGACAATTTTGTCATTACTGTAGAAGTTGGTGGTTTTGTGGAAGCTTGCGAACTTTGATAATACTCCTATAAATCCCTAAATATAGGGATTTTATCCATTTTAAGAATAGTAAATGCAATACTCAAAGTAATTGACGTAAAAGGACAAACAATGGAATATCATGTAGTAGTAGAGAAGATGTGTAGCTGTGCAAAACGCAAGAATATGCCTCAAATCAAGACATTTGATGACAAAGAAAACGCACATAGAATTGCCCGTGCATGGGCACAAGAGCTCAATGAGACATTTTGTGGCAAACATGCTTTTGATGTTGTTGCCGTGGATGACAACTATGTCATCGCTATGAGTGAGGGTGGCTATTAAACGCTACTCTTTTAGTCATTAAAGAGTAACAATCCTCTCCCAAAAGGCACTTTTGCAGTTCGTGAAAGTGCCCAGATGACCTCATAACTCGGCGCATATTTTGGAAACCATCCATCTCCGTCTGTAAAATACAATAGCATAGTGTTCATCGGCAAAGTTGCTTCGATGTAGTCAAAGACACACCGATAATCAGTTCCCCCTCCGCCTTTTATCACAAAGTCCATCTTCTCTCCACCGGCAAATGTATGGTGTGCTTGGATTCTTGCATCGGCTAGGATGAGCTCTATTTTGACAGAGGGAAAGTTTTGCATGATACTTTTAAACTCCTCGATAAACGCACCCAAAAGCTGCTCATGTATAGAACCTGAAGTGTCAATGGCCACGCAAAGACTCAGTGTGTCGCTTGTCAAAGAGGGCAGAGCAAAACCGCGGTAGAGATGTTTTTTGTTTGGAGGCATAAACGCATAGTTGTTGCGCATATGCCTGTTGATGGCATTGTACAGCTCAAATCTCCAGTCCACATTATAGACTTTGACTTTTTTGGCAAGTCTCTGCATCCCATCCGGCAATGCACTTTTTCGGTTTGCTACCTCTTTGGCTACCGCAGCGGCATATTCCCAGTCGGATTCGTTTTGGGGGTCAAGTTCTTCGTCGATGTTTTCAAGATTTGAAAACGCAGCTGCATCTTCTTCTTGTTCTTCTTGCTGCGTTTCATCATACGCACCGTCAAAACCGCTGAAATGTTCTTCTTTGAGCAGTTCATAAATCTCTTCTGCGTACATATTTTTGTACTCTTCGTTGAAATTCGCACCAGATGGAACAAAAACGCCGTTGGCATGGAGGAGATTGTTGATAGCGTAGTCTGTTGCAAGCTGCCAGAGAAAACCTTGACGTCCCAGTCTTCTTTGTTGGTGTGCGAGAACATGATGCATGACGCAGTTTGTTAGTACAAAAAGCAGCTCATCCATACTGCGTTTTTGGATAAAGTCGGGATTGTACAAAAAACGCACGCCGTTGCTTGCATAACTTGAGACCTTTTCGCTTGGCTCATGTTTGAGTCTTGAAGCGAGCATCCCAAAGTAGGGATGTTTGATAGTGAGTTGGCTTTTTGCTTTTTCCAGTATCTTTTCAGGAGTCATCAGCGTAGCAGCGTGTTAAATTTTTTCATCCAAAGCGTCCAGCTTTGAAGATGGTCGAGTTCTATTTTTCTCTCTCTGAGGTCTTGGATAATCATGACTGAAAACTCTCCCGGAAGAGCAAGAGTATATTCTATCAGAGCGTTGAGTTTTTTGGAGCTTGTCGCTTCATTGACACGCATACTCAGTGCCGCGGAGAGTATATGCAAAGCAGGTGCCTCACTTGGGACATCTTTGCAAGTTCCATCAAGGATAGCGTCAAGATCTGGCAACTCTCCTGCCACTGATAAAAAGCCCAAAAAAGAAGCCGCAACATCTTCGCCTATCGCTCCTGCGAGCATTGGGAGAAGTAGGTCTGCATCAGGCTTACAGGCAAGGACTTCATTGACATACTGCCATGTTCTAGGCGTGGCAAAAGAGCGGCTGTCGTTGCCATTACCAAAAGTAAAGAGCGTGTCAGGACGATGCGAGATAAACGCAATGATGGCAGGATGTATCTCACTCTTGAGAGCCCATGCTTTCCAGTCATCTACGGAGACTTCCATCTCAAGGTGCACAAAACGGTTTGCTAGCGGTGCGGCCATACGAAAGACGACACCTCTATCACTCTCACGGTTTCCCGCAGCCACTATCGCCCAGCCCTCAGGAAGTGTGTATTCGCCTATTTTTCTATCGAGTATCAGCTGATATGCAGATGCCTGAACCATAGGTGCGGCGGTGTTGAGCTCATCCAAAAAAAGTATGCCGCGCTCCACTTTGCCATCAGGCAAAAATGAGGGAGGTGCCCAGAGTGCCGTCTCTTTTATCGTGTTGAAAAAAGGGATACCACGCAGATCCGTAGGGTCGAGCAAAGAGAGACGCAAATCTATAAAACCCATCTGTGCTTCTTTCGCGATTTGCGCGACAATAGAGGATTTTCCGATACCGGGAGGTCCCCATAAAAATACAGGAACTTTCTTTTGTGTGAGATATTCTAGGGAGCGTTTTGCGTTTTGTGGATACATAGAGTTGCCTTTGTAGCGTATTTATCTTCTTAGATGCAATTATGGTTCGATGTGTAGTATCACGACATTTTTGTCGCGTTTTTGTTCTGATAGTATGAAAATTGCAACTATCGGCTCATTTTTGAGAGAACACAATATGTATTAGTGTCAATAACTTCAGGCGAGAGCCAAACAAAGGATTTATTATGTATGACAACGACATTATCGAAATGGAAGATTTTAGTTTTAACCACTACATTCATCACTTTGATGAGTGTGATCCTGATCACTTGCTGTTTAACGAAGAGTACAGTTGTTTGGAAGTAGCTATTGCTTGTATTGAGGAGATAATCTGGGGCTAGACCCAGAAGCTTCTAAAATAAAAAGAATATTAGACTTCTTACATAACCTCCAAAGCGGTTCAAAAGTTGCTTTAGAGAGGTATGGAAAAAAATGAGACATTTTTAGAGATGCTAAAAGTGTGCGAGGCGCACCATAGAGAGAAAAAGAGTCGTGGGGGCAAACCAAACAGTTTATCCGTAGCGACACAGCTTTTGATGATGTTAGAGTATTATCGGGAGTATCGAAGTATGGCGCACATGGCATTCGATT
>JAQTWZ010000015.1:4179-41844 GCA_028689055.1 Sulfurimonas sp. | reverse complement strand
GATATAAAAAATAAAATATATAGTGCCAAATCAAAAGCGATACTCTTAGCTAATAGGCTTATGATAGAGCTGTACTTTGAGATAGGAAAGTCTATCATCGAAAAACAAGAAGCTTTAGGATGGGGTAAGTCTGTAGTAGAGCAGATGAGTAGAGAACTCATAGATGAATTTGGAGAGAAGAGTGGGTATTCAAGTTCAAATCTTTGGAGAATGAGAAACTTTTACCTGTCGTACAAAGAAAATGAAAAACTCGCACAGCATGTGCGAGAAATATCTTGGGGACAAAATATTCTTATTTTTGAGAAATGCAAGAGTGATGATGTAAAAGAGTACTACATTAAAAATACCATTGAAAATGGATGGAATCGTAATGTTTTGATGCACCATATAAAAACAAGCTTATTTGATAGAGACAAATTAGAAACAAAAGCAAATAACTTTGAAGTAGCACTACCTACTGAGTTGTCAGAGCTGGTTAAAGATATAGTGAAAAGCGAGTACAACTTAGAGTATTTGGAAATTGCAAAAAATGCTCATGAGAGGCATGTAGAAAATAAGCTTGTAGAAAACATCAAAAAATTTCTTTTAGAACTTGGTTATGGGTTTAGTTTTATAGACAATCAATATAGACTAACTCTTGGAGAAAATGAATACTATATAGACCTTTTGTTTTTTCATAGAAAACTCAATGCATTGGTCGCAATAGAACTTAAAGTAGGTAAATTCAAACCAGAGTATGCTGGTAAAATGAACTTTTATCTCAATTTGCTAAATGATAAAGTAAAAATGCCACATGAAAATCCATCAATAGGGATAATACTTTGTACAGATAAAGATGGCTTAGAAGTGGAGTATGCTTTACAAAGTGTAGTGCAGCCTATGGGTGTCTCAACTTATACAGTAAAAGAAACACTCCCTCCTGAGTTAAAAAATACTTTACCATCAAAAGAAGAGCTACAAGAAAAACTAAAAGAAGTAACTGAAAATGAATAAACTAAAAATATCAATAATAACATCTGTGTGGAATAATAAAGAGACAATAAGAGATGCTGTGGACTCAGTACTCTCTCAGACCTATGAAAACATAGAGTACATAGTAGTAGATGGTGCTAGTACAGATGGTACGGTAGGGATAGTGCAAAGCTATGGAGATAAGATAAGTAAATTTGTCAGTGAAAAAGACAAAGGGATATATGATGGGCTAAATAAAGGAATCAGTTTAGCTACTGGTGATGTCGTGGCTTTTTTGCATAGTGATGATATTTATGCAAGTGCTACTATCATAGAAGAGGTGGCTTTGGCTTTTACAAGTGATAAGTCTATCGATGGAGTATATGGTGACTTAGTCTATACACCAAAAAGCGATACTTCAAAAGTACTTAGATATTGGAAAAGTAGAGAGTTCGAATCTGGGCTTTTGGCAAAAGGTTGGATGCCTGCTCATCCTACATTGTTCTTAAAAAGAGAAGTGTATGAGAAGTATGGTGAGTTTGACTTATCTTTTAAAATAGCGGCTGACTATGACTTTATGCTTCGAGTGCTCAAAAGTGGTATACAAGTGAAGTATTTGCCAAAAGTGCTTTACAAGATGCGAGTGGGTGGCGAGAGCAATAAGTCTATCAAAAATATAGTAAGAAAAAGTAGAGAAGATTTGAAAGCTTTAAAGAAAAATAGTGTCGGTGGATTTGGAAGCTTGATAGTAAAAAATCTTAGTAAGATTGGGCAGTTTTTGAGGAAATCATAACCCCTTCTTCCCAATCACAACCAAAATAGTCTTCCATACAACTTTAAGCTCAAGCAATATACTCCAGTGCTTGATGTAGTAAAGGTCATACATCAGCTTTTGTTTTGTGTCAAATATATCTCTTCCATACGGATAGTTTACTTGAGCCCAGCCTGTGATGCCAGGTTTGACCAGATGTCTCTCATGATAGTATGGAAGTTCATTTTCATAACCTTTTACCAATATATCCCATTCTGCTCTTGGACCTATGAGATGCATTTCACCTTTTAAAATATTTTTGTATTGAGGTATTTCATCTATTCGATATCTTCTCATTTTGTCACCATAAGCAAATACTCTATCATCGTTGTTTTGTGTGTATGGATTGTGCTCTGAGTTTTCATGCATCGTTCTAAATTTGTAGCAAGTAAAATTAATAGTATTTTGTCCCACTCTTGGCTGAGTGAAATACAAACTTCCAGGGGATTCTTTTTGCATTTTTGATTGAATAAAAAGTTTAAAATAAGAATGAGCCAACCATAAGAAAAAAACAGCAACATAGTCAATAACTCTTTTAATCGCATATTCAAAAGCATTGTAAGGTTTGATGTCTATGAGATAGTGCAAATCATTATTATCTTCAGGGATATAGCATTTATTGAGATATTTTTCTACAAATTGCTCTATCGTGATGATTTGAATTTTCCTATTTCTTTTTTCAAATTGGAGTTTTGTGAGATATTTGATGATATTATCACCCACTTTAGCTTTTGTATTAAGGACAAAGATATCAAAGTCATTGTTGTGAATATAGAGATCAAGCTCTTTGAGGACATCCTCTTCTAATCTATCACGATATTTGATATGTGCGATATTTTTAAACTTTTTTTCAAGTCTAGCGAGTTCTAGTTCTGTGAATTTGTATTTTCTACCTAAAATTAACATATGGGGGGAATCTCCTAGATAATATTCGCGAATTATATCTAAACACATGTAATAACTGAATTAGCTTTAGATAGTTTTACTTGAAAAAAATATCAGGGTCAAAGGTCAATTATTATCATAATTGACAACATATGTTAAAGGAGCTGCTAAACTAGGCAGTCACTCGTGCTATGATAGTTTTGTGAGTTTATTTTTTTATAATATTGTAGAAATTTATAAAAAGAGGATTTGTGATGAAAACGCTGCAAGAGATCACTGCATGGCTCATGGAACAACGAGATGTGATCGTGGACACTTGGATGCATGAAAGTGCTGTGAAAGAATACTTGTCGGCACATAAAATCAATAGTGATAAATTTGCTACAAAATTTGCTCATCCAATCCTTTTGTATAATCTTGAAGTAGTGAGTATGAGCAAAAAATCCGGTGCTTGTCCTATTATGAATCAGTTTGTAAAATATATGATTCAAAAAAAGATTTCTTCTCATGAAATCTTTGGCATCTGTTCGAAGCTTCGTTCTACAATTTTAAAAACTCTTTATAAAAATTATCCAAATCAATTTGACAGAGCCGAAATCATTATGAACATAATAGATGTTTTTGATAATAATATGGCAGGAGTTCTTAGATATTTTGATGATCAAAGCCTCGAAAATAGGCTAGAAAACGAAAAAAATATCGATTTGACACACGATAGTAAAAAACTTCAAATTATTTTGGATGTACAAAAAAATATATTTTTTAAAATACATGCCAATAAACTTTTTGTGGGAAATAAAGCTTTTTATCTCGCTACAGGAGTGCAAGATAAAAAAGAGTTAGAAAAACATTTTCTGCATCCTTTGGATTTTATTGAAGCTACTTCGGTATTTGAAGAGCTTCTCAAGAGAAAAGAGTATGACAAATGGCTGATGAAGGTCATCAGAGATAATGATGGACAGTGTGAAGTAAAGTTTTTCAATCATACGTTAAACAAACGCTCAATGATGATTATGCATATCCGACAGCTTGATGAAGCAGACCATTTTATTTGTTATCTTGAAGATATCTTTGCAGAAAAAAATGAGATAAAAAAGATAAACGCTTTATCCTCCATAGATCCCCTGACAGATCTTGCAAATTTGACAAAATTTAAAGAGATGTTAGAAAAACAGATCGATACGCAGCCACAAGATGAACTCAGTATTTTAATGATTGATATTGATGGATTTAAAATTTTTCATGATACGCATGATAAAAAAAGTGGAGAAAAACTGATTCAAAATATCTCGGATATACTCAAAGATACCTATCCAGACAATGTTGCAAGAATAGACTTTGAACGCTTTGCTATGATATGTCAAGAAAAAAGTCTCCATAATACTCAAGATATTATCGATAAAATCAATCTACTTTTAGAAGAAAACAACTATCAAGACAAAATTAAACCTCTTGCGGCAATTGTTGTACATCGCAAAAATGATACGGTTGAGCTTATGTTGGCGCGAGGAGATATTTTACTCAATCAGGTAAAATTGGATTCGCTTGAGACAATTATTGATGATACAGCTATCATAAAACAAGAGGCAATAAGGCTAGAGCAGGAAAAAAAGTTTCTTCTTCAAATGAAGATGAACCGAGAAGAGAAAAAAACGATTCAAGTGACCAATTATTATTTGGAAATAGGTATAAAATCAGATGCTACTATTTTATCCGTTACTGAAGATAAGATGAGTATTTCTATGAGAAAAATAGCTCTTTCTTCCTTATATCAAAATGATTCAATCTATATTAAAATGCCGCAAAAACCTGATTATAAAGCACTTGTTTATAAAGTGGATAAACTCGAAGGTTATGTAGTATTACATCTTTTTAAAGCTGTTCATTTGTCGCCGCTTGATAGAAATCATGTGCATGTAAAACTACCGCAGCCTGTAAAGGTTTCATTGTATTTCAATGCGAAAAGAATAGTTGCAAAACTGCAGTCTGTATCTATCAGGACATTTGAAATAGTTATGCAGGATATCCACGCGCTTGAGATAGAATGCAACGTTAGCATCACAGCTACTTTAAACGAAAAAGAAGCTTCCTATAGTGGAAAAATTTTCAAAATTATCTCTCTAGTTGATCGCTATATTGTTGTAGTACATCTCGATGTAAACGCATTAACTGACGAGATATTGTCACGGTATGTATCAAGTCGGCAAATAGAAATCATCAAAGATCTTCAAAAAAATATTTTATGATAAATGAGTCGATTTCACGTCGCAATCAAACGTAGTTCTTTAAAATTGGAAATAGAGATATTTTTATATTTCATAGTTTCAAACTCTTTTACGCGATTTTTACAAATCATAGCATCATAAAAAGAGAGTTTTGTAAATTACTGAAAAGTCGTTCCGCCGTCTATGACGATTGTTTGACCTGTAAGCCATGAAGATTCTGCGCCACAGAGGAAGAGACACGCACCTGTGAGATCTTCTGCTTCACCCATACGAGAGAGTGGAGAGCGTCTGACGACTTCTGCTTTTACCTCTTCGTAGTTTGGGAATGCTTTGAGTGCGTCTGTATCGATAGGACCGCCGCTCACTGCGTTTACACGGATATTTTTCTCTCCGAGTTCTGCTGCTGCGTAACGTACCATTGCTTCAACTGCTGCTTTGTTCGTACCGTGACCTGCGTAGTTTGGCGTGTAAACAAGATTGCCTGTAGAACTCATAGAGATGATAGAACCGCCGCCGACTTTCTCCATGCGTTTTGCCGCTTCCTGCGCGCCTACGACAAAAGCATCGACTGTTGCCGTATAGATATTGTTGAGGCCTTTTGGTTTGAGTCGCATAAACGGACCAAAACCGCCTACAACTGCGCGTCCTGAGATAATAGCGTTTGAGATAAAGAAGTCAAGTCTCTCAAAATCTTCGTCAAAAAGTTTATAAACATCTTTGTAAGTATCCGGTTCAAGGATATTGAGTAGATATGCGCGTGCTTTTACTCCGTGTTTTGCTTCTACGTCTGCTACGATTTCGTTGGCAGTATCGGCGCTTGAAGCGTATGTAAACGCAACATTACATCCTTTTGCTGCAAAAGCATACACGAGCGCTTTTCCTATTCCACGCGTTCCGCCACTTACAAATAATGTTTTTCCTGTCATATTTAGAGTCCTTTTATGTCGTAATTTTTCATTACTTCTTCGATTTTTTTCATGTTTTCTAAGCTTGGCGGCGTGAGTGGAAGTCTGTATTCCAAAGTATCGATGAGTCCTGCTATATACATCGCGGCTTTGATAGGGATAGGATTTGATTCGCAAAACATCACTTTATTAAGCGGATAAAGTTTGTCATTAAGAGCTTTTGCAGCCGCAAAATCGCCTGCAAGAGCTAGGCGTACGAGTTCACTTTTAAGATCAGGTACGAGATTTGAAGTCACAGAAGTGATCCCTGCACCGCCGTTTGCGAGGATAGGGTAGTCTATCGCGTCATCACCTGAAAATACTTTAAGCTCAGGGCGACGGGAGAGAAGTTCTATAGTTCGCTCCAAACTTCCCGTAGCTTCTTTGATACCGTAGATGTTTTTGACATCATCAAAGAGTCTGATAACGGTGTCTGCGCTGATATCTACAACAGTGCGTCCCGGGACATTATAAAGCATAAAAGGCATGTCGGGAACTGACTCAGCTATGGCTTTGTAGTGTTGATAGAGTCCTTCTTGAGAAGGTTTGTTGTAGTAAGGTGCAACTGAAAATATCGCATCAACGCCGCATTCTTGAGCAACTCTGGCTGCTTGAATCGCTTCTGCCGTGGAGTTGCTTCCTGCTCCTGCTAGGACTTTTGTCTGCGTGCCGCGACAAACTTCTACCGCGATTTCCATACATCTTCTGTCTTCATCGTAAGTGAGTGTAGCACTCTCTCCCGTTGTTCCTACTGGGCAAACTGCGTTTATACCGTTGTTGATCTGGCGCTTGATAAGTGCTGCAAATGCCTGTTCATCAAGCTTTGCGTTTTTAAATGGTGTTATGATCGCAGTTGTAGAACCTGTTACTATATTCATCGAGATACCCTTGAGTTTAATAATGCGCAATTATATCTAAAAAGTTTTAAATGAAATAGATTTTACCGCAGGTCTGATATAATCCCTGCGATGAAAAAAATAATTATCCATAACAAATATTACGGCAAAATCGAGATCCCAAAGACAAAAAACGCATATAGACTTTTTGTAGTGCTCATGAGAGCTTTTGCGAATAAAGAAGAGATAAATATAGGGCTCATGTACGCGTCAAAAAAGATGAAAAGTTTTGAGATATACCAAAAAGGAGGCTGTTCTTACGAACTTTTGGAGCTTGAGATGTATATCGAGATAGCCAAACTTCTGAACTTTTCAAGTGAAGATGCACAAAAACTCAAAGCGCAAATAGAGTTCGTCAATGACAACGCCTATGTGACGCTCTCTATCGCCAAAAATCTTGTGCTGTGTTCCAAAGAAACGCCAAGTAAGACGGATACAAAATATCTCTTTTGGGATATAGAAAACTTTTCAAACGTAGCGCCTGTTTTTTATGAAGTCATCGAGCCATTTGAGATAGAAGATGAGCATATTTATATCTCCTGCAATCCTGATTCGCTCTATCTTTTTCGTGCAGAGTGGGAAGCGGATTTGTATGACTTCGGCAAAACGTTTAACTCGTTTCATTTCACCAAATGCGATCATGGCAAAAATGTGGCAGATGGCGTTTTACTGCAAAACTTCATAGACCTAAAAGCCAAAAACGCAGACATTTATCTCTTGACATACGACAGAGAACTCAAAGAACGCTTTAAAAACGCCATAGATGTGAGTAACAATCTTTATGTTTTAGAGAGAAAAATTCTCTACTAAACAAAAAGATGTCAAAGAAAAAATTGGATTAAAAATGCTAAAATCACTTTATGAAAAATTATAAAAAACTCATATTTATTTTACTATTACTACCTTTCATGAGCGCTCATGCAGATTTTATACGCGTCGGTGTTTATGAAAATCCTCCCAAAATTTATATAGATGCTACAAATATACCTCAGGGAATATATATAGATATTCTCCAAGATTTTGCCAAAAAAGAGGATGCGATACTTCTTTTTGTTCCTTGCAAATGGAGTGAGTGTCTTGATATGTTAGAGCGTGGAGAAATAGATGTTATGCCTGATATGGCACATACTTCTGAGCGTGAAGCGAACTATCTTTTTTCCAAAGAGATAGTTCTCTCAAGCTGGTCGGTTCTGTATCGTAACAAAAAATCAGATATAAGTTCTATTTTGGACCTTCATAAAAAAAACATCATCGTTTTGCAAAACAGTATTCAAGCAAGCGCTATGAAAAGTTATACACAAAAGTTCAATATTGAACCAAATTTTATAGAAGTTCAGAGCTTCGACGAAGCTTTTGCACTCTCAAAACAAGAACCTGTTGATGCTATCTTGACCAACCGTTTTTATACGAACTCCCTCACACGCAATAAAACTTTTGTAAAAACAGACATACTTATCGAACCTTCGATTCTTACTTTTGCCTATTCTCAAAAAAACAGTGAGCTTCAAGAGCGCATTGATTTTCACTTAAAAGCTTTGAAAAAGGATCCTGATTCTATTTATTATAGTTCAAGAAAAGCGCTATTAGAACTGCAAGAAACTTACATTCTTCCTTCTTGGGTCTATTATGGCTCTTTGTTTTTTGCAGTTGCACTCATCGTTCTTGTTCTGATTATTCTATTTTTTAGAAAAATGTTTCAAGCAAAAAAAGATGAACTTGAAAAAAGTATCATCACCGACGCACTGACAGGTTTTTCGAGTCGTTACAAACTTATGCAAGATATACAAAAAGCTCCAAATGCAAGTTTGGCACTTTTAAATATTGATAATTTTAGAGAAATCAATGATTTTTTTGGTTATGAGTTTGGAGATTCGACTATTCTTGAAGTCTCTAAAACAGTCTATGAGTCGGTACCTCATACAATGAACCATATTTTTTATCATCTTCAGGGCGATGAATTTGCTATATTGTGCAGAGATACAAATGAAGAAAAGTTTATACAAATGATTCAAAATATTCTTGCAGAGGTAAACTCTAAGGATTTTTATGTTTTGCAAGAGGATATATCACTTCAATTTAGCGCAGGGTTATCTTTTATAAAAAATCATACGGTTTTATTGGCTACGGCAAATATTGCGCTCAAAAACGCAAAAAAAGAGCGTAAAGCGTTGAAGATTTATGATGATACATCAACAACCTCCAAAGAGTACAAATCCAATCTTGTATGGACAAAAAAACTCAAAGACGCTATCAAAGAAGACCGCATCGTTGTCTATTATCAACCTGTTGTCTGCAATCTTACAAAAGAGTATGAAAAATATGAAGCGCTTGTACGTTTGGTAAGTAAAGAAGGGGAGATTATCCCTCCATCCCAGTTCTTAGATATCGCAAAAAGAACCAAAAATTATATTCAAATCACGCAGATAGTTGTTGCAAAATCATTTGCCGCGTTTGAACATCTTCCTTATCAATTTGCAATCAATCTTACCATTATTGATATTCTTGATACAGAGTTCAATCTCTTCTTATTTGATAAACTTGAAGGATATTCAGGTGTCTCACGCGTGACTTTTGAAATTGTAGAGTCTGAGGGGATTGAAAATTATAAAGAGGTTGCCGAGTTTATAAAAAAAGTCAAAAGTTACGGCTGTAAAATCGCCATTGATGATTTTGGTACGGGGTATTCAAACTTTGAATATCTTATCAATTTACAGGTAGATATCATCAAAATCGACGGTTCACTCATCAGACATATCAATACAAATCAAAATGCAAACGCAGTTATCAAAGCCATCGTTACTTTTGCCAAAAGTATGAATATGCAAACTATAGCGGAGTTTGTGGAAGATGAGAGTATATTTCTGGCGTGTAAAGAGCTTGGAATAGACTACTCTCAAGGATACTATTTCAGTAAACCGCTCACAAAACCTTTATAAAAATATAAAAAAAAGAATCAGTATGAAATTTACAAATATAGAAGATATCCATATTCCTGAGCTTGAGATTTATCATAAATTTCGAGAGAACGCTTTTGAGGGCGACAACAGCTTTTTAGCAGATAGTCCAAAGGTTGTGAATCTGCTACTTGAGGCGGATTTGCAGATAAAAAGTATCCTTGCGACGCAAGAGTATTATGAGCAAAACGCAGCACTTATCGAGAGTAAAAACATCCCGATACTTTTTGTGGCACAAAAAAAAGAGATGGAAAAGATAGTCGGGCACTCCCTGCATCACAACTGCATGATGCACGGCATCCGTCCAAGCGAAACGCAACTAGATAAACTAGATGATCATATCCTGATGCTTGATGCTATCTCTTCTACGGAAAACATAGGCTCTTTAGCAAGAAGTGCGGCGGCACTGGGCGTCAACTCTTTTCTCGTTCCCTCAAATGGTCCGCATCCATACGGCAGACGCGCTTTGAGAGTCTCTATGGGTTATGTGAGCCGTCTCAAAGTCCATATCTATGAGGATATTTTTGTGACGATACAAAACCTCAAAGAGATGGGCTACAAAATATTTGCCGCAGAAATAACAAAAGATTCAACCCCGCTCATGCAGGTAAAAATACCTCAAAAATGGGTGCTTTTAATGGGTCATGAAGGCTATGGTATCTCTGGAGAGATATTAGAGATTTGCGATGAAGTCGTCCATATAGAGATGCAAGAGGGAGTCAAAAGCTTCAATGTAGGCGTCGCCGCCTCACTGCTCATGTACCAGTTTAAGCACAGAGCTTGACGGAGCGTTTTGTTACTCGCCTTTTTTGAGGATAAGCGTAGTCGATTTGTCGAAGTTGAAGTATTTTTTGGCAGCTTCTTGTACATCTGCAGCCGTGACTTTTTTGATGTTTTCTTCGTAGTTCAAAAGAGGTGTCATATCACCGCGAACGAGGTAGCCTCCATAAAGATTTGCGACAGAAGTGGAGCTTTCAAGTGAATAGATAAAGTCTGATTTTGTATTGATTTTGACTTTTTCAAGTTCTGCCTCTGTCACTTGTGTGTTTTTCATGAGATCTATCTGCACAAGAAGTTCTTTTTCAACATCTTCAGCTTTGACACCCGGATTACAGGTCGCCAAAAAGATAAAAAGAGAAGGGTCGATATTTTCCATATTGTAGGCATAGATAGAATTAACAAGGCGTTTTTTGTCTATCAACTCTTTATAAAGTCTTGAGCTTTTTCCAGAATAGAGTATCTGAGAAATCATGCTCAAAGTTACCTGATCTTTGTCTTTGAAGTCTGGAATATGGAAGGTGATAGCAAGCATCTCCACTTCACTCTCTTTTTTGACAAGGATGCGTTTTGCTCCGTTTTGTTCAGGTTCTACAAACTTAAACGCAGGTATTTCTGCTTTGTTTGTTATAGGACCGAACTCTTTTTTCGCTTTTGCAAAGACCTCTTTTGGATCCACATCACCTGTGACCATCAGTATCGCGTTGTTTGGCTGGTAGTAAGTCGCGTGAAAGTCTCTGATATCTTCTATCGTCCATGTTTTGATATCGTTCATGAAGCCGATCGGTGTCCAGTGATATGGATGATACACATAGGCATTGTTAAAAAGAGCAAAATACAAAAAGCCCATAGGATTGTTCTCAGTTCTCCAGCGTCTCTCTTCGGCTACGACATCACGCTCAGGCTGGAACTCTTCATCTTTGAGATTGAGGTTCTGCATGAGCTCTGCATAGAGTTCTATAGATTTGCCGAGGTTTTGCGTGCTTGACTTGATATAGTAGTGCGTGTAGTCAAAGCTCGTTGAAGCGTTGTTCATCCCGCCGATACCTTTGACCTCTTTGTCAAATTCACCTGCGCTGAGGTTTTTTGTCGATTTGAAGTTCATGTGTTCAAGCATATGCGCGATACCTGTTTTGCCCATGATTTCATTGCGGCTTCCGACTTTATAGAAGATATCTGTACTGATAACATCCGTGTTGTTATGAAGTGGGACTACAACGATTTGCAGCCCGTTTTCAAGTGTCTGCGTTTCATATTTTGGTAGAGATGATGCCATTAATGTTCCTAAAAGTAGTGTTATTGAAAGTAAAAACTTCATATTATTTTCTATCGGCTCCGATTGCCTCTGTGATGTTCGTGTAGCCATCTGCTTTGAGAAGCTCTATCAGCCCCAGATTGATATCGCGTATCATGTCAGGACCGTGGAAGACAAGTCCGCTGTATATCTGCACAAGTGAAGCTCCTGCTTTGATGCGTTTGTAAGCCTCTGCCGCCGAATCTATCCCGCCGACAGATATAAGCGTAGTTTTGCCATAAAGCTCTTTAGCGATAGCTTCAAAAATCTCAAAACTTTTTTTCTTAAGCACCGCACCGCTAAGTCCGCCGATATCTTTTGGATGTGCTACAAGTGAGTAGTCTATCGTCGTGTTAGTGGCGATGATACCGTCTGCTCCTTTTTCTACTGCCATTTTTGTGAGTGCCACTGCATCTTCTATGCTCATGTCAGGAGCGATTTTTAGCAGTATCGGTTTGTTTGTTATCGCTTTTGCCTCTGCAAAAAGTCTTGTGATGAACTCTTCATTTTGCAAGTCACGAAGACCCGGAGTGTTTGGCGAAGAGATATTGATAACGATATAGTCACCCAAAGAGTGTAGCGCCTTGATGAGTGTCGTGTAGTCGTTGATGGCTTCACTCTCAGGTGTTACTTTGTTCTTGCCTATATTTACCCCGATTGGCGTTGTAAAAGGGTAGAGCTTTTTAAGTCTTTGTTGTGCTTTGAGCAGACCTTCGTTGTTGAAACCCATTGCGTTTTGGAGGGTTTCTTCTTCGATATGGCGAAACATACGAGGTTTTGGATTGCCGTCTTGTGGCTTAGGCGTGATAGTTCCTACTTCGGTGAAACCAAAGCCGAGTGTCTGTATTCCGCGAATCATTGTTGCGTTTTTATCAAAGCCCGCGCCAAGACCGATAGGATTGTAAAAAGTGCGTCCAAAAAGCTCTTGTTTGAGTATATCATCTGCTATAAAATGCGATTTTAAAAATGCGTTAAAAGGAAGCTGGCAGATATTTGGAAGTGCCAAAACGCAGGCTGCGACATGATGTGCAGTCTCAGGGTCTAGCTTAAAAAGTAATGGTTTGATGGATTGGTAGTTTATCATGATGGATTACACTCACTTTGTGAAAATTTGGAGATTATACTAGAATATAGGTAAAGATTTACTAAACATAGGAGCACGCAGATGCAAAAAATACGAGTTTTAGTGCCTATCGCAAAGGGTTTTGAAGAGATAGAAGCAGTCTCAATTATTGATGTTTTACGAAGAGCAGAGATAGAGGTTTTGGTAGCTTCTTTAAATGATAACTATTTAGTCGAAGGTGCAAACGGCATCACACTTCAAGTGGATATGGATATAAAAGAGGTGGATGCGGATAGACTGGATATGATAGTCCTTCCCGGCGGATGGGGCGGCACACATGCACTTGCCGAGGATGTAAATGTACAAAGGATATTGCAAGAGATGGATGCAAAAGGTAAAAACATCGCCGCCATCTGCGCCGCTCCTTTTGCCCTGAGTGTAGCAGGCGTTCTCAAACAAAAATTCACTTGTTATCCTTCAGTAGAAGAGCAGATAAAAGAGAAGGGATATATGGGAGACAAAGCGATGGTGGTAGAAGATGCAAACATCATGACCTCTCGCGGACCAGCCACTGCAATATGTTTTGCCCTTGCTATCGTAAAAAAACTTAGAGGTGAAGCGACCTACGAAGCACTAAAAAGTGGACTTCTGGCGAATTATTGCGAGTAAGAGTGTAGATTGGTTGTTTGTGTTGTAGTATGTATTCCCATTAGGGACGATATGTATGAGAAAACTAGGGAACAAGAGCAACGCTCCTTGCATAAATGGCACTAACTTAAGCAATCCAATTACATTTTAAGATGACCATTCGCAATAACTTCCATCCTTGTAACACTTTTAGGTTTTATTAATAGACGATAAGCGTTACATTTTTAATATTTGAACTGTTGCATTTAAACTCTTTGAGTCCTAAAGTTAAAATCAACTTTAATATGCTATTTATCTTCATAATGTTAACGGCCTAGTTAACAAAAAATAACTAAATAGAATTTTATAAAAAAAACTGAGTAGTTTTTTTTCATTTTTTTGTTAACGCATTTTTTCTGAATCAAAAAGACCAACTTTATGTCCCCCAGTTTCTCTACGAAGTAGAGCTTGTGCCAAAAGATCAAGCCTACCGCGCACTTGTGATGAAAAAGATGGATAAAGAAGCAATGTAAAAAATAGGTTTACTTTTTACTTCTTCTAAAAACAAGATTTTTCAAACTTCTCTCTTCATTATCACTCGCAAACTCAGGCACATTTTCCAATCTTTTTACAAACTCAAAACTCGGTGCGAACTCTTGCATCATATTGATAATAAAAGTGCTCTCTAGCTCAGGAGAATTGAGACATGAAAGTAAAAGACAATCCTCGCCTGCAAGCTCTTCAAGGCGTTTGATAATTTTTTCATAATCTTTTGTCGCCTCAAAACTGCCTCTCTGAAAACTTGGCGGATCGATGATGATAAGATCATAGGGTCCTTTGCGTTTGAGACTTGAGAAGGATTTGAGGATATTGTAAGGCAGATAACTCACTCCTCTTGGTTCTATTGCGTTTAGGGCGTGGTTCGCTTTGCCGCTGGAGAGCGCACCTTTGCTCATGTCAACATTGACAACGGTATAAGCGCCTCCTAGTTTTGCAGCCACGGAAAAAGCGCAGGTGTATGAAAAAAGATTGAGAACACTTTTGTCTTTTGCGTTTTCTCTGATAAAAGCTCTGCCGTTTTTCATATCAGGAAAATAGCCGCTGTTTTGATTACTTAGAAGATTGAGTTTGATTTTGATACCGTTTTCTACGACAAAAACATTTTCTGCCAATACTCCTATGAGAACTTCACTCGGTGCGCCTTTGAGATAACGTCTTTGGACGATGAGTGTCGTATATCTGCTTGCGTTTACAAAGTTTTGAAGCATCAAAAGTACTTCATCTTCATTTTCTGATTCCCCATAAAACATAGCGCTGAGTATCGTATCTATGCTGTCGATAGTGAGATGTCTCCAAGCTTCATACAATCCTCCGCGACCGTGAAATAGGCGTTTAAACTCTTGCGTCACATTTTTGGATTTTTCTGTTACATGCTCTTGTAGTTGCGTCAGTGTCATCTATATCTTCTCCCAAAAAGTTCCTTCAGGCGTGTCCATGAGCGTTACTCCAAAGGCAAGTATTGCGTCACGCAAGGCATCTGAAGCGGCAAAATCTTTGGCTTTTTTGGCTTCGTTGCGTTTGATGATAAGTGCGTCTATCTCTGATTTTGTCGTCTCATCCATCCCAAACTGAAAATACTCAAAAGGATTTTTGACTCCAAAACCCAGCACTTTTTCTATATAAGCGAGATTTGCCATCGTATCGCGTTTGAGCTCTTTGTGTTTACCTGCCGTATCGAGTGTCTCGTTTGCTTTGCTCAACATCTCATCAATGAGTGCAAGTGCCAAAGATACATTCAAATCATCGCTCAGAGCACTTAGGAGTTTTGTTTGAAACTCTGTTGGAGACTCCATGAGTACAACTCCAAAGAGACGTTTTTTGAGTCTGTATATCTTATCGAGTCGTTTTTTGGAGCTTTCAAGGTCTTGGGTGTTGAAGTTGAAGTTGCTTCTATAGTGCGTACTCAGAAGATAAAAACGCAGCACCTCTCCATCATAGATTTTGAGTGCATCTTTGAGGAAAAAACTGTTGCCTAGAGATTTGCTCATTTTTTCGCCGTCTATGTTGACAAAACCGTTGTGCATCCAGTAGTTTGCAAGTGTATGGTTTGTAGAACAGCGTGTTTGCGCGGCTTCGTTTTCATGGTGAGGAAAAAGCAGATCCGCTCCGCCTCCGTGGATATCGACCGCAAACGCAGCTCCCTCTTTTGCGAGATGTTTTTCTATCATCGCAGAACACTCCAAATGCCAACCCGGACGACCTTCACCAAAAGGTGAGTGAAAAGTTATCGAGCCGTCTTTGACGCTTTTCCAGAGTGCAAAATCCGCTGCGTTTTTCTTCTGAGTAGAGCTCTCTATACGCTCTTTTTTATCCTCTTCTTCTTGGATGCGTTTGGAAAGACTCAGATACGCCGTGTCGCTTTTGGTGTCAAAATAGACATCTCCTTCAGTCGTAGCATAGGCGTGCCCCGTATCTATGAGTTTTTGTATCATCTGTGTCATCGCTTCAAGAGACTCTGTCGCTTTTGGCTCAATATCGGGGCGAGAAACCCCGATAGCATCCATCTCTTTGTGAAACGCAAGGGTATAAAAGTCTGTAATCTCTTTGATACTTTTGTTCTGCTCATGTGCTTTTTTGATGATTTTATCGTCTATGTCGGTGATATTTCTGGCATAAGTAACCTCATAAGCGTTTGCGCGCAAAACACGGGTAAGCAAATCAAAAACCAAAGCACTTTTAGCGTGACCTAAATGCGCATCATCATAGACGGTAGGTCCACAAACATACAAAGAGACTTTGCCTTCTTCTTGGGGGATAAATTCTCTTTTGTTTTTTTGTACCGAATCGTAAATTTGCATGGATGTTTCCTTTGGATTATGAGTTGATATAGGGTGCGATGTATGTTTTGATAAATATCAAAAGAGTCACTAAAATAGCGACCGATAGAAGAAGATAGAGGCTTTTTACAGACTTGAGCATTTGTAAAAATTGGCTCACTCCAAAGACACGGATGGTCAGGATAAAACTCATAAATCCGCTCATGGTGCTTGCAAGTGCCAGTCCGCTCACGCCCATAGGCGTGATAAGTGAGAGTGCTAGTATGATATAGGCTGCGAGAGAAAAAGTCGCTATTTTTGCCGCGCGCATCTGCATCTCTTGGGCATAGAGCCAAAGGACAAAAAGTTTTTGCAGTCCAAAGGGAATAAGACCTATCATATACATCTGTAAAACAGCCGTGGTATTTTTCGTATCTTCTGCGTTAAACGCACCGCGCTCAAATAAGACCCATGTGATCTCATGAGCGAGCATCGTGCCTCCGATAGTACTGCCAACGAGTAAAAACGCCAAAAACCAAAACGCTTTTTCCAAATACGCCAGTGCTTTTTCTTCATCTTTGTTTTTGAGATAGCGTGCAATTTTAGGAAAGAGGGCTATAGAAGTAGCGATAGCAAAAAGTGCTAGCGGCAGCTGAAAAATACGGTTTGCATAGTACAGATAGGAGATGGAACCTGTGACTAAAAATGAGGCCAAAAAAGTATCCAAAAAGGCACTTATTTGTGCTGTAGAGTTGCCCCATACAGCGGGAAAAAACTGTTTTGTAAATTTACGCGTATCTTTTTTGATGATTTTTGATTTGACGCGCAGATATTTAAATCCGCCAAAAAGAAATTTTGAGAGACCGAGTTTGGAGATGGCTAGGATATGTACGCCAAGCTGCAAAACTCCGCCGATAACAACACCCCAGCTAAGATAAGAGACAATCTCTGCCTGACTTTTATCCTCAGAGAACCAGAGTGCGCCGATAAGCGAGATATTGAGCAGGGCGGTAGAAAACGCAGAAGTCGCAAAATGGTGTTTGTATTGGAGTAGGGTACTCAAAAAAGTTACGGCAAAAATAAGCGGTAAATACCAAAAATTGATAGCGACAAAAGGAGCTGCTATAGCAATCGTCTGGGCATCAAAACCTACAGCCATCGCCTTTGCGGCGAGATTCGGGAGAAGATTGACAAGTAAAGTGATGGCAATAATGATGGACAAAAAGAGTAAAAAGATATGTACACTAAAGAGCGCTTTGTGGCGTGAACGGGCAAACGCAGGGATAAAAACCTGAGTAAAAGCACCTTCGGCGAAGATACGACGAAAAAGATTTGGGAGTTTAAACGCAATAAAAAATATATCACTGTAGATGTTCGCACCAAGTGCCGAAGCGGTGAGAAGGTCTCGTAAAAAGCCTAAAACTCTTGAGACTAAAATGCCGAAACTATTTGTAAATATTGCTTTAAACATGGGCTTCTTTGATGCACAAGTGCGATTTTTACGAAATTTTAACAAATCTTTAGTTAAAATATAGACCTCATTTTTTACACTTTATAAATGAAATCAACTTTAGGTGATAAACATGGCTTTATTCGGACTCGGTAAGAAAGAAACGATACTAACTCTTAAAAAAGTCAGGCCTACCGTCATCCGAACGCAAAATGTCGCCAAAGAACTCCTCTCGATTGCAAGCTCTTATGATGTGAAAGTTGATACTTTGGACTTCAATCTTCTTGACGTGCAGACCTATATCCGTATGAATGACGGATCACGAGAGACAGAATGGGAAGAAATCACTTATGATGCACTTTACAATCTTGACGAAGAAACGCAGCTTTTGCACCCATATTTTCAAATCAAACAGACGTATGAAATAGAGATATTTTCCATAGATACCGATCCTTTTGAAAAGTTTAAAGCAGCTGTAGGCGCAAACGCAACGAAATGTAAAATCTATCTGAGTATTTCTGCGGGTTCTGAACTTACTTATTCACCGCGTTTTGAACAAGATTTATTGAACTTTATCAACAAAAGAAAGATACGCTCAGGTATCTTAATCAATATTTTTGATGAGATGCTTCAGGATGCTATTTCAAAGATAAATGCCTATGTCAAAGTAGAAGAACAGATAAAATATGAACAAAATGAAACCTATCTAATAGCGCAGAGTTATGAACCTACTATTACTACGGATGATGCACTGTTACTACATTATGACAAAAAACAAAAGATAGACGAACATCAAAAAGTGGATTATGCTGCTCGCGGATTTATAAAAAGTGTGATGCAGGATGAAGTGCTTATAGAGTATATCAAAGCCAGAGCGGGTAAACCGGGCAGAAATTGCCGCGGTGAGTTTATGAAACCAAAAGAGCCTGAAACAAAATATGAACCGACCTTTACGGTAGATGAGACAATCAAAAAAATCGAAACAGATCTCAGTATAGAATATGTAGCGACGGAAAACGGATATATCTCTTTTGAAGACAATAAATATTTTATCAAAACTGAAGTAGATATCGGACAAATCAGCTTTAAGACAACAGGTTCTATCGCAAGCGGATTGCATTCGGATGTAAGTATCGTCGTAAAAGAGACCGATGCCGTCAAAGACGCTATCGGCATGGGGATGAGTGTTGAAGTGAGTGAGATAGATATCGAAGGAAATGTAGGCTCAAACGCCAGCGTAAATGCTCTTCGCGCCAAAATCGGTGGACAGACGCATAAAACAGCGACTATCAGGGCTGAAAAACTTGATATCAATGTCCATAAAGGTTCTGCGTTTGGCAAACATATCCATATCACACGACTTGAACACGGGATTGTCGATGGAGATCAAATCGAAATCACTCAAGCGCTTGGCGGACATATAAGAGGTAAAGAAATCACGATCGAAGTATGCGGATCATACGTCCATGCAACAGCTTCTAAATTTATCGAGATCAAAAAAATGCACGGAAGTGAAAATATTTTTACTATAGACCCACTTCTCAAAAAAGATCTCCAAGAGGGACTTGATGAAAATCAGGAACAGATAAAATTGATTGAAATTGACCTAAAAAGTCTCAAAAAAGAGATGTTGAGTTATGAAACTTTCATCAAAGACGGCATGGCATCTTTTAACGATATCAAAAAACGTCTTTTGCACTATCAAAAAAACGGCGTGAAGATGCCCGAAGCGTTTGTAAAAAAATACAAACAGTTTCAAAAAGTACAAGAGCGTTTGTCGGAGACGAAATTTGAGTGTAAAAACAAAGAAGAACAACTAGCTCTTCTCTCGACTAGAACAGCTTCTTTTCAGGATAATATTTTTGATGCGAGGATTATTAATAGAAGCAGATGGGTGGGATATAACGAACTCAAATTTAAACTTGTAGAACCTCCTATAGAGGTCACATACAACCCTGAAGAAGGATCTATGGACAAGGTTTTTGCACTTGTGGAAGTATCCGAAGGCGAATACGAGATAAAGGCGGTAAAAGAGTAATGGTGCAAAATAGATGATCGTCGGACTCAAAGGAAAGATAGAACATAAAGAACCTGCGTTTGTGCATGTAGATGTGCAGGGTGTTGTGTATGAAGTTTTTATATCGCTTCAAACGTTTGCAGCACTTGGCAAAGAAGAGACAAAACTTTTTATCTCAGAAGTTATCCGTGAAGATGCGCATCTTTTGTTTGGATTTTTGGAGCTTGGAGAGAAAAAACTCTTTGAAAAACTTATCAAGATAAGCGGCGTCGGGCCAAAAGTCGCTATCGCTATCTGTTCGACCTATACACCCGCACAGTTCGCAGTCGTTGTGAACAACAACGATATCAACGGGGTAAAAAGAGTCCCCGGCATCGGTCCTAAAAACGCAGGTCGCATACTCATAGAACTCAACGGCTTTGACGCGGAACTTTTACCGAGCTCCTCACCTAAAACGCAGGCTTGTGATGAAGCGATGCAGGCTTTGGAATCACTAGGATTTAAAAAAGAAAAAATATCCAAAGCACTTAGCTCATGTAGCTCTGAAGATACAGCTTCTTTAGTCAAAGAAGCTCTTAAACTTTTACACACTTTATAAGGAAACACTATTGAAATTAACTATTTTATTTGGCGGAACAAGTTTTGAACACGAGATCAGCATCGTAAGTGCTATAACATTAAAAGAGAAACTCTCAGGTTTTGATTTGACTTTTGTTTTTTGTGATCAGGATCATATTTTTTATCTTATCGACCCATCGAAGATGCGAGCAACCACTTTTTCAAAAGGTGAGCATAAAAAAATGCCTAAACTTACACTTGCTAATGGGGCTTTTGTACAAAAATCTCTTTTTGGATCAACAGAGTACAGAGCTGTTGTCCTCAACCTTATCCACGGAGCTGATGGAGAAGATGGTACGATTGCGGCACTTTTTGATTTTTACGGGATTGATTATATCGGGCCTCGTGTGGATGCTAGTGTCTTTTCTTATGATAAAAGATACACAAAATATCTTTGCGAGGCGCGTGATGTGAAGTCTGTGGCATATGAAGTTCTCAGCGCAGATGAGCACAAAAATCTTTCTCTTTCATATCCAGTCATCGTAAAACCGGCACGCCTTGGAAGTTCTATCGGGGTGAGTATCGTAAGAGATGAAACGCAGCTTGATTATGCGCTTGATAGCGGTTATGAATATGACAGCGTTTTGCTTGTAGAGCCTTTTATCGAGGGTGTCAAAGAGTACAATGTAGCAGGTTTTAAGGCAGATGGGAAGATCTATTTTTCTATCGTGGAAGAACCTCAGAAAAATGAATTTTTGGATTTTGAAAAGAAATATATGGACTTCTCTCGTAGTGAGCAGGTTCTCAAAGCAGATATCAGTGATGAACTCGTAGCAAAACTCAAAGCAAATTTTGAAAAAGTCTATACAAACCTTTTTGAGGGTGCGCTTATCCGCTGTGACTTTTTTGTGGTCGGCGGCGAAGTGCTTTTAAATGAAATCAACCCGATTCCGGGTTCTATGGCAAACTATCTTTTTGAGGATTTTAAAGGCTCTTTGGAGATGCTCTCCCGTTCTCTTCCAAAAACAAAAAAAGCAAAAATTTCTTATGAATATATCCACTCTATTGCATCAGCCAAAGGAAAATAATGGCTATTAAGTCTATACAATATAATCAACACACTCTGGATATAAGCTATGAAATACTCAATCCAGAGGCAAAAATCGACTTGATAATCTTGCATGGCTGGGGAAGCAACAAAGGGCTCATGAAGCAATCTTTTGCCCCTTACATGAGCGCTTTTCGTCATATTTATATAGATTTGCCCGGTTTTGGCGCAAGCACTTGTAATGTGACACTCAAGACGAGTGATTATGCGCGTATAGTGGAGCTTTTTATGATTCATATCAATGCCTCAAAAGATATTATTTTAGGGCATTCTTTTGGCGGAAAAGTGGCATTGATACTTGATCCGCAAGTGCTTGTTTTGGTTGCAAGTGCCGGTATTTATGTGTCAAAATCACTCAAAGTCAGAGCAAAAATAGCACTTTTTAAATGTTTGAAAATCTTTGGTCTTGCAAAATTTCGCTCTTTTTTTGTAGCAGCTGACGCTAAAACACTCAATCAGCCTATGTATGAGACTTTTAAAAATGTCGTCAATGAAGATTTTTCTTCTGAGTTCGCAAACTATAGCGGCAGGGCACTTTTATGCTGGGGAAAAGAGGACACGGCGACACCGCTCAGCTCGGCGCGCAAAATAAACTCCCTGATACAAGACTCAAAACTCAAAGAGTATGAGGGCGATCACTACTTTTTTATGAAACACGCTGCGGATGTCTCTGCAGAGATAGAAAAAACTTTTTTAAGCACTTTGGAGCATTAAGATGGAAAATTATGGCGTTTTACTCGCATTTGTAACCAATGTACTTTTTGTCACCGTTTTGGGTTGGTATCTCATCACAAATCTTCAGTGGTATGACTACAAACTTGAGCGTGTACTGTTCAAACATCATAAACCGCACTGGCATCTTATATATTTTTTCATCCCTTTTATCGCATACTATTTCACAGCGCAATACTTTGCAATATTTTTTTATTTTGCGGTTCTACCTGCACTTTTTGTGTGGCACAAGAGACTTGACAAAAAACTTGTTCTGACATGGAGAGTCAAGCGTTTTCTAATCCTTTTGGTCTCGCTTGTACTTTTTCAGGATATCCTTTGTACGCTGAAGTCCGGGTGTGAGATTTACGGTGTTTTTATGCCTTTGGCGGTGGCGTATATAGGCTCTTATATGATAGAGAAGTTTTTGTTTATGGCTTATAAGAAAGAGGCAAAAAAGAAACTCTCGTCTATGAAAGAGTTGCAAATCATCGCTATCACGGGAAGTTACGGCAAAACAAGTATCAAAAATTTTGTCGCGCAGATTTTGGCTAAAAAGTACAAAGTCTATGCAACACCCAGAAGTATCAATACACTCGGCGGTATCATGGGTGATGTCAACAACTCTCTGCCTCCCCAAACGCAGGTGTATGTCTGTGAAGCAGGTGCGAGACAAAGCGGAGATATCTATGATATCACGACTTTTGTTGAGCCTCAGACCGTGGTCGTGGGCAAAGTCGGAGCCGCGCATATCGAATACTTCAAATCTTTAGAAAATATCATCGCTACAAAACTTGAAATCATGCAATCACCGCGTTTGGAAAAAGCATTTATCCATACTTCGGTGACAAACGAACCACACGAAAAAGTGACATTTTTCGGAGATGATATTTCGGATGTCACTTCGGATTTGAACGGGACGGATTTTACTGTAGAGATAGAGGGCGAAAAAATAGCCCTCCATACTGATATCCTAGGTGCGTTTCAGAGTATGAACATCGCAGTAGCCGTGCGTATAGCAAAATCTTTTGGCATGAGCACTGAGGAGATACAAAACGCAGTCGCAAAACTCACTCCAGTAGAACACCGACTTCAAAAAATAGTTGCAGGTGGAAAAATCATCCTTGATGACGGCTACAACGGAAATATAGACGGGATGCTTGAAGGTGTAAGACTCTGTTCTTTGCATGAAGGACGCAAAGTCATCGTCACACCGGGGCTTGTCGAGAGCAGTGATGCGCTCAATCTCAAACTTATAAACGCAATCAACGACGTTTTTGATATCGTCATCGTCACAGGTGCACTCAACGCAGCCCTGTTTGAAAAAAACCTCAAAGTCAAAAACAAGATAATGCTCCCAAATAAAGGCGCACTCGTAGAGACTCTGGCAAACCAGACAAAAGCAGGTGATATCATTTTATTTGCTAATGATGCTCCGAATTTTATATAAGTACAGCGCAATTTTATGATAAACAAAACCATACAATATCTGGGTTATCTCACTGCGTTTGTTTTGGCTGTTTTGGTCTTGCTTATCGTGTATGACGCAAGTGTGCGTTATATTTTTTCGGGTGGGTCTATCGCACTTCAGGAGTTGGAGTGGCATCTTTTTGATCTTATCATCCTCTTTGGTATAGCCTATGCGCTCAAAGAAGATGCTCATGTACGGGTGGATATCTTTTATGCACATTTCACTGCCAAAACAAAAGCGCTTGTCGGCATCATCGCATCACTTTTTTTTGTGCTTCCTTTTTCGATTCTTATCCTCTACATCGGGATAGATTTTGTCTCTATGAGTTTTGTACAAAACGAGGCTTCCTCCAATCCGGGCGGACTTGAGTACAGATTTTTAGTCAAGTCACTTTTGCCTCTCTCCTTTGCGTTTGTGACACTCCAAGCACTCAAAGATGCAAAAGAGAACTTCTCGCTTTGGAGATCTTTATGATCGCGATGTTTATGTTTATCGTAGTTTTAGCACTGCTGCTAGTCGGTATTCCCGTTGCGTTTGTTTTTGGTGCGGTCTCTATCGCTTTTGCGTTTTTTATCCCTGAAATAGGCTTTGATGTTTTTGATATCCTGCCGTTTCGTATCTACGGTATCATGTCCAACACGACGCTTATGGCGGTGCCTCTTTTTATCACGATGGGACTTATCCTTGAAAAGTCACAAATGGCAGAGCGTCTTTTACTCTCCATGAGCGCATTATTTCGTGATGTGCGCGGTGGTTTGGCGGTGAGTGTCGTGCTCGTAGGTGCTATGCTTGCTGCTTCGACGGGTATCGTCTCAGCTTCGGTGGTGATGATGAGTGTTATCGCACTTCCGCTCATGTTGGGGGCAGGGTATGACAAAGGGCTTGCGAGCGGAACTGTTGCCGCAAGTGGAACACTTGGACAGATCATCCCGCCTTCTATCATCCTTATCATCTTGGGCGATGTCATGAGCGTGAGTGTGGGTGAGCTTTTTATGGGTGCGGTTTTACCGGGGCTTCTTTTGGTTGTTTTGTATATTATTTATATTCTTATACTGGCTTATTTCAAACCTTCTGTAGCACCTTTACATGAGCAGGTGACCTCCCAGTCCAAAAAAATCAGCCTCAAAGAGATACTGTACTCTATTATTCCTCCTTTGCTTTTGATGATTTCTGTACTTGGAAGTATCTTCGCAGGGATCGCTTCTCCGACCGAGTCTGCTGCGTTTGGTGTTATCGGTGCTTTACTTTTGAGTACGCTCAACAAATCCCTCAATAGTGCTATGCTCAAATATTCACTTTTTGAAAGTGTAAAACTCAGCGGTATGATATTTATGATTCTCATCGGTGCGACTGCGTTTAGTCTTGTCTTTAACGAGCTTGGTGGCAGTGATTTGATTTTAGAGTTTTTTAGTCAAGATATCGGTGATGTTTGGGTATTTATCGCGATTGCGATGCTCAGTATTTTTATCCTTGGATTTTTTATAGATTTTATAGAGATATCTTTTATCGTTGTGCCTATTCTTGTGCCTGTAATGATTGCGTTTGGTATCGATCCTGTTTGGTTTGCTATCCTCATAGCGCTCAATCTGCAAGCTTCATTTTTGACACCGCCTTTTGGACTTTCGCTCTTTTTTGTCAAAGGTGCTGCGGGTGATACTATCAAAACAACAGATATCTATAGAGGTATAATACCTTTTATACTTTTGCAGCTTGCGGCACTTGGTATCGTCATACTCTTCCCGGATTTGGTGTTTGCGTTTCTATAATAAAAACGCCAAAGGAAATAAATTCCTTTGGCTACGCTAGCCGCTATGGCACTAAAGCTTGCCTCGCTGAGGCAGAGAGAGGACAAAGGAAATAAATTCCTTTGGCTACGCTAGCCGCTATGGCACTAAAGCTTGCCCTCGCTGAGGCAGAGAGAGGAAAGATGTATATTTATATGAGGAGAGTAAAATGAAGGATGTTTTGTATGCCCCTTGGCGGGATGAATATGTCACAAATGAGAAGATTGAAGGCTGCGTTTTTTGTCATATAAGCAAATCAGCAGAAGATGATAGTGAGCTTCATGTACTCTATCGTGATGCTTTGTGTTTCATCGTCATGAACCGCTACCCTTATACTCCGGGGCATTTTATGATTATCCCGCATCTGCATACGGACAAACTTGAAGAGCTTCCGAGTGAGACTTGGCTGCACATGAGCACTTTGGCACAAAAGTGCGTGAGACTTCTCAAAGAAGGTATCCACGCTCATGGCGTCAATATCGGCATGAACCTTGGTAAAGCAGGCGGAGCAGGGATAGCCGAACATATCCATATGCACCTTGTACCACGCTGGGAGAGAGATACAAATTTCATGACCTCCATCGCGCAAAGCAGAGTTTATTCTACAGACTTTATCAGAATTTACGAAAAAATAAAAAGTTTATTGCCGCACTATATCATGCATGATTAGGATTTTCTTTTTTCTTTTTTTCTTTTCATTTACTGCGTTTGCAGATGCGTATCCATCTCTATATTTGCGACTTGCCAAGCCTCTTTATACTTCCATGGATTCACTCAAAAAACTCTCAGAGATTCAAGAACTCAACGCAACGTGTACCTTGTATGTAGCTCATGCAAACGCAACACTTGATTTTGCGCGTGAGTTAAACGCAAGTGACACTATCGCTGCAAAGGCTTATCTTCTCAAGCTCAGAAAACTGCAAAAAGAGTATGACTATACCTTACATCAGGTGCATGAGCGGATTGAGAAGTCTATCAATGAAGAGGACTATGAAAAGTTTTTGGAGCTTACAAACTGTGATTTGGATGGACTTTTACAAAGCAGAGCTTTGCTGGATGCTTCTATGGAGTTTTATGAAAAAAACAAAAAGAAAAAACAGAGTAAGTTTCTTGATGCACAAGCAGAGACGATTCGTCTGATACAAGAGTATCAAACGGAGTTTGTCAATGAAAGTGTTAAGGATAGTTTTGACTCTTCCAAAAAAACAAACAAAAAACAAAAAGTCTATCTCGATGCCAAAAAAGTAGATAATTCTATTTTTATTTATGCGTATAATACTAACGCTTATACCATAACTATGCATGTAGATGCACAGGTAAAAAACCTCAGTTATGTGAAGCAAAACACCTCAAATATCACTTTGGCACCAAACGCAAGCAGTGAAATTATCCATTTTAAGATAACCAACGCAAGTAATTATTCGTACAGTATGAATTATAGGTGGATTTTGGGTTCACAAAACGCAAGCCATGACAATAGTTTTGTTTATAGATTGCCTTTTGCCACGGGAACCGCACATCGTGTTTCTCAAGGTTTTAATGGAAAAATGACCCATTTTGGACATAGTCAGTATGCTGTGGATTTTGCTATGGATATAGGAACACAAATCCATGCGGCACGGGATGGAAGAGTGGTGAAAACAAAATCAGACTCAAATATCAACGGCATAGGACGAGAGTTTTCAAAATACGGCAATTTTGTGACTTTGGAGCATAATGATGGGACATTTGCGACCTATTATCATCTCAAACAACATGGAGTGGCTGTAAAAGTGGGCGAGAGCATCAAGCAGGGAACACTGCTTGGATACTCAGGAAATACGGGTTATTCTAGTGGTCCGCATCTTCACTTTGCAGTGTTTCAACTCGATAGCGGAGCAAGGACACAAACACTCCCTTTTACGTTTGCAAGTGCGCAGGGTTTTGTAAATAATCCCCAAATCGGAACCTATTATCAGGCGAAATAAATATAAATTTTTTTACTAGTTGCTACTTCTCTTTTTTGCTCTTGAGAACAAAATAAAATATCCCCGCGATTACCAGTAAAACCGCCATTCTTATACTTATGTCTAATAGACTTGTCGTGTCTTCCATGATTTGAACCTTTTTTTGATTGTTTGAGTTTTGTGAAATAATATCTGAATGTGGATGGGGTAGAGGGATTCGAACCCCCGAATGCTGGTACCAAAAACCAGTGCCTTACCGCTTGGCGACACCCCAAAATAGTGAAGAAATGCAAGATGCATTTGTCGAAATCGGCTGGAATTTTAAAATAAAAACCCTTACATAACCCTTAACATTTGTTATAATAATGCGATAAAAAGAGGAGCTTTGGTGAGAGCAATCGTTGTTGTTTTGTTTTTTCTCCTTGTCTCATCTCTCTATGCACAAAAATATGCCTTGCGTTTTGAGGGAAATGAGCATTTGAGTGAGCGAGAACTTTTTGAAGCCCTCAATCTTTACAAACCTTATCTCTACGAGTTTTATAAAGAAGAACCCCGCATTGATGAAAAAACGCTTGAGTTTTCTCTGCAAATCCTACACAACTTTTATAAAACAAAAGGCTTTTATCATGCTGAGATAGGTTATGAAAAAAAAGAAGAAACGCTCTTTTTTCATGTAAAAGAGGGAGAAGCTCTTATCATCAAAGAGTTGCATATCACATCTCCTTTAGAGATAAAAATCCCTCTTGACTTGAAGGAGGGAGATATCTTTGATGCGACAAAGTTTACGCAGAGCAAAAAAGATATCAAAGTTGTTTATGCAAACTCTAACTACTGCAATATACTCCTAGATGCTAAAGCGTGGGTAGATATCGAGGCAAATAAGGCGTATCTCTTTTATGATATCGATCCTGATGGAATATGCTATTTTGGAAAAACGACTATCACTCATTCAAACACTATAGATGAAAAAATCATCAAATCTCTTTTGTATTTTGAAGAAGGAGACCTTTTTTCTCTCAATATCATCACTAGAAGTTATGAAAACCTTTACGCTCATGAGGGGATTTCCAAAGCTATTATCGATACACAAGCAGACGCAAACAATAGCGTCGCTATCGTCGTAACTATCACGGAAAACGAAAAACCTATCCGTTTTTTTAGCGGTTTTGGTGTGAGTAGTGATGAGGGTTGGATGGCGACGATGGGTGTCAAACATAGAAATATGTTCACAAATCTCAAAACAGCAAGTATCGAAGCAAGGGTGACAGAGATCAAGCAGAGCCTCAAAGCAAGTTATGATATGCCTTTGGTTGCAAATAGCTCCGCCGGTGCAGAGATGGGTGTTGAGAACGAAATTTTTGAAGGTTTTACCGAAAATAGCGTCTATAGCGAACTTTATTTTAAGCAGAGAGTCTTGCCAAACTCTTTTAAAGAAAGCCTTTATTTTGATAACATCAGAACCTATGCAAGCAGTGATGAAACACTTTTTCCCTCGGGAAATCTCTTTATTCTCTCTCCGATATTAGAGTGGAACTACGATGTCAGGGACAAACTTCTTGATCCAAAAAAAGGATATTTCATCAATACCAAAATGATGGGATCTTTGAAAAGCTTTTTTTCGGACGCTTCTTACTACAAGTTTAATCTCACGGGAGGCTATATCTTGCCACTTTTTGATGAGACACTTGCACTCAAGGCTACTTTTGGTTCATTGGAGACTTTTGAGGGAGAATTGCCTGCTTCGTATCGTTTTTATGCGGGCGGTATGCACAGTAATAGAGCCTATGTTTATAGAACTTTGGGTCCTACAAATGATGTGGGTGATCCAAGCGGTTCTGACTCTATTTTGGAGACGACGCTAGAGTATAGATTTGGCATCGTCGGCAATCTAGGCGGAGTCGTCTTCAACGACAATACATTTTTGGGCGATAACTACACACCAAACTATGAAAACGGTTACTACAGTGCAGGTGCGGGTTTGCGTTATAAAACGCCTATTGGATCTATCGCTTTTGATCTGGGGTTTGATACGAAAAATCCTATGCAACAGTATGCCTTTCATTTTCATATCGGGGAGCTTTTTTGATACGCGATGCCTATCTCTCTTTACGAGGGCTTTTTCTCGTTCTTGTGCTTTTATTGATAGGTGTCGTTATGCTCATGTCACATAAAGAAACCGTGCCTTTTTTGGCAGAAAAATATCTTCATGATTTTGGTATAGAGTACTCAAGTATCGAAGGAACGCTGCTTGAAGGTGTTGTTGTTTATGAGCTCAGATATAAAGATGTAGTTGCGGCAAAAAGCGTACGTATAGAGTATAACTTTTTGCATTTATTTCGTCCAACACCAAAGATACAAAAGATAGAACTCCAAGGTCTCTCCATCAATGTAGAAAAACTTGTCATTAGTGAGTTAAACGCAAGTGCGTCTTTATTGCCTGCGTTTGGCGTCAAAAGTTTATTGTCCAACGATACAAAAATCATTTTTTCAAAAGAGAGTATCGGCTTTGATCTAAACGCAAGTGATGTACTCTCTCAAGATAAGCTCAGTGCACAATATGTACTTATAGATCTTCAAACATCCTATGCAAACGCAAGGATACAAGGTGAAATACAATCGGATATATTGTACGCGGACGCAAATACACAGCTCAGCAAAAAAGTCATCTCAAACTCTCTTGCCTTTATCAAAAATCCACCAACAAAACTGCAGCTCAAACTTCAAGCAGGGCTAGAGAGTATCAAAGCATCATCACGTTTTTGCAAGCTGCAACTCGCAGAAGATGAAGCTTTTGTGGTGCAAAACGCAGAGGTGGATTTGGAGTATATTTGGGGTATGGAAGATTTTCAAGCAGAGGCTGTATATGATTTTTTCTATACGGGTTATGAAGCAAAAGTGCAGCAAAAAATCCATTTTGATATACACGGAAGATATGATTCACAGCTGCGTTTATCACTTCTTCATGAGCCTTATGGAGTTCCTTGGAACGTCATAAATGCAAAAATAAACGGTGGTACCAAAGGCATCGACGCACAGCTTAGTGCAAAAAAATATCGTGCTCATGTCACAAGTGCGGATTATAAAAATTTTGATATAGAAGCAACAGCAGATGATGTCGCATTGCCCTCTTTGGAAGGAATGCCTGCGTTTTTGCATGAGGAGAAATTGACTCTCCGTGCCAAAGCCGCTTTGCAGACTTCACCCTTTGTGATAAACGCAGAGATAGAAGCTCTCAGTGCCTTTGGAGACCTCAATGTGACCTGGAATCAAAAAGCAAAAAGTAAACAAGTAGAACTGATGTTTTATCCAAACGCAGCTCATGTCATCTATCAAAACTACAATAGTGAAAAACTCTCACCTTTGTATGCAAAATACTCGACTACGCAAAAAAGAGAAAAGTTGGAGATAAATGCAGATGAACTTCACATAAAACTCCAACAAAAAGATGCCAATATGTTTGGTGGAGGCAATATCGGAGATACGAAGTTTGATCTGCTGGTCGATCTGCAAAAAAAAGAGATAAATCTCGTCTCCAAAGTCGCCTCACTCAAAAAACTCATAGCAAATATTTATAAGAAATCCGTACTTGATGCGGATGATTTTTATGATGCAAAAATCGATTTGAAAGCGACTATAAACTATGAAGAAAACCTCAGTATCCAGTCACATCTTAGTGTGCCGCTCTATATCATAAATATGAATGCGCAAAGCAGTTATGCGGTGGAAAACATAGTGTTTGATACCTCATACAAAGAGGGAAATCTCCTTGTTGAGAACTATTTTTTCAGATATCATGAGCATGATTTTTATTCTAAAAGGGCTTCGCATATACGCTTTGACAAAGATTTTAATATCGCTTTAGAAGAAGTTTGGCTGTATGAGAGCGTACTTGTAGAGGGTTTTGTACATAGAGAAAACCTAGAAGGCAATGTGACGCTCAAAAGTGAGAGTTTTACCTATAGCGCTGATGATGCAGAGCTAAAAGCGCGTGTAGATTTGGCGGTAAATTTTACTCCAAAAGTGCAAAAAATAGAGGGAAACATCACGCTTTTAGAGGGTGTGATACGATACAAACCGCGCAAAGATTATCTGATAAATGATGAGGATATTGTGATTATCCAGAACATCAAAGAGCAAAAAAAGAGACATCTTTTTGTCAATGTGCAGGTAGATGCGCTCAAGCCGATAGCCTATAAAATCAAAGATGTAAATCTCATGATAACACCGGAGCTCACACTTTTTGAAGAGCCCGGCTCTGCGTTTGGCGTGCTGGGAGTGGTGACTATCCATGAAGGTGATGTGAGCTACAGCGGTAAAAAATTTATCTTAGATAAAAGTGAAATCTATTTTAACGGCAGCAGTGTGATCAATCCGCAGCTCAATCTCAATCTGCATTATTATACGGTTGATTATGCAGATATAGGGATCTATGTGACAAATACACTTGAAGATCCGGTCGTCATCTTCTCGTCCAAACCCTCCATGAGCCAAAACGATATCATGTCTTATATCCTTTTTGGAGAGCCTGCTAGTACTCTTTTTGTCTCATCTTCAGAGACCTCCAAGAGCTCATTGCTTCTGGCAGGCGGTATCAAACAGCTTATAAACGGTAGTTCTTTTGTGCAAGTGGACACTTTGAATATTCTTACCAATAAAGAGGGAACACTAGGCTATGAAATAGGTACGCGTTTCAATGAAAAAATCCGTATCGTCTATAAAAACGACACAGCCTCAAGCATCACCCTCCAATACAGCCTCTCAAGATCTCTAAGACTCGACATAGATATCCGAGAAACAGGGCAGGGTGTGAGTGTGATTTATGTGAAAGATTTGTAAAGGCGAACTCCAAAATCAAGAAGCCTTATGTTAAAAAGATTGAATCATTTTGATAAGCTCTTCAGGTCTGTTGGAGTGTTTGATAGCATTTTCTTTGCTGATAGCGCCTCTTTGGAGCAATTCAATGATCTGCTGTGTTTGTGTCGTCATATGTGTTTCTTGCTGGTTGAGTTGCATTTGAGAGTAGATTTGGTGTACTTTGTCTTCGCGTATCTGGTTTTGAACCGCAGGATTTGTGATAAGTATCTCCTGTGTTGCTACTTTGCCACCGCCTGTACGTGGGATAAGCGTCTGAGAGATAACAGCGATAAGGGATGAAGAGAGCTGCGCACGTACTTGCGCCTGTTCTTCTCCATCAAAAACATCTATGATACGGTTGATAGTTCCCGGAGCAGAGTTTGTGTGCAGAGTTCCAAAAACCAAGTGACCTGTTTCCGCTGCTGTGAGTGCCGCACCGATAGTTTCAGCATCACGCATCTCTCCGATAAGGATAACATCGGGATCTTGACGCAGTGCATATTTGAGTGCTGCGGCAAATGATTTTGTATTGCTTCCTACATCCCTTTGGGAAAAGAGGGATTTGTTGTTTTTGTGTACAAACTCCACCGGATCTTCGATAGTGATGATATGGCGGCGTTCTGTGAGATTGATTTCATGAAGCATAGAAGCCAGAGTTGTTGATTTACCGCTACCTGTAGGACCTGTGACGAGGATAAGTCCTTTTTCTCTTTTGATGAGTTCTTTGAAGATAGGCGGATTTCCATATTCATCCAGCGTAGGGATATCGATAGGAATCATACGAAACGCACACCCTATACCATGGATAGTTCTATAGTAGTTCGCACGAAAACGGCCCACATCTTTGAGTTCAAACGAGAAGTCGAGTTCATTATTCTCTTCAAATTCTTTTTTCTGCTTGTCTTCTATAAGTGTGTAAGCCATCTCTTCAACATCTTTTGCGTTGAGAACAGGGAGATTGAGCGGTCTGAGCTCTTTGTCTATTCTGATTTGAGGTTCACTGCCTACAACGAGGTGCAAGTCAGAAGATTTGAAAGCCAAAACACTCTTGAGCAACTTTTTTATATCTACGGTTCTTCTCTCAGAGATGTCAGTCGGCGTGTTTGTATCTATACTCATAAAAATTCTCCTTCGTAGTCAGTTTCATTAAAACCGACGATAAGTTTGTTATTGTATTCAATAACCGGACGTTTGATTAGTAGATTTTCTTTGCATAACCACTGCATCATCTCTTTTTCATCGAGGTTTTTATCTTTGAGAGCGAGGGTTCTGTAGGTAGTACTTTTGGAGTTAAAGAGTTTTTTGATTTCTGTTTGTTGGAGCCAAAGATCTATTTTATCGCATCCCAGAGCTTGCGTTTTGAAGTCATGAAGAACATATGGCAGGTGATGTTTTTTAAAAAACGCAAGAGCTTTTTTGACACTGTCACAGTTTTTGATTCCATAGACTTCTATCATCGCAGTTACTCGATGATTTTTGGAACGATAAAGAAATGATCCCCTGCGTTTGGCGCATGTTTGAGAATATCATCATTGATTTGTCTCTCACAAGAAGGTGTATCTTCTCGCAAATAAGTAGAACTGTTATTCATCGCAAACTTATCATCCACGTTATCCGTGTTGAGTTCACTGAGGTTATCAACAAAAGACATGATTTCTGAGAGCTGTTCGATGATCTCTTCTCTTTTGTCGTCTGATATTTTAAGATAAGATAATTTTTCTAATCTCGTCAATAAAGCATTGTCAACTTGCATATGTATCCCTGATGTTGTAATTTTAATTCTAAGATTGTAACAAAAAAAACTTATAGAAAGAATTCATTTGATGAAACTTTAACAAAGGTTGCGATATTATTTTGCACATTTTGATACATATATATAAATGAAGGACTATTTTTGAGTTTAAGAAATGATATAGACATGGTAAAAGAGGAGCTAAGCTCCGAAGAGAAGTTTTTTGAAAAAGCGGTTGTTACCGAGAGATTTGTTAAAAAATATAAAAATGTCATCATCGGTTCAGTTGTTGCAATCGTAGTCGTAGTCACTGCAAATATAGCGTATGACATGAATAAAGCCTCCCAGATAAAAGCTGCCAATGAGACTTTGGCTCTGCTTATGAATGACTCCAATGATACGCTAAACGCAGCAAGACTTGCAACTTTAAGTCCAGCACTTTATGATGTTTGGTCGTATTCAAAAGCTGTTGCGGATAAAGATCTAAAGTCCCTAGAAGAGTTGCAAAACTCCAAAACTTTGATTGTCGGTGATCTTGCAAAATATGAAATAGCACAAAGTTCAAAAGATCTTACAAAACTTGATGCCTATGCTTCAAAACAAAACGCAGTCTATGCAGACCTTGCTATCATCCAAAGTGCTGTATTGCTCATGAGTGAAGGCAAAAGCGATGTTGCACACCAAAAGCTTACAACGATAAGTGAAGAGTCTTCACTGCACAAAGTTGCAAAAGCTTTATTACACTATGGGGTTAAATAAGTTTTGAATAAGATTTTTTTAGCCATAAGTGCACTTGTTATAGTTTTTTTTACTGCTTGTAGTACAAAAGAGGTTTATAAACCTTTGTATGTGGACGCGGATTGGTCTCATTACGGTTCTGCAGATAAAGAGCTCATCGCTATTAGTTCAGAGTTGGCCGTACTTGAAGACTATACACTTATGTCAAAAAAAGGTCCGCTTGATGTTCGTATTGATGAAGCAGAGAGGATTTTGGGACAAAGTGACGGGTGGATACTTAGCGCAACTATCGAAGGGAACTTGACACTTCAAGGCATCGACGAAAAGACGAAAAAAACAAAATTTGAGTTGAAAAAAACAATCGCAGGAGCAAGCGTAAAAGGTGATATCTTGGCTGTTTTGTTTGCGGATAACGATATGGCGCTTTACAGCATGAGCACACAAGAGCTACTGATGAAAGAGCAGGGCGGAAAGTCGCTTACAGCCGATTATAGAATAGCAAATCCCTCTTTTATGAAAGAGTTGGTACTTTTTCCGACTTTGGACGGAAAAGTGGTCATCATCAACTCTGCACTTAAGAAAAAACTCAGAAGTATTCTTGTCTCTTCAGAAGATAATTTTAACAATATTATCTTTTTTGATGTCATAGACAATAAGATTATCGCAGCAACCGGCAGTAAAATGTTTTCACTTTCTCAAAAAGAGATTCGTGTAAACTTCGAGCCTAGGGATATTATCTCCGAAGGTAACACGATTTATCTGACGACAAAACAGGGTGAAGTCCTTGCCGTTACGCCTGATTTGCAAGTTATCTCAAAAATCAAATTTCCGTTTGCACATTTTTATGGGATGATTTCTCATGGTGATAAACTCTATCTTTTGGAAAAAGAGGGCTATCTTATAGCACTTGATAAAGATATGTTTGACTACAGCGTACATGAAATAGACCTTGAAGAGGGTTTTATCTTTAGTACGGATAAAATGTTCTATATCGCCGATGAGTATATCGCAGTCGAGTAATGTCCGGCGAACTTGAAGCATTTTTAGAATACATCAGTGTCACTCGGGCACTGAGCAAGAAAAGCGTCGAGGCTTATAGGGGTGATTTGCTCTCTATCGAGAGTGAATTGTGTAAACCGCTTATACAGCTAGAAACAAACTCTATGCTTGCTCTTCTTGTGAAATATACAAACAAAAGAACCCTCAACAGAAAACTCTCATCCATCAATGCTTTTTTTGACTTTTGTTATAAAAATCAGTTTAATACGCAACAAAAAAAGCTGAAGTTTTCAAAAATCCCCAAACTTTTGCCGAAATTTTTGAGTTTTATACAGATACAAAACGCAATCAACATTATAGATAGAAGTACATGGATAGGGCAGCGTGATTATGCGCTTATTCTTTTTTTGTATGCTACGGGTGCTAGGATTAGTGAGGCTTTGTCGCTTGGACGAGATGATATAGAAGATGAGTGGCTTCATATCCGCCATGCAAAAGGTGAAAAAGAGAGAGTCGTACCTATAGCCAAAGTAGCCAAAGTGGCAATAGATACCTATCTCTCTTCGCTTGAAAAAGAGCATAATCATGTTTGGTGCAACTATAAAGGTGAGCGGCTCAGTCGCATCTCCGCGTATAAAATCACCCAAAAATATCTCGGTGTTTCCCCTCATATTTTACGCCACTCCTATGCGACTTCACTCATAAGCGGCGGGGCTGATTTGAGGGTTGTTCAAGAACTGCTTGGACACGCTTCACTCCTAACAACGCAGATTTATACGCACATCCAAAAACAAGATCTCAAAGAGACGGTGGATGTGTATCATCCGATGTCAAAAGAGAAATAAGTCAAATTTTTATCACATTTTTATGAATTTTAGTAAACTTTAATATGTTAACTAATAAAATGGATTAAATATTTAAAAAGGGAAGATTATTATGAAGAAAAGTTTTTTAGCGCTAGGTGTGGCTGCGTTGTTATTGGGAAATGTGTCTGTTTGGGCGGCTGAGTATGATTTGAAAGCAAATATGCAAAAACTTCACAGTGAGCTTAATGCAATACAAACAGGTTTTATTTTAGGGGATAAAAACGCAGTTTCTGCCTCTTTGGATATCTTTGCAAAAGATGCAAAAGAGTTACTGGGCGAGAGAGAAGGAATCATCAAAAAACTTCCAGAAGATATGAAAAATAAAAAGCATAAAGCCAATATCGCAACAGAATCAGCGCGTACTATTGATTTTAATGCCGGTATTATCAAAGAAGCAATCGCAAATCCAAAAGGTCTCTCAAATACAAAAAGAAGAGAACAGGCTCAAGTGGCGTATCTCAATATCGTAAATGCATGTTTCGCATGTCACAATGTTGTCCGTGACAAAGAAGTGGCAGTAGAAAAATAGTGAGCCTTTTGGCTTGCTCATGGCGTAGGTTAAAGTAAAAATTTCTGAATATTCTAAGCTATTTAGAGTACCATTACGGTATGAATAACACGCACAACTCCATTTTTTCGGTACCTTTTTTAAAATCACTTTTTTTTACCCAAAACAAATGGCATCAGCATGGTGTTTTTTTGCATACCATGAGAGTAGTCTATTATACGCTCAAAGGCGGGGATTTTAGATTTTTGGCAGCTGCGTTTTTGCATGATATTGGCAAGCCTGTGAGTGCTCATGTCAAAGACGAAGAGGATCGAGAATTTAACGAATACAGTTTTACCGACCATGAAGAAAAAAGCTATCAGATAATAAAAAACTGGCCTTTTGTAAGTGAATATACAAAAGATTTGGTGCGTTATCACTACCTTATCCGTGATATCAAAAAAAGTAAAAAAGAAGATTTAGAACGATATGCTCAAAAAAAACCTATTTGGGATGCTTTGAGTGAAGATATGCAAAATGATTTGATGCGTTTTTTGCATTATGATGATTTGGGCAAAGGGAAAAAGAGAAGATGAGATATAATAAAGAATCAAATCTCGGAGTTCTTGTTTTATGTTGAAAAAGCTTACCCCAATTGTTATTGTCGCTGCGATGATTGTTCTTATCGTACTTCTCTTTCT
>JAQTWZ010000015.1:0-4079 GCA_028689055.1 Sulfurimonas sp. | reverse complement strand
AAAATAAAGTTTTTGACACTTATCGAGCACTCTTTTTCTTCTTCACCGCTCTATAAAAAAGCGTTTAAGTCTGTGCTCAACTCCAAATCCAATCTCAGCTTTTTTGTTCTTGGTATGTTAAATGGTCTTCTACCGTGTGGTTTCGTCTATTTTTTTGCCATAACAGCGGCGAGTACGGCAGATCCATTATCTGGGGCTTTGGTTATGATTATATTTGGTCTGAGTACTATTCCTGCCATGTTTGGGCTTGGTTTTTTGACTTCACTTGCTTCGGCGATGAGTTTTAGAAATATGATGATGAGTCTCTCTTCCATAGCAGTTATTTTGTATGGAGTTTATACTATTTACAACGGATATGAATATATAGAGAACCCTCTTAAAACATTAAGAGATTGCCACTAAAATAATTTCAAGTAAGTGTTGCTATAATAAATTTAAAAAAAAGGTAAAAGCTATGAAAAGTTCGATTATTGAGAGTATAAAATCCCTTCCGCCTCTCTCAAAAACAATCACGGACATCAATATGGTCTATGCAAGTGAGGATTCTTCAATCCACGATTTGGCAAAAGTGGTCGAGAGAGATCCTATGATTGTAGCGAACCTTTTAAAAGCTGCTAATTCTCCACTATACGGCTTTGGCAAAGAGATACGAAACGCAAATCAGGCTGTAAGCCTTTTTGGTATGAGTCTTACGCGTTCTATCGCTGTAGGAAACTCTATCCGTAAGCTTTTGAATGTCGATATGAAACCCTACAATATCACAAGTGAGCGTTTTGCGGAGATCTCTTCTTTGCAGGCAAATCTCATACTCAAATGGTATTCGCATATCGACAAACAAAAAGCAGAGATGCTTTATCTTGCTGCGTTTTTACAAGAGACGGGAAAAATTTTGATAGCGAGTGATGTTATTCAAGAAGATGAGTCTTACTCTTTTGCGGCAGAAGTGGAGTTTACAAATGATTTGCCTGCTCTGGAACGCTCTTATGTGGAAGTTTCAAGTTCTGAAGTCACGGCAGAGATATTCGATCACTGGGGTTTTGATCAGGCTTTTATAGAGATGATAAAATACTCTGACAATCCTGACGCAGCTCCTTCAAAGATAAAAGAGTACGCATTGGCGCTCAATATCGTCAAAACGATTCTTCCTATCAATAAACCGCTCAGTGAACAGGCTATTAGTTTTGGTCTGCGAAAAGCACATGATGCGGGATACAACCACGAGACTTTAGAAGATGAGATCGATTCTATGCTAGACCTACTTGAAACGCAAGCGTCTGAGAATGAGTAAAACCGTCACTATCATCGATACTTTCGGGTTTTTTTTCCGTAGTTTTTACGCACTGCCGCAGCATCTTAAAAATAAAGAGGGTTTTCCTACAGGTCTGCTCACTGGTTTTACAAATTTTATCTCCACACTTCAAAAACAACATGATAGTGATTATCTTGTATTTGCAATAGACTCAAAAGGTCCTACATTTCGCAACGAAATTGACACAAACTACAAAGCCAATCGTCAAGCTCCTCCGCCTGAACTCACTATGCAACTTCCTATCGCGATAGAGTGGATAGATAAGATGGGTTATAAAACCCTTGGCAAAAGCGGTTTTGAAGCGGATGATATCATCGCTACCGTTGTCAAGTTTGCAAAACAAGAGGGTTATAATGTCCGTGTTGTCTCTCATGACAAGGATCTTTATCAGCTGATTGACGATGGCAAAATAGTGCTTGTAGATGCTATCAAAAGAAAAACCGTAGATGAAGAGGCGTGTTTTGAAAAGTACGGAGTGACACCAAAACAGTTTATAGATTATCAGTCTATTTTGGGTGATAGTGCGGATAATGTTCCCGGAGTCAAAGGGATAGGTAAAGTCGGTGCTGAAAAACTTTTGCAGGAGTTTGGGTCACTTGACAACATCTATGCAAATATCCAACTGATAAAAGGGGCAAACCAGAAAAAACTTATCGAGTGTAAAGAGCAGGCTTATATGTCCAAAGAGCTTGTATCTCTTCGAGATGATGTGCTTGAGAGTTTTGATTTTGAAGCGTATCGTATGGATATCGATCATCCTTTTTTAAATATCTATGATGAACTTGTAAAGTACGAACAAAACGCAATCCTGCGAATGTTGCATGCCAAAAATATGGTGAGTGAACAAACGCAGCAAGATGCACTGGAAAAAATAGAAGAAGAGGTACAAGAGAACAAAAAAATCGACTTCAAAGCGACGCTCATTACGGATGAAAAAGAGCTCATGCGTGTTTTGTCAGTTTTGGATGAGACGACTGTGGTTGCGTTTGACACGGAGACGACAGGACTTGATTATGAGAGAGATTCTCTTGTGGGATTTAGTTTTTCTTTTAATGACGAAGAGGCTTTTTATGTCCCTTTTGGACATTTTTATCTCGGAGTGCCTGAACAAATCTCTCATGCAGCGGCAAAAAACGCTATAAAAACGATCTTCAAATCCCTTGTTGTCGGGCACAATATCAAGTTTGATTTACATTTTGTGAGTAGATTTTTAGGTGTTGATACTCTGGATATCTATGGAGACAGTATGATTTTGGCGTGGCTTATCAACCCTGAGAGCGCACTGAGTCTGGATAAACTCTCAGAAAAACTACTTGAACACAAGATGGTTGCGTTTGGTGAGACGGTCAAAAAAGGAGAGACTTTTGCAAGTGTAGCACTGGAAGATGCGTGTAACTATGCGGCTGAAGATGCCTATATCACACGCAGACTCTACAATCTATTTTTGCAAAAACTTGAACTGCAAGAGGCTGGTCATCTTATCGATGAAGCCGCTCATGTAGAGATGCCGTTTTTACAAACGCTACTGAGTATGGAAAAAGCGGGTATCAAAGTTGACGGTGCGTTTTTAGAGAAGTTTTTGGTCGAAGTCAAAGAACGACTTGGAGAACTCACGCAAGAGATATATGCACAAGCCGGCAGTGAATTTAATATTAACTCCACAAAACAGCTCGGTGTTATACTTTTTGAAGAGCTTGGTCTTCCTGTGGGTAAAAAGACAAAAACAGGTTATTCGACAGATGAGAATGTTCTCTCTTCACTCAAAGACGCTCATGCGATTATCCCGCCGCTTTTAGAATACAGAGAGGTTTACAAGCTCTATTCGACTTATATAGAGCCGCTTTTGAAACTCTCTCAGGAGAGTGATGTGAGTCGTCTGCATACTTCGTTTGTCCAAACAGGAACAGCGACAGGAAGGCTCAGTTCCAAAAATCCAAACTTGCAAAATATCCCTGCACGGAGTGAACTTGGTTTGCGTATCCGTGAAGCTTTTGTGGCAGAAAAGGGCAAAAAACTTATCGGTATAGATTACTCTCAGATTGAGCTGCGTTTACTGGCACATTTTTCACAGGATAGCGTTTTGGTAGATGCCTTCAAACACGACAAAGATATACACCTACAGACGGCTATAGCGCTCTTTGGTGAAGAAGAAGCAGCGTCGAAAAGAAATGTCGCAAAAACAGTCAACTTTGGACTTTTGTACGGTATGGGACAAAAAAAACTCTCCGATACTTTAGGCATCACAACCAAAGAAGCCAAAGATATTATTGAAAAATATTTTACAAGTTTTCCTACGGTCAAAAACTACTTCCGCTCTATAGTTGATCGCTCACATGAGCAGGGTTATGTCGAGACACTTTTAAAACGCCGTAGATATTTTGACTATGAAAACGCAACGCCGATGTTCAAAGCGGCGTATGATAGAGAGTCTGTGAACAGTGTTTTTCAGGGAAGTGCGAGTGATCTTATCAAACTCTCCATGAACAAAATCCAAAAAGTCATCCACAAAGAAAACCTTGATGCCAAAATGCTTTTGCAGATACACGATGAGCTTATTTTTGAGGTAAACGCAGAGCAGGTCGATGCTTTAGCGTTGCGTTTTAAAGAGATTATGGAAGAGATAAAAGAGCTTCATGTGCCTTTGAAGGTGAGTGTAAATATCGGAGACAACTGGGGTCAGTTGAAGTGATGCAGAGGTTTTGATGCAGACTCTTTCTAAGCTTACAATTCTCACGCTTTTACTCCTTTCGATGACTACGATGATGTCAAA
>JAQTWZ010000058.1 GCA_028689055.1 Sulfurimonas sp. | reverse complement strand
ATGACTATAATTACTACAGACCACATGAGGCATTGGACAATTTAAGTCCTATCAAATTCTTAGAAAGGCATAATCAGAACAAGAAATTATCAGCCTAAACCTGGTCTAAAAATTGGGGAGGGTTACATATCAATTCAAAATTGACCGCATTACAATCAAAACTTGAGGAAACTAATACCAGTCTCGGAAAATATAAAACCGACGACGATATAGAAAAGTTAAGAAATGAAAATGACCAAAAGTTTTCTTCTATATTTAAAAAATATTTAAAAGAATTGGAAATAATTAATGAAAGCATGAACAAAGAGCATAAATATACAACACTTTATAAATCTTCTATTTTTCCTTGCCAAGGTGTGGAGTTACTTAAAACAGTCTTGGCACATAATTTTGCCTTTAATCAAATTATTACAAATACGAATTATGTACAAAGATTTCCTTTTTTAATTGATGCAATATTTAAAGAAGATATTGACGATGGTAATAAACCACTTATTTTAAATTTTGTTAATAAAAATAAACCTATTGATACTCAATTGATTGTTTCAATAGCATACAAAGATGATGAAAATAATGCAATAATTAGCAACTACAATAAAAATAATTTTAATAATAAAGCAAAGTTGATTTCTATTGGTGATGGAATAAATAAAAAAGTTTTTTTGCAAAATTACAATAATCAACATGACGATTTGTTGCAAGATACTGTTAAAATTATGGAGTATATTTAAATGCCAAGCGATAAACTCTCAAATATCCACAATGATTTAGATGGATATAATAAACTCATCCGATTTTATGAAGAACACAAAGACGATATTTTTGAAAATATTGAAATAGAATTAACCACATGGTTTGATGCAAATCTTAGTGCTGTTTTAGGAGCGATACTTGATACAATCAAAAATGATGGACTCAATGGCATAAAGTTTATAAATATTCAAAATAATATTCAGACTATCTTGCAAAAAAACGGTTTTTTGTCGTTTTATGGATATGACAAGATACATGATACATTTAACACTACACTACAATATAAAAAGCTTAAACCTACAGACAGCAGATATTTTAACCAGTATTTAGAAGATGATTTGTTAAATAGAAAAGAGTTTCCAAATATGAGTGATGTAGTACATGAGAGAATTAGTGAGTCTATTCAAGAGATGTTTGTAAATGCACGAATGCATAGTGAATCGGAGTTCATTTATACTTGTGGGCAGTTCTTTCCAAGTGAACATAGACTCAATTTTACTATTGTAGATAGTGGAATCGGTTTTGCAAAAAGAATAGAAAAAAATTTGGGGCAAACCATAAGTTCGAGTGATGCTATCAGATGGGCTATGATAGAAGGACACACAACAAAACAAGGTGTGTCAGGCGGTCTAGGGCTTGCTATTCTTAAAGAATTTATTACATTAAATAAGGGTAAAATACAAATTGTCAGTGGAGATGCCTTTTACGAGTTATCCGATAACACTGAAAAAATACAAAAATTAAACAATTATTTTGATGGCTCGGTTATCAGTATGACATTTAAAACTGATGATAACAAAACATATAAATTAGCAAGTGAAGCTCAAGAGAACATAAATGATATATTTTAAGGGAATGATATGGATGCAGTAAAAATTGATATTTTTAGTATAGTCGGACAAAAAGATTGTACTTTACCCGAAGATGGGGATAAAGTATTTAATGCTTTGCAGAGAGTTTTAAAAGAAAATAAAAAAGTTTTAATCTCTTTTAAAAATGTAGAAAAATTAACTACAGCTTTTTTGAATAACGCAATAGGAAAACTTTATAAAGAGTTTGACGAAGAAAAAATCAAACAAAGTTTATCTGTAGAAGAAATATCAGACAGTGGAAAAGTAAGGCTTAAAAGAGTTGTTACAAACGCAAAAAATTACTTCAAAAATCCAGATAAGATGAGAGAATCAATCAAAGAGATTTTAGGTGAAGATGATGGCGAATAGATATAGTCCATCAAATATACAAAATATTGCAGATAAAAAATATTTTTCGATGCAAATATTTTAATCTATCTTTTTTGGGCGAGTGCTTCAAGCTCTTGGGAAAATCAATATGCCAGTTTATACACAAAGCTCAATGCTCAAAACAATAAGTTTGTACTGGATTATATAGTTTTGTCTGAGTTTATAAACAGAGCCACAAGAATAGAATATGACAATTATTTAACGACAAACAGCATAACAAAAAACTCTTTAAGCTATAAAGATTATAGAAATTCTCTAGATGGACAAACTGCACTAGAAGATATTTATCTAACAGTAACTCAAGACATTTTAAATGAGTTTGAGGTAGTAGAAAAAAGTTACTCAAAAAATGATTTAACAATGATGTGTGTTTTAGACAATTTGGACTTTTCAGACAAAGCTATAGAAAAAATTTGCCATGAAAATCAATTTGTACTTTTAACGAACGATACAGATTTTGGTAGTAGCAATATTGATATTTTAAGTTGTCATAAAAAACTAAGATAGATTTTCAGAAAATTAGTGAATTTAAAGATAGTGAGTATTTTAATCGTACTAATTTGAACAATTTTTATAACAATAACCACAATTTTGTAAAAGATTTTCTTCAAGATTTAGTCTCAAAAATAATAGAGAAAGAATTTCTTTATTCAGATGAAAAATTAAATGCAATAGTTGATGACTTGAAGTTAAAATTATCTTCACAACAAATTAATTATGTTCAAGAAAGGCTAAAAATTACACCCAGTGAAGAATGGCACTAAGTTAAGCTGAGCAACACCTCACCACTTTTCCATCGAGACGATGAGAACTAGCCAATATGCAGTACAGCTCATGAGATTCTGAATCAAGTTCAGAATGACGGGAGGGTGAATTAACTCGTTACAAAGCTCCAGCTTTTTAACGCCTACATCAAACGCATAAGCTTCGATATGCATCCAAAATCTTGGGATTAGAAACGAGAGCAAGCACATTCCTACCGAGGAAAATGAGGATGAAGAAAAAATAAACTCATTATGTTATAATCATCAAAAATATATGGAGACTTCTTTTATGAATAAGAATGAAATCTTATCCAAACTCAAAGAGCTCAAGCCTATATACGAAAAAGAGGGTTTGATACTTTTAGGGCTCTTTGGAAGCTATGCAAAAGATAGACAAACTAAGTTTAGTGATATTGATGTGGCATATAGATTGGATTATGATAAGTTTTCTTTAAATTATCAAGGTGGATTTGCAAAACTTCTTCGAATTGATGCTATAAAAAAAGAGTTGCAATCCATTTTTAAAACACCAATCGATTTAGTTCCGGATAGTAATAAATCTATTTTAAAAGAGCTTATAAATGTCTAGTGGGATGGAGAGACTTCAAAAAATCTATGAGTGTATAGAAGATATTGAATTTATTTTAACTGCTCATGATTTAAAAATAACTCATGCCATAGAAGACAAAATCATCAAACCCGCTATTAGAATGAATATAGTGAGAATAGCTGAACAATTTGCAAAACTAAAAGATGACAATAGATTTCAAATACTCGAAAACTTCACGAGTGACGACTTAAAAGGTATAGCTTCTGTACGAAATTATATCGCTCATGATTATGATAGCACTGATGACAATATCATTGAAGATGTTGTGAGGTACAACTTACCAATATTTAAAAATATAATCAAAGAGTTGCTCAAGTAAGCCCCATAAAGCAACACCCCAATGAATGAATCTCCACTTTTAACTCGTTACAAAGCTCCAGCTTTGTAATGCATATATCAAACGCATAAGCTTCGATATGTATCCCCAGTCTGGAGATTGAGGGTGGAATAAACACCCAATAAACACCCCTGAGAATGAATCTCCACTTTTATGACAAGCTGTTCCATCTGTAGAAAGTTAGTCGAGTGGCGGATATTTGGACAAAATGAACTTCAAAACGAACCAATAGGAAATTTGATTACAAGATGGATAAGAATGCTTCATTTTGGACAATCGTTTGGATTAGCTTACAAAATATTTGTGAGTGTACTTGGTTTAATTATAACGCTTCTTTCTGTTACGGGTATCTATATTTGGTGGAAAAAACACCGTGCACGCCAACGAATTGAGCAGTTGCATTCCTTGCTAAAAGAAAGCACAGCTTAGAAGTAAGCTTTAGAAAAATCTTAAAACAAAGCGGTGTAAAAGCCAGACCCCTGTATAATTTAAGACATACTTTTGCCTCTCAGATGATTAGCAAGGGTACAGATATAACTTGGGTTTCTAAAATGCTTGGTCACAAAGATGTTTCAATCACACTCAAAATTTATACGAAATTTATTCAAGAAGATGATGAAACGAGATTGAAAAAAAATTGCTCAAATGGACAAGTTTATGGTCAAGTTTGATAATAGCGATGACAAAAATACCGATAAATAGGGGTTTAGAAGGTGCAGATACGAGTCTACTATGAAGACACTGATGCGGGCGGGATTGTTTATCATTCTGTTTATCTCAATTTTTGTGAGAGAGCACGCAGTGAGGCTTTTTTTACAAGAGAATTAAGTCCTGTTTTAGAAAATGGGCATTTTGTTGCAAAGAAGATAGAAGCAGACTATTTAGCAAGTGCAAAACTTGGTGATATGTTGGAAATAAAAACGGATTTATTAGAGATGCGCGCGGCTTCTTTTAGACTTAAACAAAGTATTTATAAAGAAGAGAAAAAGATTTTTGAGCTGTTTATTACTCTGGCATACATCTCTTTTGAAGGCAAACCTCAAAAGATAGATGCAAAAACAAAAGAGCTTCTCCTAGGACTGTTTGAGTAGCCTTAAAGATGGCTATCTATCGGTTCAAATCGTGAGAGTGAAGGTCTGAGTAGTTCTATCTGATACATAATCTGGTTTTCCACCATTGGCAAGTTGTACTCTCTATCTTCATTTGTCATACGGTTAAAAAAGTAATCAATTCCGACGGTAGTTGTATAGTTGATCCAGTCATAAATGATATCATTACTCAAAATTGAATTGGTATCTATAAGTATATTTGTGTTGCCGGTGATAGAGTTCGCGACTATCATATTTTTTCTATCATTCATTTGTGTCATAGAAAGTAAAAGCGGGTCAAAATTTATCTGTGTAGATAAGATATTTTTATAGACTACATCATACAGCGTGATCTGAGACATAATCATCCCTGTCTTTACGATAGGTGTGTTGATAAAAAAAGAACTGTTAGCGATTTTATAGTTTTTATCGAGATACATACTTAGATTTGTTGTTTTTGCAGGCACGGAGTATTTGAGAGTTCTTCCTGTTCCTTTAGTTCTGAAGGCGATTTCCTGATAGTTAGCCAGTTTTGTGCTGATAACAGAATCATCATAAAACACCACTAAAGGAGAAGCAGCTTCTTGTAGCAGTTTGTTTGTCTGTTCTTTGTAGTCGATGCCGCCGTAGTAGATATAAGAAGAGTTGCTTTTTGCATCTTTTTTATTGACTGTAGGGATATAAACATATATATCAGGATTTATCATAGCGATATTATCTGCGCCATTTTGGGTGAGTGGAGCTACAACAAAAGTAAAACCATCGTCTTCAATTTTACTGAGAGCTTTTTTCAAATCTTCTTCATTTTCGCTCTCAACTTTATAACTTTTCAGTTCAAAAGGTTGCGTTTTTGTCATAAGATAGGCGAAAGCTGCGTTTGTGGTAGAAGATGCATATTTTCCTATTTTTTTATAAGGAAGCAGCAGAGCTATGCGAACTTTTTCGTTACTTATCTGCATAGAAGAACCAACGTTTAGCAGAGACATATTCATGATACGTATCTCATCTAGTTTTTCATCTGAGAGTTTATTCTGTGCATGAGCGAGAAATGAAAAAATCATTCCTTTTTCCATATAAGTTCGCATACAATCCTCATCACATTCGTAGGGATCAGTATTTAAGATATATGTTTTTGGTAAGGGAATACTTGAAATCAAATAACTTTTTGCATCAAGTAATAAAGGTAAAATGGCAATAAGAAGTAGTTTTTTCATAGGAAGCTCTTTATGGTTTTTAAGTCGTTTAAGGTCACTTTTTTTAGTTCTGGATTTCTCAGTAGATGCTGTGGATGATAGATTGGTATAAGTTTAGCACCCATAAAGTCTATCACGTGCCCACGTACACTCTCAAAATTTTCTTCATCAGAGTTGAGTTTTGCATAGGCTTCATTGCCTAAAGTTACAATCACTTTTGGTTTGATAAAATCGATTTGTGAAAAAATATAATTTTTACAAGAGTTCCATTCTGAAGAAGAGGGAAGATTCGATTTGAGTGGTTTGCATTTGATGGCATGAGTGATAAAAACATCCTCCAAACGCAGTAAAAGAACATTTTCTATCATGTTTTTCAAAGTCTCTCCAGATCTTCCTGAATAATGATTGTTCTGTTCATCTTGTGTTTGAGAAACGGAAAAATCAATCAACATCAGGTCTGCGTTTTGATTTCCATAACCACTCATACTTTGTGTTCTTGCTTTACTTAAGTCACAAAGATGACATGAGCGAATATTTGTGTTAAGCTCATGAAGACTCTTTGGTATCTCAAAAGTTGTCTTTTCATTTATATTAAAATGATCCACATATTCAAATCCAAGAGCCTTTAGGCGATAAAGATTTTGAAGAAGAACAAGATTTTGAAATGAGTGCAACAGCGATACCTTTTTGTGCCAAGAAAATATCTGAGAGTATATTTAAAGTGTGGTTCGGTTCGGCTTAAATTTTTGCAATAATTTTGCATCAAAATAAGGAAAATAGCACCTCTATAAATCTGTTTTCAAACTCATTTGACAGTGTATTTACAAAAAGTAGCAAATCATTAGCGTTACAGCGAGTGCTTATGCAAGAGCAAGAGCTAAATTAAATTATACAGCCTTCATGAAACTCAGCACTTTAGTTCGAGACCAATTTTATATGATGTCTTGAATAACATAGCTGTAGATGCAACTCTTCAAGATAAGGCTTACGGAGAGAGAGTTCTTGCAATAGTGCAAAAAACGCACCAAACCAGCCACCTGTGTCGGAGATGATTCGGCCACTTTTGATTAGTGAACGCGATTTTATATTGGATTAAGATTTGGGCGTAAACTCAAGAGATATTTTCTAAATTTAACTACACTCTTTGCAATTTATACAAAGGTGTAGAATGAGGATTTTATCTATGAAACAAGTTAGAGAAGTATTGCGATTGTATTTACTGGCTAATCTCTCTGCTAGAAAGATACAAGGCGCTACAGGAGTAGCAAGAACAACTATACAAGATTATATCAAACGCTGCACTCTCTCGGATATTCACAGTGTAGAGATCTTAAACAGCTTAAATGATGATGGACTTCAAGTCGAACTCTTTGGCACACAACAATCCACCCTTACTGCAAGCTCTTCAAAAATCATGCCTGACTACAACATAGTTCACCAAGAACTCAAACTTGCAAAGAAGACCAAAGTGACACTTACGTTTCTGTGGGAAGCTTATAAAACGCAGTACGGTGAGCATGCGTATGAATATACTCAGTATAGAGTCTATTATAAACGCTATAAACAAAAACTCAATCCATCAATGCGTCAAGTACATATTGCAGCAGAAAAAGTATTTGTAGACTACAGTGGTGTTACCTTACCAATTTACAATCAACGCACTGGTGAAATAACATATGCACAAGTGTTTGTAGCAGTGCTAGGTGCAGCATTGATAGACACATAGATAAGGCGCAGATTAAATCTCTCTCACGGCTCAACTTCATCAATGCAAAGCAAAATATCATTATCACCGGAAAAACAGGGACAGGTAAAAGCTACTTGGCACAGGCACTTGCCAATCGTGCAGTGTATGATGGTTATAGAATTTACTATATACGAACACCTTCCCTTCTTGAAGAGATACGCATCGCAAGAGCAGATGGAACCTATGCAAATCTGCTCAACAAGTATTCAAGATTTCAACTTTTAATACTTGATGACTTTGGAGTTGCACCTATGGTTGAAGATGATGCTACAAATCTGTTTGAGATTATTGAAGACAGAACCAATATCAATTCAACCATTATTACCTCACAATTACCTGTAAGTAACTGGTATGCCTATCTCAATAATAACACTATTGCAGATGCAATACTTGACAGAGTTGTCTACTCATCACACAGGATAGAACTTCAGGGAGAATCAATGAGAAAAGTAAACGCAATATCAGAAAATATCAAATATTAAAAACGTCATCCGGCCACTTTATGCTAAAATCATCCTACAGAAAATATCTCTTTAGAGGTGGCCGGATGCTCAGCGCGTTTGGTGGCCAGTTTGAGCGCTATACGCAGACAGCAGACTAATCAAGATAATCTAATACGATTTGATAGAGGATATCAGTCTATTGAACTTTTTGCCAATATTCTCAAATCACAATCTTCTTCATACAGATGATATCATAGAACATTATAATAAGCGATGAGGCATAGAAACTTTCTTTTTTGTTTTAAAAATAGACTTTCTTTGGAAAACTTCACAAGCTATACGGCTCTAGCAGTGGAACAGGATTTTTATATCACAATGTTTTTGTCAAATTATGAATCATTACTGACCCATGATTTAAATAGACTTCTTGCATAACCTCCAAAGCGGTTCAAAAGTTGCTTTAGAGAGGTATGGAAAAATATGAGAGATTGCAGAAATTGAAACCAACCGAGTTTAAACGGCTGGTGGGTGTAAAAAATGAGACATTTTTAGAGATGCTAAAAGTGTGCGAGGCGTACCATAGAGAGAAAAAGAGTCGTGGGGGCAAACCAAACAGTTTATCAGTAGCGACACAGCTTTTGATGATGTTAGAGTATTATCGGGAGTATCGAAGTATGGCGCACATGGCATTCGATTACAAATTTGTAAACGCTGATAGAGCTTTAGGGATAAAATGATGGGTTATGCAAGAAGTCTAATATACTATTAGAAAAAACAGCCAAAAATTATAAAAACAAGAAAAAAAGCTTTGAACTGTTTTATAGTGACTTGGATATCGATATTGCTCTAAAAGAGATGCAAAAATTATTTATGACGACACCCATAGCAATGAAACCAAACAAACTCAAAAGAAAAAAAAGATTATTTTATGTACTTTTTCTTTAAGTCAATAGGGTTGGGGGATAACTAATTAAGGCACCAATCGATTTCTTTCTTTTGGTGTCCATGTAAGTAAGTATTCGTTTTTGAAAAAGGCTTTGAACCAAAAAAACCTCTATAAGACGACAGAGGAGAAGGGTGTGGAGCCTTAAGAATCAAATGCCTCCTTACATCTATAAGTATCTCCTTTTTTTGTGAAGGCGCGCCCCAAAGAATAAAGACAATGTTCTCAAATTTTTTCGATAACTTCGCGATAACATCATCAGTAAATCTTTCCCATCCTAAAGCCTTATGAGAGTTAGGAGAAGCTTCTACAACGCTTAAAACGCTATTAATAAGTAATACACCTTGCTCTGCCCACTTAGCTAAATTACCAGATGCTGGATAAGCACATTGTATATCATCAACTAGTTCTTTAAAAATATTATGAAGAGAAGGTGGTATTTTACACAAATCACAAACGGAAAACGCAAGTCCATTTGCCTGATTTATTCCATGATACGGATCTTGCCCAATAATTACAACTTTTACTTCACTTGGAGTGAGTAAATTAAAAGCTCTAAATATATTTGAATAATT
>JAQTWZ010000082.1 GCA_028689055.1 Sulfurimonas sp. | reverse complement strand
AAGAAACTGGAGCTTAACAATCTCTCAGTTAGCCATCCATTTCGATGGACGGCTTGATGATGCTTTAGATTTGTGATACAATTTTAGGAACTATCCGATGCTGACACGGAATCTTGAACACTCCCAGTACTCACTTCATTTTTTAACTTTTCTTGGATTGTTATCTGAGGAAAGTTGAGTGAATTTTTGAGTTTTTGACTGTAAAACTCACTCAAACTTCCTTATTTCTTCACATTTTCTACATTTTTTGCACTTTTTCAAGTCTCACAAGCTGTTCATATCTAAAAAGGTTATATGTCAGATTGAGTAATCCAATAATTGAATCGATGCGTTGTTTACCAATTGCTTTGAGATTCAGTCCATTATTCATAGAATTGGTCATAAATCCGAAGATGTGTTCTACTTTGGAGCGTATTTTAGATTTGAGTGTATTTGACTCTTCTTGTTTAGGAGTAAGAGGCCATTCACCCCTGTGAGTGAATCTCCACTTTCAAGAAATTCAGGGGACAGGATACCTATTAATTAAAAATTAGTATACTGTCCTCCGATTTCCAACCGCTACACCCTTATGAGTAAGTCTCCACAAAACGCCAACATTCATCCTCACACAGCACCAAATAATTGATAAAGATAATAAAGAGAAAATGCTATAATCATCGTATCTGTTTTTAAGAGGCAATAGCAATGACAAAAAATATACTATTAAACTATCTTGCAAGCATAAAAGAAGAGCTCCATAAAAAATATGGAATTATTTCACTTGGTTTGTATGGTAGCTATGCCAGAGAAGAAGCTACTGAAAATAGTGATGTTGATATTTTTTACGAAAGAGATAAAAATTTTCAATTATCAAGTGGCTTAGAGTTTTTGAATCTTAATGAAAAAATAGCAAATGATTTACAAGTTCCAAAAGTAGATTTTGTAGCACTAGATTTTATGAACCCTATTATAAAACACTATGCAAAAAAAGACTTTATATATGTATAGTGAGAAAAATTTAATCTACATTTTAACAATGCTAGAGTGTATTGAAAAAACTTGGATTTACACGAAAAATTTTGACAATCCTAACGATTTAATTTGGTCAAACGAACAAATAGAACTTAATGCTACTATATCTTTGTTTATTACTCGTTACATACATAGTTTAATTTAATAATAAAATATACATCATTTTGCTAAATTGCCGTATATTTTAAATAACGGGGTTAACTATGACTGCACCTACTATTATGGCAAAAAAAATCATAAACTCACTTCCAACAGATAGTTCTTATGATGAAATTATTAAAGAACTTGCATTTGATAGAATGATAAAAAAAGGTTTAGAAGATTCTAAAAATGGTAAAACAATTTCAAGCAAAGAGATGGAACATAGAATCAAACAGTGGTAAATATCAATTGAACTGATGAAGCAAATTTTTTGCTTAAAGATATTCACGACTATATCGCACAAGATAATCCAAAAATGGCTAAAAAAGTTATAAACGAAATTTTCACTAAAACTCAAATACTAGCTACATTCCCCAAAGTTGGTTACCTCTATGAAAATGATACAAATAATGAAATTAGAATTTTACTTTATGGACATTATCGTATTGCCTATTTTATCAAAGATACTGAGACTATAGATATTTTAGGTGTATTTCATGGAGTATTAGCGATTGAAAGATACTTGTAAGTTCAGATATATCAAGTACGAGGAGCTAATAATTTTCCTAACAGAAAATTATTGCTCACGACAGTCGTTATCTTAAAAAATATCACATCTTGACAAAGCGTACGGTATTAAGTACAATATATAAAATCAACTAAAAGGGTTAACTATGACAAGAGTTATGTCGGTAAGTCAAGTTAGAGCAGATATTTACAATGTTATAGATGAAACAGCACAGACTCACAAACCGGTGCTTATTACGGGGAAAAGAAACAATGTAGTGATGATTTCACAGGAAGACTGGAATGCAATAGAAGAAACACTCTACTTAAACTCTATCCCAAATATGGCTTCTTCTATTCAAGAATCTATGAATGCAGATGACGGTGAATTTAGCGAAGATGTTGAATGGTAGAGTATAAGATACTTTACAGCAAACTAGCATTAAAAGATGCTAAAAAATTAACAAGTGCCAATTTAGATAAAAAAGCTAAAGAGCTTATTGAGATCATCAGAAAAGACCCGTTTAAAAATCCCCCTCCTTATGAGAAGTTGGTAGGCAACTTAAATGGTTCTTATTCACGAAGAATAAATATACAACATAGACTGGTTTATGAAGTAAAAGAGGATGAAAAGAAAGTAAGAATTTCTAGAATGTGGTCACATTATGGAGAGTAAGGACAAATGATAAAAAAGCAAACAAGAGACTTAATAATAGAAGTAAACAATGGTAGCCAAAAAAGTAGTAAAGGGACCGTTCATAATTCCGTGTCAATCGGGTAAAATTATATTTACTCAAGGAATGACACATGAAGATAGAAATAGATGTAGAGCAATTTGCTCGTGATATAAAAGCTGGTAAAAGTATTGGTGGTT
>JAQTWZ010000014.1:4177-45030 GCA_028689055.1 Sulfurimonas sp. | reverse complement strand
AGAAGCTATAACTTTTGATTTGACTGATGTGAACATGAAAATCCCTAATTATTCGATATTTTTTGCTACAAAGATTTTTATTGTACTGCATAGTATCTTGTTTTAGTCTAAAAAATTTCTCCGAAAACCACCAAAACCGTCAATATAAAAAAATTTAAAACGCGACGAGTTCACCCTTTCGCAAGGTGGCTATCTTGCCTCTAAGCTTACGAATCAAAAAAGCCTTCTCCTCAAAAGAGATGGATGCCTGAGTGTTAATCTTTTTAAGTTCTTTTTCATAATACTTTGTCAAAAATATAAGAAGTTCTTGCTTAAGCGACTCTTCATCTTTGAGAGACGTTATAGAATCATCTACCATAATCGCCATAAGTTCAGGTGCATTTTTATCTCCGTGGAGTGCTTGTGAAAACTCTCTTGCATGAAACGCAAGGAGAGAAGGATCAAGCACATCAAGCACCTGATCAATAAATTTTGGATGCTCAAGTACCGTCTTTATAAGCGAAAGTTCCCACATATCTTTGTGAAGATTTTTTTGTGTTAGCGGTCTGTTTTGGTTGTTAGTGTTTGGTGTGTTAGTGATGCGCACAAAAGAAGGGCTGATGCCCAAACGCGATGCAAGATAAGGTTTGTACTCTTCTTGAAGCAAAGGGGAAAGCGTCATGAGATAGGCTGTGGCCTCATTCATGGAAGTTTCTTTGGCTTTTGGATCACTCATATCATGCAAAGTGAGTATCTCATCTACTACAAATTTGATAAAGGCCTTTGGTGAGCGAAACATGTTTGAAAGCTCTTCAACCGCACCATTTTTGACCATATCCGCAGGATCCATACCGCCTTCAAAGATGACAACGCCCCCGTCAAACCCTGAAATACTTAAGAGTTTTGCCGCTTTGAGTGCCGCCGCTTTTCCTGCGTTGTCTCCATCATATGCCATGATAATCTTTGGTTCACCCTTGCGAAGCAGAGGTAGATGTTCTTGCGTCAGCGCTGTTCCCAAAGTTGCCACTGCGTTTGTAAAACCAGCCTGATGCAACATGATAACATCCAGATAACCTTCTGTTATGATAATCTCTTTTTGTTTGTAGATATCCTGCCTTGCATGGTGGTACGCATACAGCAATCGTGACTTGTTGAAAAAAGGTGTCTCTGGAGAGTTGACATACTTTGCCTGATGACCCGTGATAGTCCTACCGCCAAAACCGACTATACTCGCGTTTGGAGCATGGATAGGAAAGGTGATGCGCTCTATAAAACGGGCAAAACTTCGTCCGCCCTCAGAGCCTATAACTCCCAAATTTATCGCTTCGCTCAGAGGAAACATCTGTGACTTTATAAAGTTGATCGTTGCGTTTGAGTCAGGCGCATACCCTACACCAAACTTCTCTATGCTGCTCTCATAAATCCCGCGCTCTTTGAGATAATCACTCGCGACCCGATTTGAGTCCAGTAGGCTCTGATACCATTCATTGACTTTCTCCATGAGCTGTGAGCGAGGTTTTGCGTTTTTGTTGTCTGTGTATGAAAGAGAAAAATTGTAAGAGCTAGCGAGTTTTTCGAGTGCTTCTGGGTAGTTAAGTTTTTCGTATTCCATCACAAAACGCACACTGTCTCCACCAGCGCCACAGCCAAAACAGTGGTATATCTGTTTGGATGGGCTTACTACAAAAGAGGCCGATTTTTCATCGTGGAAAGGACAAGGAGCCTTAAAATTGGCTCCACTTTTCTTGAGCTCAATATACGAACCTACGACATCAACAACATCAAGTCGTGCTTTAAGAGCTTCTATGGAATCTTGGTTTATCATGAGAGAATTATATCTTATGTAACCTATGTAGCATACAAAAGATTTCTATTGCGCCATAATGCGACTACAAATAAAACGCAAGGAGTCACAATGTGCAACTTAGGAAAAATAGATAGGATTTTAAGAGCCGTCGCTGGTACGGTTATCATAGTATGGGGTCTTATGACTCAGAACTACTGGGGAGCTGTAGGGCTTGTTCTCTTAGCAACGGCAGCTATAAGTTTTTGTCCCCTTTATCCTCTTTTGAAACTAAATACAGGATGCAAAAAATCGTAAGTTTACTTTTTCCGTGTTATAGTCTTTTGACTTAACACGGAGCTGCTCATGAATCTAAACTGTTTCTCTTTTTATAATCATCTCGAACCTTCTGCTCTAGAATTTCTCCAAAAGCATCTCAAACCTATCCAAATCCCAAAAGGAAATATACTTTTTTTTCAAGGGGATATTTGTGAAAATATTTTATTTTTAACAAATGGTAAAGTACGCCTATATATACAATCAGACAATGCGGATGCTATCACTCTTTATACACTCGGCGCAGGCGAACAGTGTATCATCAATACAGCTTCAACGATTTCAGAGACACAAGCTATAGGTTCTGCCCTCACAGTTACGGATATAGAGGGTTATCTTTTGGACACATTGAGTGTTAAGGAGTTGGCACATAGCAGTCATGTCTATCAAAACTTTCTCTTTTCTATCTACACGCTTCGCATGGGAGATCTGGCAAAACTTATCAATGATCTCAAGTTTAAACATCTCGACAATAGAATCTTAGAGTGGCTAAAATCGCAAAAACAAGAGATTATCCATACAACGCATGAGGAAATTGCAAATGAACTTGGAAGCTCACGAGTAGTAATCAGCAGACTTTTAAAAGAGTTGGAAAACCAGAAAAAAATCAAATTAACGCGCGGTGCCATAGAATTGATAAAGTAAATCACAAAGATTATGCTATAATCCCGCTTCGACAAAATCTTAAAGAAAGTGGGTGATGTGATATGCCAGGTATTATACTACGTAGTGATGATAATTTTGATGCATCTTACCGCCGTTTCAAGAAGCAGACTGACCGTAACTTAATCGTTACTGAAGCTCGTGCTAGACGTTTCCATGAAACTGAAACTGAAAAGCGTAAGAAGTTCAAAATAGCATCTCGTAAAAAAATGCTTAAACGTCTTTATATGATGAGACGTTACGAATCACGCCTATAGTAAGTAAAGCCTTCGGGCTTTATTTATTCTCTCTCCGACAACTTCTTCGACAAAAATCCCTAAATTTTTAACCTAAACGCAACAACTTTTAAAGTTTCCCGTACATCTCATTATAAAATGCTATCGCGTGTCTATCACTCATAGAAGCAATATAATCCGCCACTACTCTGTGTTTTGCTCTGCTGGCAAGCTGTTTGTAATAAAAATCTGGAAGCATTTTTTCTTCTTCCATCAAACCTTTATAAAGTCCTCTAATCGCCTGTTTGCCTGCATACATCTTGATAACTATCTTTTTATGCTGGTACATTTTTTTGAAAAGTATCTTTTTGAGTTTTTTGATTTTTGTCTCAAGTTCGGGAGCAAATCCTATAGGAATTTCACTCTTAGAATCAACTCTAGCACTGAGAACTTCACCTATTTGCACCTTGTGTTTTGAAGCATCCAAAAGAGAATAGACAAGATGGTTGATAAGATGTGAAGAAAAGCGGTAGCGAAACATCTCATCATCTTCTTGAGAAATGCCCTCATGAGCTACCTTTTGCAAAATTTCGCAGATAAGTTCACTCTCTTTGAGATCCTCAAAACTGATAAGCCCCGAGTTTACTCCATCATCGATATCGTGGCTCATGTAGGCTATCTCATCCGCACGATCGACGACCATCGCTTCGATAGATGGATGTGTCTCAAGATTGAAGTGCTCATGTACGAAAGCAGGCAAAAAACTTTTATGATAAGGATAAGAGTGTTTTAAAATACCCTCAAGTGTGGCAAATGTAAGATTGAGACCATTATAGCCGTTATAGCGTTTTTCTATGGATGAGACAACACGAAAACTTTGGAAATTGTGCTCAAATCCGTTTGCATGACCATCATGTTTGAGACATTCATCAAGCGCATCGCCACCGACATGACCAAAAGGCGTGTGACCCAAATCATGTGCTAGAGCAATAGCTTCAGCCAAAGATTCGTTAAGTCCAAGATGTGAAGTGATAGAGCGTGCTATTTGAGAGACTTCTATGGAGTGTGTGAGACGTGTACGAAAAAAATCACCCTCTTGATTTAAGAATACCTGCGTTTTGTACTCAAGTTTTCTAAACGAACCAGAATGAATAATCCTATCACGATCACGGGCATAAGGATTTCTAAAGTCCGCATCTACCTTATAAAATCTCTCAAAAGGCCGCATTACACTTTTTTCAAAAATTCTGTTTTAAGATAAATCTTTGTTCCGTTTACACGCCCTTCGATATGGTCATCAATATCTGCAGGAAGCGCTATACGCGTGACTGTTGTACCGCGTTTTGCAGTAAATCCGGCACCTTTTACTTCAAGGTCTTTGAGAATAACCACACTATCGCCTGCGTTTAAAACAACTCCGTTTGCATCTTTGTGCACTATTTTGTTCGCACCTGCGTTTAGGGCTTTGTCACCCCAGTTTTTTTGATCGTCTTCAAGATATATCATATCAAGAAGATCTTGACGACCAAGTTTGTTCAGAAGGATATATGACATCACTTTTACAGCAGGTACTTCACTCCACATCGCATCATTGAGGCAGTTAAAATGTGACTCGTCAAGCTCACCTGATTCTATCTGCGTTTTGCAATGTTCACACACATAAACAGACTCCTCAGCACTTCCATCCGATGGTGCAACTTCTAGCTGACTCAAACCCTCACTGCTTCCGCATAGCTCACAGATACCGCCGCTTCTAGCTTGTAACTCTTTTTCTTCGTTCATATTTGTTCCTTTATTATTTTAAATGTCTATGATTTTTTGATGACAGTTCCGACACCTTCACTGGTGAAGATCTCTAAAAGTAAGGAGTGCTCGACTCTCCCATCTATGATGTGGGCTTTTTCTACTCCACCGTTGACGGCTTCAAGACAAGCATCAACTTTTGGTATCATACCGCCATGTATCGTTCCATCAGCTTTATAAGCCTCTATTTGCGCTTCTGTGAGTGTCTCTAAAAGGTTTTTATCTTTATCCAAAACACCAACGATATCCGTCATAAAAAGTATCTTTTTTGCTTTAAGTGCTGCGGCTATCTTACTTGCGGCAAGATCTGCGTTTATGTTAAATCCGGGATGATTAATCTCATTTCCAGAGGCAATTGGTGCGATAACGGGTATAAACTTTTCATGCAAAAGATTTTGTATTACAGCCGAGTCCACCTTGTTAATCTCTCCGACAAGTCCGTATTTTCCGCCGTCTTTTGGCACCGCCGTGATAAAGTTTGCGTCTTTACCCGTGATACCTAGCGCCTTTGCGCCGTGAAGGTTGAGCAATGTTGTGATCTCTTTGTTGATATTTCCGCTCAAAACCATCTCTACGACTTCCATGACCTGCTCGCTCGTCACGCGCATCCCATCGACAAACTCACTTTTTATCTGAAGTTTATCAAGCATCTCATTGATTTTATTGCCGCCTCCATGGACGATAACAGGTTTGATACCGACAAGATACAAAAGAATAATATCTTGCGCAAATTTATCTTTGAGTTCTGGATTTATCTGCGCAGAACCGCCGTATTTGATGACAAAAATTTCATTTGCATATTTTTTTATATAAGGAAGTGCTTCAAGTAGCGTTTTTGCTGTTTGTATCTTTTCTATCAAGGTTCTTCTCCTCTTTATTTTGTATCTTTATCTTTTGTAAATTCGATGACATCTTCTTTACTTTCTACTTTTGTTTTTGGTTTATCAAACGCTTTTTGCGCATCTTCTTCTACATACTGCATACACTCTTTTGGCATTGTCGCCCCCGGTTCAGAAGCTATCTGGTCACACATAGTTGCATTAAAAGTCATGTTAGAACATCCTGCGAACATAAACGCAAGCAGGAATAAAATAGAGTATTGTTTCATTATTGGTTCCTTGAGATTATTTCTTTTTGACTATCAGGTCGAGATATTTTTGTGGTGTGGCTTCTTTCATCGCTTCTGCAAGCCATCGTATCTGAAAAAACGCAGCACCGCTGTCTCTGAGTGTGAAGTAGTTTTTGAGGCTTCTAAGGTTAAAAGTCACGACCATATCAACTTTGACGTTATCGGAGATAATATGCTTAAACGCATCTCCGACATTGCGTTTTTTCTTACCCTCTTGAAGTGCGGCAAAAAGTGCCTCAGCATCATGAGCATGTTTATCTAAAAGTTCAAGCGAGCTTTTTGTGACGGCGATAGAGTAAAAATCTTCTACCGTATTTGACTGGTACATGAGCTTATCATACATCGCACCGATTTCTATGGTGTTGTACTCTTTGTTTGTTGTCACAAACATATCAAAAGAGAGAACGGTGTCAATAAAAAAATCTTTACCGCCGCCATGTAAAGAGGCAACAAAAGCGTTAATAACTGAACTCATTGTGTAACGAGTCGAACGCACAGATATTGCCTGAATACGGTGACGAGCGTGTTCTTGTAGAACGCCACGGCTTGTACCTCGCACCAAATAGCTCAGGTTTGCATGCTCAAGTATGGAGTGATGAAAGTAGGTCCACGCCAGCTCATCTAAGAGTTCAGACTCTTCTATTGCGTTTATCTCCTGACACATCTGTGTATCAGGCAAAGCAGTTTCGATATCTTGTATAACTCCATTCTCGCTGTTAGCAAAAGAGTCATAACAAGTTCTTGCAGCCGCTTCCGCTACGCCGATACCAGTTTGTTGTAGTAAAACAACTTCAGGTTTTGAATACTCGATACCGTACATCTCTTGCATCACCCGGCCTCCACATTATTTGGCACAATTTTACAATATATAAACTTGATTTTTTAGTAATCGAAGTAATTATTCTGTAATACGGAGACTTTATAATTTTCCACTTAATTAAGGAGTACGCCACTATGAAATATTTATTGATGCTTTTTGTAAGCCTTTTTACCCTGCATGCAAATACATTAGATAACAGTGCAATACAAAAAGGTCAAGAACAAAAAATAGAAATAAGCAAAACTTTTCGAGAGAGTGTGAATGATGCAAATGACATCATAAAAAGAGGTGAATACTGCAAAATTTTAAAATACAAATCTGATACTTTATCCATCATAGAACAACTTAAACTTCTAAATATATCTCAAGAAAATAGACAAGCAATACAAGATGATATAACTCTCTATTTTACACTTATCAATAATATAAGCAGCAAATTACAAGAAAAAGCTCCAAAACTTCAAGAACATCAAAAAACGCTCATTGATAACTTACATGGCACTGACAAAAGAATATCAGCAATAGGTTTGTCGGAACTATCTCAAAATTGGTATGAAATCAAAAATATCAATAATAATTTTATAAGAAATCCCAATGCAAAATTAGAAGAGGCATTTCACACGAGACTCACTGCCATGACAACAATCATCACCGAACTTTATCTCGATGAGCAACAGGAAAAACCTTTATTTCAATATCTCAGCGAATATGAAAATTATTTTAAGGAACTGAGTGCTGCATATAGCAGTGCCGAATACAAAAATCTAAAAAAAATAAAACCACTCAGCTATAAAATAAAAGCACAATTAGAGTTTTTAGCGCCCTACAACTAAAAGCTGCTGCAAAACTATTTTTGTATGCCGTTTAAAATAGGCACAAAATCGCAGACTTCTAGCTCTGTTTTTTCAATAGTAGCACCTTTTTTTTGAAAACGGGTGATGACTTGTTTTGAACCGACATCCATAGGTGCTACCAAAATACCGCCATCACGAAGCTGATCAAAAAGCGTCTGTGGAATCTGTTTTGCTGAAGCAGAAAAGAGTATCCTATCATATGGAGCGTATTGCTTCCAGCCTGTTTGTCCGTCATCTATCTTGGTGTGAATATTCTCAATCCCAAGCTCACGAAAACGTACCTTTGCTTCCATCATGAGCATCTCAATACGCTCTATAGTAAAAACGCCACGAAAGATATGAGAAAGGACTGCTGCCTGATATCCACTTCCACAACCTATTTCAAGGACTTTATCAGCCCCTTTTGGTTGCAAATATTCGGTCATCTTTGCCACTGTAAGCGGTGAGCTGATATATTGCTTTGCACCTATTGGCAAAGCATCGAGTTTGTATGCATTATGTTTAAAACCGCTTGGTACGAACACTTCACGACTTGTAAGTGCTATTGCGTTTTTCACCTCTGGACTCAAAGTAAATTTTTCACTGCACTCTTGTGCTAAACGCGCTGTTTTTGTTGCCGTGATTCTATCCATCTATTCCCACATTCATATATCGCCTCATAAGGCTAATCTCTTTTTTATTATATTGAAGCTCTAAGCAAGGCGTATTCCCATTACGCAGTTCTACGCCTTGCGGATCTATGATCCCGCTGAGTTTTGTGCACTCTTCGTTAGCGCTGTCACTTGCAACAACATAACACTGGTTCATAACAGCAAGTGCGTTTGTGAGTGTTTGAAAATGCTTCGCACGTAAAACACCCCACCATGAAGGCACTACAATAACATCACTGCCTTCAAGTTGCTGCCACAAAACTTTAAAACGCAGCTCAAAACAGATAAGAAGACCTATTTTAATTCCTTCGATTTCTACTATCTCTACTTTGTTTGAATCACCTTCGCTAAAGTGCTCATGTTCTCCGCCAAAATGAAAAAGCCTCGCTTTTGCCCGCTCATGTACAAGTTTTCCATTATGAAATATCTTGGCAAAATTAAAAATTTCTCCATTGCGTTTTTCAATTATAGTCAAAACAATGATTCTATCTTGAGAAACTTTTTCTATCTCTTGCGTTGCATAAGACGCAAAAGCGCAAACTTCTTCAAAATGTTCATAATCAAAACCGCTCAAACACACCTCATGAGCTACTATCAAAGAGTTGTTTGGTGTTTGTTTTATAAGTGTTAGTAGTGTTTGTAAGTTAGTGTTATAGTTAGGAGTTGTTTCAAATGAGAGCGCGCAAAGTGTATATGCGCTCATCTTTTAAAAATCATCATCAAAAGAAAGACTTCCTTTTGAGTAGTTTGTTACCGTTCCCTCAAAGAAGTTTGTTTTTTGGTCATTAAATTTTGCAAAGTCTCCTACCCATTTTATAGGGTTTGAAACATTGTAAAGCTTATCAAAGCCGACTGCGTTTAATCTCTCATCTGCCAAAAATTGGATATATTGTTCAACTATTTCATCTGTAAGACCAAGGATTTGCCCTTGCGTGATATATTTACCCCATGCTGCTTCGAGCTTGACCGCTTCTTTAAACATCTCAATAACTTCAGCTCTGAGTTTATCTGTAAAAAGATCAGCTCTCTCTTTTCGAAGTGTATTGATAAGATTCTGGAAAAGTACCAAGTGTGTTACTTCATCTCTTTGTATAAAACGAATCATCTGGGCACTTCCAAGCATTTTTCCAGAACGCGCAAGAGTATAAATATAAGCAAAACCGCTGTAAAAATAGATGCCCTCAAGTATCTGATTTGCAAAACAAGCCTTGAGAAAGTTATACTCTGAAGGATTTTTTGCAAGTTCTTGATAAACACGAGCTATTGCATCATTTTTATTTTTGAGCATCATATCACGACGCCATAAGTCATAAATCTCTGCTGAATTTGTTGAAATACTATCAACCATAACCGCATAAGACTGTGAATGTAATGCTTCTTCAAAAGATTGTCGCACCAAAATCAAGTTCACTTCAGGAGCCGTAACATATGGATTTACGTTATCAATAATGTTGTTTGTTTGAAGCGAATCCATAAAAATAAGCTGAGAAAGAGCCTTATCATACGCTTTTTTTTCTGTTTCAGTAAGATTTTTATAGTCAATAACATCGCGTGTCATATCTACTTCTTTTGGAAACCATGTATTGTTTAACATCATCTCCCAAAGATTGTACGCCCACTGATATTTGATATTATTGAGCTCAAAAATACCTGTCGGATTACCGCCAAAAATTCTTCTGTCATTTACATTTTCTGTAGAATCTGGATTATATATCTGTTTTCTATTCATGTGTATCTCCATGCACTTTATAAAGTCTGTGATTATACCATTTCAACATAAATATTAAATTTTCTAAAAAAAGGAAGGGAAAATGGAGGGAAAAACACCTGCGAAAGAGTCGCAGATGCTAAGAAAAAAGATTATTTACGAGAGTATCTTTTTCTTTCTGATTCAGTAAGGTATTTTTTACGAATACGGATACTTTGTGGAGTGATTTCAAGAAGTTCATCATCTTCAATCCATTCAAGTGCACGCTCAAGAGACATATCACGAGGTGGGATAAGTTTGATTGCTTCATCAGCACCTGATGAACGAACATTTGACTGAGCTTTACCCTTAATAGCGTTGACGACAAGGTCATTTGAACGTGAATGCTCACCAACAATCATCCCTTCATATACTTTTGTCTGTGGTCCAACAAAAAGTACACCACGATCTTGGATATTAAATAGTGAGTACGCAAGTGTCTCACCATTTTCCATGGATACAAGTGCGCCGTAGCTTCTTGACTCCACTGAACCGCTGTATGGACGGAATTCTAAGAATGAGTGGTTCATAATACCCTCACCTTTAGTATCTGTCAAGAATTGACCACGGAAACCGATAAGTGCACGCGCAGGAATTTCAAACTCGATTCTCTGGAAGCCTTGTCCCATTGGAACCATTGCTTTCATTTCAGCTTTTCTTTTCCCAAGTTTTTCGATTACAGCACCACTAAATGCTTCAGGAACATCGATTACAAGGTGTTCAAATGGTTCGCATTTAATGCCTTCAATCTCTTTTACGATAACTTCCGGACGGCTTACACCAAACTCAAAGTTTTCACGACGCATATTTTCTGCAAGAATAGTGATTTGAAGTTCACCACGACCGGAAACTTTAAATTTACCCTCACCTACAACTTCAAGTTTCATGGCAACGTTTGTTGTCATCTCTGCTTCAAGTCTGTCTTTGAGTTTATTTGAAGTAACATGTTTTCCTTCTTGACCCGCAAGCGGAGAGTCATTTACAGAAAATACAACCGTAAGCGTAGGCTCTTCGATGTGCATTGGATCAAGAGGCATAGGATTTTTAGGATCACAAACAGTATCTCCAACATCGACGGTCTCCAAACCTGCAAACGCAACGATATCGCCCGCTTCAGCTTCTTGGATTTCCATACGATTTAGACCGTGAAAACCGATAAGTTTAGAAATTTTACCTTTTACAAGTTCACCATCTGCTTTTGCAAGCATGATGTTGTCACCTTTTCTAATAACACCGTTGAAAATACGAGAAATCCCGATTTTACCAACATAGTTATCGTAGTCAAGTGTAAATACCTGTGCTTGAGTAGGATTTTCTCTATCGCCTTCCGGTTCAGGAATTTGGCTTAGGATTGTCTCAAAGATACACTCAAAGTTTCCATCTGGGTCTGCCATGTCAAGTTTCGCAATACCATCACGCGCAGCTGCGTAGATGATTGGGAAATCTAATTGATCTTCAGTAGCATCCATAGCAGCAAAAAGGTCAAACATCTCATCAACAACACGCTCAGGCTCAGCTGAGGGTTTATCGATCTTGTTGATAACTACGATTGGTTTTTTACCAAGAGCAAGCATCTTTTTAACAACAAATTTTGTTTGGGGCATAACACCCTCGTACGCATCCACAAGTACCAAAACACCATCTACCATTTTAAGTACGCGTTCAACTTCTCCACCAAAATCCGCGTGACCCGGAGTATCGATGATATTGATTTTATGATCTTTATAACGGATCGCTGTGTTTTTAGAAAGAATCGTGATTCCACGCTCTTTTTCAAGTGCATTACTATCCATTGCTCTTTCTTCGTGTTGCTCATGAGCACCGTATGTTCCTGATTGCTCAAGCAATCCATCAACCAATGTAGTTTTACCGTGGTCAACGTGTGCGATAACTGCAATATTTCTTATCTTTTGCAAGTGTGTTCCTTTTTGTTCGTTTCAAATCTACCTGAAACTTTAGGCTAAAAATTTTCGCGATTATACCTAAATTAATGTTATACTACCATTCAAAGCACATAAAAACTTATATTTAATAGCAAATTTCATAATATTGTGAAATAAAATCCTTCAAAAAGTGCAAAATGATTCACTATCCAAACACCTTAGACATCATCTTTAATAGATTAAAAAAACTTCATATCAGACCGATAATCGTCGGTGGTTACATACGCGATAGCCTTCTTGGAAAAGAATCTAAGGATATTGACATAGAACTTTACGGCGCAACATCGCTGGAACATATCGAAGAAGTTTTAAAAGAGTTTGGAAAGATTATTACTGTAGGGAAAAGTTTTGGCGTTTGCAAACTTCTTTACGATGATCTTGATCTTGATTTTTCACTTCCAAGAACTGAAACCAAAGTATCCACTGGACACAGAGGTTTCAAGATCTCTACATTTGCCAATCTTGATTTTAAAACTGCTGCCTTAAGACGTGACTTTACACTCAATGCGATTGGTTTTGATGTAGAAAATAAAATTTTTCTTGATCCGCATAATGGCAGAGAAGCTTTAGAAAAAAAAGTTTTACATTATGTCGATAAAAAAAGTTTTGTGGAAGATCCGCTTCGAATTCTCCGTGCTGTACAGTTTTGTTCACGATTTGATTTTTCCATGAGCAAAGAACTTTTCGTTCTCTGTGGAGAGATGGTTTCACAAAATATGCTCCAAGAACTTCCAAAAGAGCGTATTTACGAAGAGACAAAAAAACTTCTGCTTCAGTCGAAAAAACCTTCTGTCGGTCTTCTTCTGTTAAAAAATTTAGGTGCGTTTTCTTATTTTAAAGAGTTTCTCTCTTTAGATGAAGAGGTATGGCAAAAAACGCTTCTCGCAGTTGATTTTATGGCAACACAACTCACAAATGATACCCGCACCAATATGGTGCTCATGTTAGGACTTTTGTCTCTCTCTTTTGAGAAAAATGCAAAAATTTCCTTTTTAGAACGATTGAGTAATGAAAAAAAACTTTTACCTTGCGTTTTGAAACTTCAAGAATGTGATTTGCAACAAGCAATGAGTGATACTTCACTTATGCGACTTGCATGTAAAACAACACTGCAACACTGCGTTTTATTATCTCTTGCTCTTTATCCACAAAACGCAGCGATGTACTTAGCTATTCAAAAGCGTGCGCAAAAATTAAAAATATTATATAAAGAGCCAAAAGCACTATTACATGGAAAAGATTTGATAGCTTTAGGGCTTAAGCCTTCGGTAGAATTTTCACAAATATTAAAAAATGCCTACGAAGCACAAATAGACGGAAAATTTAAAACAAATAAAGAAGCACAATTGTGGCTAAAAAGAGAACTATTTTCCTAGCACCTGCATTTTATTTTTTAACTCTTCAATAGAGTGCACACCATTGATAGAAGTCTTCAAAGCTTCATGAAGTTTAGAAGCATAAATTTGTTTATTTCTCCTATCAAATTTTTCAATAATTTCTTTGTAAACTTCTAAAAAATCTTGTATATATTCAACGGTAGTTATTGATATTTTTTTATGTACGGCTATCATCAATACTAAGTCAAAAGCTTTTTTGATCTTAGTATCCATATCGTCGGCTTTGAGATATCTTTGTTCACTCTCTTCATCGACAAGAGTCAGTTTTTTCATTACCTCACTCAAACCAAACTCACAAACATCAAAGCCTGTTATCCGGTTGTTAAGATATGCTCTCATATCAGTAAGGTTCATTTGTGAAATTTTTTCAGTAATATGTGCATTGGTCTGCGCTTCTTCGCTTGGCGTATGCTTTTTAGCAAATAAATTTTCAAACATAAAAACTCCTCAACTTCCTAAAACTTTAAAGTTTTGAACTGTCAATCTCTATCACAGTGTGTACATTGCCCCGAGGGTTGAAGTCTGCTGTCAACTTTAAATATTTAGGCTTTATTTTATCATAAATAACATCATAGATTTCATTCGCTGCGTTTTCATGAGAAATAGATCTGTTCATAAATGAATTGATATAAAGTTTTATTGCTTTAAGTTCTACCACATAAGCATCAGGAGTATATTCAAGATAAATCGTTGCAAAATCCGGATACCCGCTTCGTGGACAAAGTGAACAAAATTCAGGTAATATTACCTTTATAAGATAATTTTTTTTATGTTCATTTGGCCAAATTTCCAAATCTTTTTCTATATCAAACTCACTCACTATTTTTTCGCCATATTTCATTTTAATCCTTTTTTTAATAACTCTAGTGGTGCAAAATATTTTCCCTGCATATAGTCAATCCCTATATTTTGCACTAATTTTAAATCATTTTCATCTTCAATAAGCTTAATCCACGTTTTTACATTTTTCTTATGAGCGGTTAAAACAAAACCTGCAACTATTTCCTGATGACTTTTTATCTCTTTTGTGTAAAACGAATCAAACCGTACGACATCTATATCCAAATCTCTTAAATATAGAAAAGATGTATGTATTGAACCGAGTCTGTCAATACCAATAAGAATACCCATTTTTTTTAAAGATTTTACTATAGCGTTGTATTTATCAATGTTTGAATAATATTCATTTTCACAAAGCATAAACATTATTTTATTTTTTACAAAAGGATAATGTTGAAATAAATCTTTCATTTTACTCAAAAAGATCGGATTTCTAAGTGATCTAGGTGCAATATCAAAAACCAAAATTTCCTCTATTGTCTCATCAATTTTACTAATCGTTTTTTCCAAAACCATCAAGTCATATTCTAGCATCAACCCTAGTTTAGATATAGCTTTCATATACATTTTTTGGTAGATCATTTTTCCATCAGAGGTTTGCAGTTTTATAAAACACTCTTTTAAAACAGCTTTATCTTTTTCAAATATATTTTGTGTCATAACAATAAAATTTTTGCGTTTAAGAGCATCTATAACCAAAAATTCCAAATCATTTGGAGCAATTACATCATTGTTTTGGGAAGATTTTTTATGTCTATGCATCTCTTGTATTTCAAAGAGGTTCTCAATCATATATTCTAATTCATTTGAAAAACTTGTATCTGTTATCGCACCTGAAATTTTTATCTCAATGTCATCTATTTTAAAGTCCTCTGCCTGTAAACACATAAGCTCTAAAACAGTGTTATATTTATTTTTATTTGCTTTAAATCCAAGCACAAAGTCTCCGCCTTTGATATGCCCTAGCGGAAAATTTTTTATATCTTTTTTTTCTATATATGTACCAATCCATTTTGCAACTTCAAAAAGAACCTTATCTCCGTTTTTAATACCATAAAGAGTATTTATATCATGAAGATTATCTATACTTATAAGCACTAGAGTATATTCTTTTTCTTTTTTGAGTTCTTTTTTAAGATACTCATAAAGATATTCTCTCGTAAATGTTTTTGAAACAATTTCAGTAACTCGCGTATCAAATCCATTATAAATTATATAGAGTATAAAATAGATACTAAAAGCCAAAAGAAGAACGGCTTCTATATAAAAAAGTGCTGATAATGTTTGGCTTTCGCTGATGGAGGTAGTAAGAAAGAATGTTATTAAAAGAGCAAAGATAGGAAGTCCCATTCTAAGTGCTAACTTAAAACGGTATTCCCTCTCTTTTGTCTGAGGCAAAAGCATTTTATTTTACTTCGCCTTAGACATCAAGATGTTTTACATCTTTTGCATGTGTTTCGATGTAATTTCGACGAGGTTCAACTTCATCACCCATAAACAAAGTAAACGCATCCGATGCAACTTCAGCATCATCAATAGTCACCTGAAGTAAAACACGATTTTCCGGTGTCATTGTTGTCTCCCACAACTGATCTGGATTCATCTCACCAAGACCTTTGTAGCGCTGAATATATGCACCTTTTTTAGCATAATCTTTAATATTTTCAAGCTCAGTTAAAACATCATTTGTAAATGTAAGTCCCCACTCTTGAATCTTTCTGAAAATATAATCTGCTTCTATAAAATGCGGTGCGGAAAAAAGATCATCATTTATAAGCAACTCTTCCATACCACCTTTTGTTTGCACAAATAGATGTATTTCATCATCACTAATACTTTTTGTCAAAATATTATTTTCTATTAGATGTAAAAATTCTTCGATTTTTTCATACATTGCTTTTGTATCCAAACCAATAATATCTGGATTTTCAATAAAATGACGTATCAAATTAACAAGTGCATATCTTCTTCCGAGTGCATCGAGTGAACTTGCATAGTGATCAACCATTTTAAAGAATGATACAAGATCGTTCATCCCTATATCTTCTCTTTCTAAAGATTCCACACCATTCTCAATCAAAAAGTCATTCATTTGACGGTCATCTTTAAAATAAATCTCTTTTTTGCCTTTTTTATAACGGTAAAGAGGTGGTTGTGCGAGATACAAATATCCTTTTTCTACTACATCACGGAAATGTCTGAAGAAAAAAGTAAGAAGCAGTGTTTGAATATGAGAACCATCCACATCGGCATCGGTCATGATAATGATTTTATGATAACGAAGTTTCTCTTCTTTATACTCATCACCGATACCACAACCCATAGCCGTAATCATATTTGTGATCTCTTCAGATTTTAATATCTTGTCAAGTCTAGCTTTTTCAACATTTAAAATCTTACCTTTTAGCGGTAAAATCGCTTGAAAAACGCGGTCTCTTCCCATTTTAGCTGAACCACCCGCGGAGTCACCTTCCACCAGATATATCTCACAAATAGATGGATCTTTACTTTGACAATCTGCGAGTTTACCAGGAAGTGTTCCAACACTCATAGAGTCTTTTCTACGTGTTAGTTCACGTGCCTTTTTCGCAGCTTCACGACCACGTGCAGCCATCAAGGATTTTGCAACTATTGCTTTTGCTTCAAGAGGATTTTCTTCAAAATATTTTTGAAGTAGTTCATACGTCATTTTTTGAACAAGAGGTCTTACATAAGTATTTCCAAGCTTACCTTTTGTTTGACCTTCAAATTGAGGTTCAGGAACGCGAACAGATACAATAGCTATGAGACCTTCGCCTGTATCTTCACCTGAGATTTTTACATCTTTTTCTTTGGCTGCACCATTTTGTGTATTATAATTTGAAATTACACGCGTAAGTCCGGCTCTAAAGCCTGCTTCATGTGTACCACCGTTTGGTGTTCTTATATTATTTACAAATGATGCTAATTTTTCTTCGTATGTGTCATTGTACATGAGCGCTATGTCAAATTCAATATCTTCTATTTTTGCAGAAAAAGAATAAACAGCGGCTACTACTGTTTTTTTATTAAGATCTTCCACATACTGCGCAATACCGCCTTCAAAGTGATATTTTTCAGTTTTATTTGTTCTTTCGTCTTTAAATATTATTGTTATAAATGGATTAAGATAAGCTAATTCTTTAAATCTTCTTGCTAAATAATCATATTCAAAAGTAGTAGTTTCAGTAAAAATTGATTCATCTGCACTAAACTCTATTGTTGTTCCTGTTTTTTTTGTTGTTCCTGTAACAGCTAAAATTTCTTGAGGAATCCCTTTTTTGAAGTTTTGCTCAAAGATTTCACCATTTCTATAAATAGTCATTTTTAAATCTTTTGAGAGCGCGTTTACAACAGAAACACCAACCCCGTGAAGACCACCAGAAACTTTATAAGTATCTTTATCAAATTTACCGCCGGCATGAAGTACTGTCAAAACAACTGTAGCTGCAGACATACCTTCGGTTGGGTGCATATCTGTTGGAATTCCACGTCCATTATCAGAAACTCTACAATTACCTTCTTTTGTGATTGTTACATTTATCGTATCACAATGACCAGCCATTGCCTCATCAATAGAGTTATCTATAACTTCATAAACTAAGTGGTGTAATCCTCTGTGACCTGTATCACCGATGTACATACCAGGACGTTTTCTAACAGCCTCCAAACCTTTGAGGACTTTAATATTACTAGCACCATAATTTTGTTCCATTAAACACTCCATAGCCATTTTGGCATAATTAGGGATTTTATCTAAAATTATCTAAAAGTAAGTTTTAGGGGTGTTTTCTAAACGATTTGAGGGATATTTATGACTCAAAAAAAGAGTCTTAAATATTTAAATAACGATAGGCATTACAACTGTTTTAAAATTATTATCTTCTAAAACAAATGGTAAATTACTTTCATTTAGTCCTATAATAAATTCAGAATTATGAATACTGTTTAAAAAATCAAGTAAATATCTCGAATTAATAGCAATAGAAAATGGAGATGTAAAATCTGTATGATGAGAAATTTCTGTTTTTGCTTCAATATTATCATCACTTAATGATTCAAAAGTAATAACATCATTTAAAAATGTAATTTTTACATCATTTGAAATAGTAGTGATTTGTTTTATAGAATCAATCATCATTGCTTTTGGTAAAACAAGCGTATTTGCAATTTCTTTAGGAATAATTCTCGAATACTCTGGAAATTTGCCATTGATAAGTTTTGTAAAAAATGTATATTGTTCAGAATGAATTATTAAGTTTGTTTGATCATAATAAAGTTCTATATTATCAAAAAAAAGTTTTTGTATTTCTACAATAGCTTTTTTTGGGATAATTAAAGAGAGTTCATTTTCTGTATTATTTTCAATACTAACAACGGCAAGACGTCTAGTATCCGTCGAAGCAAAATTTATTTTATTGTGTTTTATTTCTATAAGAGCACCATTGAGTTCAAATTTAGGATTGTTAGTATCAATAGCTGGTGTTATTTTTTTGAGTGATTCTATAAGTGTGTGTGATTCTATAGATATACGATGTTTAGCTTCATAACTTGGAAATTCTGGAAATTCGTTATAAGAGAATGTAGGCAGTTTAAATTTTGAATGAGATTGAGAAATATGTAAAGTATCATTTTTAACTTCTAAATTTATTTCACCGTCTTTAAGTATCCTAACAATATCAAGAAATTTTTTACCATTTGCAGTAATTGTTCCTTCTTCGGTTATATTTACTTTTTTAGTGTTAACCATAAAACCAATTTCATAATCAGTTGCTTTAAGTGTTAATTCTGAATTATGTGCTTTCATATAGATGTGAGATGTGATTTGTGAAGTATCTTTTTTTTCTAAGAAAGGTCCTGCGTTTATAAGGATGTTTTCTAAAATTGATTTTGAAATAGTTATTTTCATTTGAATTTCCTATTTTATTTATATAATTTTTAGTATGTAGTAGTAGGAGTCTGTGATTAGGTGAAAATCAACCTATAAGCCCTATTTTAAGTCTTATGAGTACATCCTAAACATGTTTAACTCATTCACATCTATTCACTTTTATGATTATATCTTTTTTTTAAATATTTTTATAATTTTTAATCTGAAGAAGTTATTTTGTTTGTAAGTTCTTCGATCTTTACTTTAAAATCTTCATCATTTTGGATGAGTTCTGTTATTTTTTTAAGGGTATGGCTTATAGCAGTATGGTCTTTCATACCAAAATATTGTGCAAGCTGAGGCATTGTATTTTGTGTGAGTTCACGGCAAAGATAGATAGAAATTCTTCGTGCATAAACAAGGTTTTTACTTCTACTTTTTGAACGGATTTCACTTGGTTTGATGTTGAGATCTTTTGCAACATTTTGAGTAATCATATCAAGTGTTAAGTTTGCACGATTTTCTTTAATTTGATCTTTTAAAATATTTTTTGTAAATTCTAAATCTATATCTACATGAATAAGTTGAGAATAAGCATGAAGTTTTGAAAGAATACCTTCTATTTCACGGACATTACTATCTATAACTGTTGCGATATAGTTGATGATATCTTTTGTGAGTTTTACTTTATTTATCTCACATTTTTTCTCAATAATAGCTATCTTCGTTTCTAGCTCCGGCGGTTGAATATCTGCTACAAGCCCCCATTCAAAGCGGCTTTGAAGTCTTGCTTCGAGTCCTGCAATTTTTTTTGGATGTTTATCTGCTGTGAGAATAATCTGTTTTCCCTGTCCCTTAAGTGCTTCAAAAGTATGAAAAAATTCTTCTTGAATAGACTCTTTATTACTTAAAAATTGGATATCATCAATGAGTAAAACATCGCATTTACGGTATTTTTCTTGAAATCTTTCCATATTTTTATTTCTTAGATGGCGTACAAAATCATTTAAAAACTGTTCTACGGTTGTATATATAACGACTTTTCCCTGATTTTGAAAAACATTTCCGGCAGCTTGCATAAGGTGTGTTTTCCCAAGACCGACACCACCGTAGATAAAAAGAGGATTATAAATTTGTCCCGCTTTTTCGCTTACACTTTTAACAGCTGCATAGGCGAATTGATTAGATCCGCCGACCATAAAGTTGTCAAAAGTATGTGAAGGGTTTAGATGTGAATGTTGCACTTTTATTTTTGCCACTTCTTTGAGTTTCGCTTTATCCATCTTACTCTCAAGTGTTATCTGAACATTAACGCGCATGTCACTTTTTACTTCAAAAAGATGTGCTATTTTTTCACCGTATTTATTTTTGATCCAGTTTGATACCAAAGCATTGGGTGCGTAATATAAGGCAAGATCACTTGTAGAGTTCTTGGCATCGTATTTGAGATGTTTAATATATCTGTTATATTCAACATCCGTAATCTCTTGTTTTAGCATTTCTAGTACTTCTTGACCTATATTCACAGTTATTGCCTAATGAGTTATTTATATGTGAATAGTATCAGGTAAAGACATAAAATATGGTTAAAATAATGTGAATAGCTTAATGTGATTTATGTGAATAGAGTCTATATTTGTATATAATCCTCATAAATAATCAAAATGGAATCCAATGACTATACTCGGAATCGATCCAGGCACAAGAAATATGGGATATGCACTAATATCTTTAGAAAATGGAAAAATTTCTCTTATTGAAGCTGGACTTATAAAGATGAAGGCAGAAGATTTACAATTTCAAATCCCTCAAATGGTAGAAGGACTTGAGATTATTTTCAAAACGCATGAGATACATGAAGTCGCGATGGAAGATATTTTTTATGCACATAATCCTGCGACAACGATAAAACTTGCTCAATTTCGTGGAGCAATTATGCTCAAACTTCTTCAAGAATTTGGAAACTTTCATGAATATACGGCACTTCAAGTAAAAAAAGCACTGACCGGTAAAGCAAAAGCAGGAAAAGAACAAGTTGCATTTATGGTCAAAAAACTTCTCAATATCAAAAAAGAGATTAAACCTTTGGATATAACAGATGCTATCGCAGTTGCGATAACACACTCACAAAGAGTTCGCTTGCAAAACTCCAAATAAGTAAACTCTTGATATAATTTTTTAAAAAAATAAAGGTTAAACAAATGTTGAAATTTGATAATGTAAATGTTATAAAAAAAGCGAATATCTATTATGAGGGTAAAGTTACAAGTAGAACGGTGGAATTTTCAGACGGAAGTATAAAATCATTGGGGATTATGCTTCCAGGTGATTACACATTTGGTACGCAGGATAAAGAGATAATGGAGATTTATTCGGGTGATTTTGAAGTGAAGTTACCTGGAAGTGATGAATATATTTCTATGACGACGCCGTGTTCTTTTACAGTTGAATCAAACAGCTCTTTTGATATCAAAATCAAAAGTGTTACGGATTATTGCTGCTCATACATCAAATAATACTTTGGTAGAGCAGTTTTATTTAAACTGCTCTACCAGTCTGCTCAAACTCGTCTCATCCAATGCTCCGGATACTCTATGAACTTCTTTTGCATTTTTAAATATGATAAGTGTCGGGATACTTCGTATTCCAAATCTTGCACCTAAGTTTTGTTCATTTTCTGTATTGACTTTTACAAAAAGTGTTTTGAGTGCAAATTTTGTAGCCGCTTTTTCAAAATTTGGTGCCATCATCTTACATGGTCCACACCACGGAGCCCAAAAATCGACAATAACAGGAATATCACTATTGACGATAACTTCATCAAAGTGAGTGTTTGTTAGCTCTATAGGTTTTGTGTCTAAGAGAGATTTCTTACATTTTCCACAGTTGGCTTTTGTGTAAGAATCTTTTTGAGGAACGTTATTTACGCTTAAACAGTGAGGACAAACTATATGCATTTTTTCTCCTTGATTAAAATTGACCTTCTTGGTATTTTAAACTATTTGAGATAACAAACAGGTTTGCGTTTTTAATTGCGTTTATATCATTGTATGAACCAATACTAAACGCAATCTGATTTGTTTCAGGTATAAGAGAAATGCCATCGCTCATGTCGATAAACGCAAGTTTATTTGTTTCTATAAGTTTAGCATCACTTACACCTTCAAACGCAAGTGTAATTGTTATCCAGTCAAAAGCTCTGGCACCGTCTTGAGTTGCTAAAGTGACAGAGATATTTGTAGGTGAAATAACCTCTGCAGAACGAAATTCTGCATCTCTAAAGTTATCAAACCTTTGTAAAAATGTTTTGAGGTTGTTAGTTAAAAGTGGCTTCATTGGTCTATTGACAACCCACACATTCCATAGATCTGTCTTCAACGTTATTTGCTAACTCCGGAGATTGTGAACGAAGATAGTATGTTGACTTGAGACCGAGTTTCCATGCTAGCATATAAATATCGTTAAGATATTTGCCGCTTGCTTTATCAAGCGTGATAAAGATATTTAAGCTTTGTCCTTGATCTATCCATTTTTGACGAATTGCTGCCGCGCGTATAAGTACTCTTTGGTCCATATCATAAGCAGGCGTATAGTATGCCCAAGTATCAGGAGAAAGGTTTGGAACAACAACCGGGATAAGACCTGATAAGTTCTCTTCAAACCACTTGCGTTTAAATACAGGCTCGATTGCTTGTGTTGTACCAGTGAGTATAGATATCGAGCTTGTAGGTGCAACAGCCATAAGATAACCGTTTCTCATTCCTTGGCGTTTTACTTTTGCGCGAAGCTCATCCCATTCATATGTTGAAGCAAATAAGCCGCCACGGTCAACTAGGTTGATAACTTCTGCGGTTGCATGGTCATGTGGCATGATGCCTCTGCTCCATTTTGAACCCTGAAACTCTGGATAAGCACCCTTTTCTGCTGCTAAATCGGCGGAAGCATTGATGGTGTTATAGCTCACAGATTCCATGATTTCATCTATCTTATCAAAGTGTTCTTGGCTTCCCCATGCGATGCTTTGTTCCGCTAACATCTGCGCTTCACCCATAACACCAAGTCCGATAGAACGACTTCTCATGTTAGTGCGTTTTACTTTTTCTAAAGGGTAGAAGTTGAGATCTATAACATTATCAAGTGCACGAACAGCGGTTGGGACGATTCTGTCTATGTCTTCTTTTGTATTGATGCGTGAGAGATTAATTGAAGCAAGGTTACAAACTGCTGTTGCTCCATCAACTTTTTCTTTTTCTACAACATAGATAGGGAGTCCGCCAAGAAAATCAAGGGCTGTCACTTTTTTAGCAGGTTTTACGAGCCCACTGTCAACTGTTACTAACTCATCTTCTTCATAACTAATACTATCACCGTTTTCAAAAATGAATTTTATTTTATAGTGGTTTGGTTCTGTATTTTGAAAAATCTCTGTACAAAGGTTTGAGCTTCTGATGATGCCATAGTGGTCATTTGGGTTTGCTCTGTTTGCGTTATCTTTAAAACATAAAAATGGGGAGCCTGTCTCAAAGTAAGAAGTGAGAATCTTTTTCCATAACACTTTTGCTTTTACTTTTTCTTTTATAAGTGCTTCGTTTTGCTCAAACGCAAGGTACATTTCGTTAAATGCAGCACCATGAACTTTCGCAAGTTCTCCACAATCATAAGGATCAAAAAGTGTCCATATGCCATCTTCTTGAACCCTTTGCATAAAAAGGTCGTTCAGCCAGAGTGATGGGAAAAGGTCATGAGCGCGACGACGCTCTTCTCCGGAGTTTTTCTTAAGATCTAAAAAGTCATTGATATCTATATGCCATGGTTCAAGATAGACCGCAATAGCACCCTTTCTTGTTCCAAGTTGATCTACGGCTATTGCGATGTCGTTTGTTATCTTCAAAAATGGAACTGTTCCGCCTGCTGCATTTTTGTGTCCGTCGATATAGGAACCCATAGAACGAACTTGTGTCCAATCCCAACCGATACCGCCGCCAAATTTTGAGAGCATTGCCATTTCTTTGTAAGCATCAAAAATACCTTCGATGTTATCAGGAGTTGAGCCGATGTAACATGAGCTAAGTTGGTGTCTTGTTGTTCTTGCGTTTGAGAGTGTCGGTGTTGCTAACATCACTTCAAACTTAGAGATCATGTCATAGATCTTTATAGCCCACTCTTCGCGTTTTTCTTCACGTTGTGCCAAGAACATTGCTATAGCCATAAACATGTGCTGCGGTAGTTCTATTGGGTCAGAATTTCTGTCTTTTATAAGATATCTGTCATAAAGAGTTTTTACGCCAAGATAGTTAAATAGCATGTCACGCTCAGGCTTGATATGTTTTTCAAGTACATCAAGATCGTACATCTCTTTTAAACCGTAAAGGATACGTCCCTCTTTTTCTCCGCGCTCAAAATAGTTTTGAAGAGACGAGTAACCCGTAAAGCCATTGACTTGGTGGTAAAGGTTGAAAAGAAATAAACGTGACGCGACAAAAGTCCAGTTAGGCGCATCTATATCTATCTTATCAACTGCTGTTTTGATAAGTGTTTGTTGTATCTCTTTGGATGTTATGCCATCACGAAACTGGATTTGTGCATCCACTTCCAATTCGCTTTGTGATACATTGGACAAATCTTTCACTGCAGCAGAAGTGTATTTTTGGATTTTGGAAATGTCCAGTTGTTCTGTTCTTCCATTTCTTTTTATAACTGTTATCATTAAAACCACTCCTTAAGATTTGAATAAAATTCTATAAACTTGCCAATAACAGAAAGTAGATTTTTAGCTTTTGTTAAAAGTTTTTCGAAATTCATTGGTTTGCTTTCTTGTTCTTCTGTTTCATATTCAAAAGTAAATTTATATCTCTTTTTCATGTTTTTCCTTAGTTGTTATATGATTGGCATCATAGCAGACAAAGTATAAAAGAAGTTTTTCACTATTTAAAGACTCTTGCAAATATATTATCTACATTTTTTGTGTAATAATCATAGTTAAAACACTCACGGATTTGTTCTTCGCTGAGTGAACTTCTTAGCTCTTCATCTGCCAACAAATGGTTTAGATACAAACTCTCACCTTTCTCATTTGTAGTAGGTTTGCCTTGTTGTATCTCTTCCCAAACTTTCATTGCGTTTCTTTGTACGATGCGGTATGCATCTTCACGTGATACACCTTGTAGTGGAAGCTCTAGTAAAACTCTTTGAGAAAAAACAAGTCCGCCTGTTAGGTTGAGATTTCTCATCATATTTTCTGGATAGACTGTGAGGTTAGCAATAACATTGTTCATACGGTGTAACATAAAGTCTGTTGTTATGAAAGAGTCCGGTAACCAAAAACGCTCCGTCGAAGAGTGGGAGATATCACGCTCATGCCAGAGTGCTACATTTTCCATTGCCGGAACTGCATACGCACGTATCATTCTTGCCAAACCTGTTATGTTTTCTGTGAGTATAGGGTTTCGTTTGTGTGGCATCGCAGATGAACCTTTTTGCCCTTTTGCAAAATACTCTTCACACTCATATACTTCAGTTCTTTGCCAGTGGCGTACTTGGACTGCGAACTTCTCTATACTTGAAGCCATAAGCGCTAACGCAGTAGCAAGACGAGCATATCTGTCACGCTGGATAACTTGGTTTGATGCTGGAGCCGGTTTGAGTCCTAATTCTTCACATGTGAGTTCTTCGAGTTCCAGAGGTGCATGAGCAAAGTTACCCATTGCACCACTCACTTGACCTACGGAGATAACATCAAGCGTTTGCTCAAGATTTTCAAGATGTCTTGCCATCTCATCATACCAAACAGCTAACACAAGACCGAATGTTATCGGCTCACCATGGATACCGTGAGAACGTCCGACCATTAAAGTCATCTTATGTTCCATCGCTCTTTTTTTGATAGATTCCATAATCATCTTTACATCTTCTATAACAAGTTCAAGTGAGCTTTTCATTTGAAGTGCTACAGCTGTATCTACCGTATCCGAAGATGTCATGCCATAGTGAAACCATCTGCTCTCTTGCCCAAGAGTCTCAGAGACACTTGTAGTAAACGCAATGAGGTCATGGCGAGTAACTGCTTCTATCTCGTCTATTCTTTGGATATTAAAACCTGCGTTTTTGACGATTTTGTCCGCATCATCTTGAGGAATCTTCCCTAGTTTGGCCCACGCTTTTACAACAGCTTTTTCTACATCAAGCCAAGCCTGATATTTTGCTTGCATTGTCCACTTGGAGCTCATCTCTTCTCTTGAATATCTTTCGATCATATACCCTGCCCTTATGATTATTATTATGTTAAAATTTGTAAATTTGAAGTTATTTATTTTACAGAATAAATAGTAAAAAGAGGATTAAATTTGCCATTTGTTATAAAAAAAATGTATGCTCCTACGAAGCAACGCGCATTCTTATTTCTTATAAAAGAGTTGGGATATACGCAAAAAGAATCACAAAGAATGATATCAAAAGGCCGCCTTTTAATAGATGGTGTTCCTATCACAAAAGCTTCTACTGAAATAGAAGGAGACTTCGAATTTATATATTTTGAACCTCTAACAAAAGGTTTAACGCCTCATGCCGTTCATGATGAATTTGTTCTTTTTGACAAACCCAGCGGTATGTTGATTCATCCTCAAAACAGAAAGACAGCCTACTCTCTGATTGATGAATTAAAATCTCAATTCGGGAGAGATGCAAATATAGCACATAGAATAGATCAGGAGACAAGCGGACTTGTATTATGTGCTAGAAATAAAGAGAGTGAAAGAGATATCAAGATGATGTTTCAAGAGAGAGATATGAAGAAAAAATATTTAGCTTTGGTGCATGGAGAGTTTATGGAAGAACTCACGGTTGATGCAAAACTTTTAAGAGCTGAAGATGAAAGTGCTATTGTAAGAATGGTCGTGAAAGTAGATGAGAAAGGTAAAGAGTCAAAAACGTATTTTAAGCCTTTGAAGTATTTTCCTAACTTAGATATGACACTTTTGGAATGTGCGCCATATACAGGACGACAACATCAAATACGCGTACATCTGTTTCACGTGAAACATCCGATAGTTGGTGACCCAATCTATGGACAGAGTGAAGAAGATATTGTAAGGTTTCTTGATAAAGAGTTAAGTGCTGAAGAAAGATTTCAAAAATCTGGTTCAGACAGATTGCTGCTTCATGCAAATGAATTGGAATTTGAACTTTATTCAAAGCAATATCATTTTAAAAGTAATATAGATTTTGAGAAGCTTTGTTTGACAACACTAAATACCAAACAAAGTCTTTAGGATTCTCTTATTTTTTTATTTTGTAAATGTGTTTCACGTGAAACATTTTAGTAGATGCCGTAAAAGGCATAAGTGACTTTTTTCACGATAGACAGAGCAAATGATGAATAAGTTTGAGACTATGTGAATAAGCAAATCAAAAATAATAAATGTGATTATTATATGAATAAGGTTGAGTAATATAAAGCGGTAAACCCCTATATTTAGGGATTTTGTAATATTTACTGATTTTAAATTCAGTTTATTTTTATATAAAATAATTCTTAAAAAAAGGCTAAATTTCGAAATTTACTTCTATTTGAATGTGATAGTATTCACACTTTAGAACAATATGTGAATACTTCACATATTGAGAAAATTTGCAAAAAAAATTAAAAATTATATTTTATTTAAGTTTAAAAAGAGACGATTGAAAGATTATATTTTTATAAGGTAAGTAAGGTAAGATTACATTCATAGACGACCTCCCTGGTGTGTTGGTCGCCTAGCTTTATTAGGGTTTTGTTGCCGCTCTGATAAAACCAATAATTCCCACTGCGAACACAGCTACTAAAAACACCAATTGAAATATCTCTATTACATCCATTATCGCTCACCTTCGGTTTTTTCTTTTAATTGTCCACATGCAGCACTTATATCAATACCTTTTGAGTCGCGTATTGTACAAAGTAAACCATGTTTGACCAAATATTCTTGAAACGCAATCATATCTTCTTTTTTTGGTCGCTTGTATTCTGTTCCCGGGTATGGATTGAAATAGATGAGATTGACTTTCGCTTTTATGTCGCTAAGAAGTTTGACAAGTTTTTTAGCTGAACCCAAATCATCGTTTTTATCTTTAATAACAAGATACTCAAACATTACTCTTTTTCTTGTGTCTATTGGAAAGCGTTTGACCGCTTCTATAATAGAGTTGATATTGTGCGCCTTATTCATGGGAATAAGCTCCGTGCGTAAAGTATCATCAACGGCGTGAAGTGAGATGGCAATGTGAACACCCAAGTCCATCGCACCAAGTTTATCAATTTTGCTGCTTAGTCCACTTGTAGAAACAGTTTGGCGTTTGCCTGATATAGCTAGGCCTTCATTTTCCTGAAATATTTCTATCGCATGAGCGAGGTTATCGAGGTTATCAAGAGGTTCGCCCATACCCATATAAACGATGTTTATTTTACGGTTGTGCTTGTGGTTGTTGTCGCGTTTGAGGTTTACAACTTGAGCGACTATCTCTCCTGCCGTCAAATCCCTTGTAAAGCCGCCTTTAGCTGTAAGACAAAAAGTACACCCTACTTTGCACCCTACCTGCGTAGAAACGCAGATAGTATATTTCGCTTCTTGGATAAGTACATCATTTATATCACGAAGTTCATCTTTCATTTTTAGCCAGACCGCTTCAACTGTTTTGCCGTCTTGAAGTTCAAAAAGATATTTTATCGTTCCATCTTCAGATATTTCTTTGCGGATGATTTTTATGGGATTGACTACATATTTTTGAGAGAGTTCTTCTCTGAGAGATTTTGGTATGTTTAACATATCATCAAAATTTTCGGCATACTGATGATAAAGCCAGCCAAAAATTTGTTTCGCTCTAAAAGATGGTTTTATCAGTTGCATGAGCTCTTTTTGTGTGAAATCAAGAAGTGAAGGTTTTGGTATGAGCATTTTTAAAGTACCTTTGGATTTGTTGTCAGTTCTTTGATGCGTTTTTTGACATGAGCACTCAGAAGTTCTTTCGCTTTATCATGGTTGTTTACAAACTCTTCATGAGCAGTTTTGTTAGTATAGTTTGTTATACAAAAAACACCACCAGCTGGAATATTGAACTCTTGTGCTATTTTTAAAACAGCAAAAAACTCCATATTTTCGCATCCTATACCAAATTTGAGAAAATTTTTAGCTAACAAATCGTTAGTTGAAATATAGTTAGAGGAGTTGATAATAACATCTTTTTTGTTAGTTGTGTTAGTTGTTACGACATTGTCAAGCGGTGTGTAAGCGTCATTGTTTAAAAATGCAAGTTCGATGTTTGAAGCAGTTTTTGACTCGATGATATCAAAGATTTTTGCTTCACCATAACTGCCTGCCGTGCCTACAAAAAGCAAAAACTCAGGCTTGTCGAAGAGACAAAGGCGAGTGAGATTCATTGCCGTCTCGATAAGCCCTACTCCTACGGGAATCGCAAAATCAAAATTTTCGTTGTTTCCGGCACAGATAATCATATATTTAAAGTCTCACTGGAATGTTGTTTGCGTGGAGATAACGTTTAAGATCCATAATATCAATCTCTTTGTAGTGAAAAATACTCGCAGCAAGAGCGGCATCCGCACCATGTAAAAATGCCTCTTTTATATGTTCCATCGTCCCTGCGCCACCGCTAGCGATTACGGGTACATTAACAGCGCGTGATATTTGTTCTGTGATATTAAGCTCAAAACCTGCTTTTGTCCCATCTGCATCCATTGATGTGAGCAAAATCTCTCCACAGCCACGATCTACGACCTCTTTCGCCCATGCAACGGCATCAAGACCTGTATCTACTCTCCCGCCATTTAAAAAAACATGGTATCTGTCTCCGCTGCGTTTAACATCTATGGCAGTTACGATGCACTGTGAGCCAAAGCGTTTTGCCCCTTCATCGATGAGTTCTGGACGTTTGATGGCGGCTGAATTGACACTTACTTTGTCGCAGCCTACGTTCAGAAGTTTGTAGATATCTTCGAGTTTTCGTATGCCGCCGCCGACGGTTAGAGGGATAAAAATTTCTTTTGCGACTTGGGCCACGATATCTACTATGGTATCACGATTGTCGCTTGAAGCAGTGATATCCAAAAAAGTAAGCTCATCAGCACCTTCTTCATTGTATCTGCGTGCAACTTCAACAGGATCTCCTGCGTCTTGAAGACCGACAAAATTAACACCTTTTACAACGCGTCCGTCTTTGACATCCAGACAAGGAATGATTCTTTTTGCGAAATAGTTCATAGTAGATTAGCCTCTTTGAATAAAATGAAATTATACAACGCTAGACTTATGAATAGGTTTAGTCCTAAAAATGTAGAAAAAATATGGATATAATGGCAAGCAAAATTTATGAAAATGATAAGGATAGGCTATGTTTGAATCAGGTTTTTTAGGTACGAGCGCTCCATTTTATATGGACTTGGTGACGCTTTATTTTGGTGTTTTGCCCCTTTTGATGGGCATTGCGATTTTTATGGCGGTGCAAAAACGCTATGAGCTTCATTATAAAATGCAGTTGTCCATTTTTATTGTAACACTTCTTATTGTAGGTGTTTTTGAAGTTGGTGTAAGGGTCTCAGGTGGTTTTTCTGCGTTTATGGAGCAGAGTAACGCAAATACAACTTTTATGATAATTTTTTTACTTGTTCATATTTTGATAGCAATTGCTACCGTTGTTTTGTACTCAATACTCATCTACAGCGCCATCAAAGAGTACAAACTTAAAAGTGCTCCGATAGTCAAATCACATAAAAAACTCGGTAAGCTTGTTTTTCTGGGCATGAGCATAACTTCATCTATGGGCGTACTTATTTACTACTTCTTATTTATTTACTGATTTTATGCACTTTATAGGCTTTGCTCCTTCTCGCAGGAAGTGCCTAAGATCAGTTATTTGTTAAGCAGTTGAGGAGTTTTAGATATAAAACTCCTCAACTCTGTTTCTTCCCTGCTCTTTTGCGATATAAAGAGCTTTATCCGCCCTGTTTATAGTTTGTGAAACATCTTCCCCTTCTTGATATATGGAAATCCCAAAACTGCAGGTAAGTTTCTCTACCTCTTCAAAACAACTCTGTTCAATAGTTTGTCGCACAAGCTCTGCGACATCATAAAGATTTTTTGTTGTTTTTGTTTTGACGAGCAGCACAAACTCTTCCCCACCCCAACGCACTAACACGTCATCTTGACGAATTGATGCGCGGACATATCGTGCCAACTCTATAAGTACGCTATCGCCGCGATTGTGTCCAAAGGTATCATTTACCTCTTTAAAATGGTCAATATCAAAGATGACGACTCCAAGAAGTAAATCGTTATTTTGACTCTCTTGTAGAAAAAGCGGAAAAATATTTTCAAAATACTCTCTGTTATAGGCTCCTGTCAACTTATCTTTGAGCACTTTTTCTTTGAGTGACATATGGCGAAATATCGTATCACTGATATCATTGAAAGAGAGTATGTAATTGTCATCATATTGACTGATAGAGATGCTAAAAGCATGTCTATCATCCTGAGTATCGCGCATGGCAACTACACATTTGTTTTGAGGCAATTTTGCAAGGACATCAACCCAGTTTGCGCCATTTTTTATTTTTTTGAGATGGAAAAAATCATCATCTTGTTCAAAAAGATCACAAACGCAGTTATAAGACTTTTTGAAAGCTTCCAAAGAATCAAATCCCGTAAAGTCCAAGAATTTTTGATTTGCTTCGATAAGTTTTTTGGTATCAGTAATAACTAAAATTGTCTGTTGCAGATCAATTATTTTTTTTGTTTTTTGGGATAAAAATTTAAATTTGAGCATATTTTCGTATTCTTTATAAAATGAGAGAAAAATAAAGAGTAAAACAGCGAGACCAAGAAATAAAAAGAGTGTAAAGTAATCTCTGAGATTACTATACATTGTATCATCCGTTTGCAAGATAAACGCAGCAGAAACTTTATGAGTGAGAGGATTTTTTACGGGTATAAAAGTAAAAAGTGTGTGTCTGTCTGCAGAACCAATAGAGAAAAGTCTGCCTTTTATAAGCATATCGTTGAGTGCATCTGCGCTTGGACTTTGTAACAAAAGTGTTTCGTCAAAGTGCAAAAAGGAGTGCTCAAGCTGTTTTTTGATATCTGTTTCATAATAAAAATCAGAAAAAGGACTTCTGATATAATTGGAGAGTTCGTTGCTGAAAACTTTCTCCTCTATAGCATTTTTATCTATAATAAAACCGGTTTTTGTATGATGAAATTTCGTGAACTCTTTACAAAGCGGATAGGCACTAAAAGAGACTTCTACGCTTCCGAGGTACTCTTTTTCATTGTAAGTGTCCGTTTGAAAAAGAGGGTAAATATGGCGAAATCCGTTGTAGATGCGTCCTTCCTCAAAACCGCTGAGTTCTTTGTGATTTTCATTTACCCACGCTACAGTTGCCCGCGTTTGGCTTAAGTCATCCCCATATCTTTGCGGTCTATGAAACCTTAAAAAACTTTCGTTATTTTTGAGATGAAAATGGAGTTGTTTGAGCTCATGACTTTTGAGAAACTCATAATCAACCGCAAGAAGCTCATGTAGTTTTTTTCTGGAACTATTTTTTTCATTATCACTTTGGTAAGCTAAAGCCAAAAGTTCTAAAACCTCTGGTTTATTGATGGTTGTTTGGTACATTGTTTTGGCGATAGCGCTATATTTTTCATAGATAATCGCAAAATCTTTTTCTACATTGGTATTATAAATCTGTAGATACTCTTTCTCTTTTTGTGCATAGTTCCAAGAGAGTAAAAAATAGTACGATATGGCGAGGATAAGATAAAAAACAGTAAAAATAGCAATACGCAAATGACTTCGCTCATGTTGCTGCGTTTTATCACTATTAGAGAGGAGATAAAAGATAAAAGAGATACTTAAGAGAAAAAGTATAAGCAGAAGATTTACAATAGATTTTATTGTTTCGATGGATTCAAGTGCGATTTCATCTAAGTTTTTAAATATCAAAAAATTCGCCATCGGTTTGTCTTGCGCGTCAAAAATCGGATAATTGACAATAAGATATCCAAGCTCTTTATCTACTTTATAAGTATTGGTCTTACTTATGCAATTTTCCAGTCCTTTTGTACGAAGATACTCCATAAGCGAAGCATCGGCATTTTTATTGGCAATATAATTGTTCGAGACAAACTGCTGTGTAAAGGGTTTTGTTATATGCTGCGAGTATTTTTCATCTACAACTATGAGGGGCACATAACCTTTGGATTGAATCTTATTTGCTATGGAGTTAAAGTGAGTGATGATTTCTATAAAGCCTATAAAGAGACCTTTTTCATCAAATATCGGCACCATTGCTTTAAAGCTCAAATCATATTTTCCCACACTCAAACTTGTCATAATCTCCGGTTTTTTGAGCATAGTTCTGATATCTTCTCTCAAAAGCGTAAGGTTATTATCTTTACTCTCATCCCAGCTTCGTGAGATACTGTTGCCGTTTTTATCGATAAGTTGGATCCAGATATTTTTAAAATCACTATTATCGCGTATTCGTGAAGATAAATCCAAAAGAGATGTTCTGGCAGTTTTATTTTGAAAAAGAGAGACCATAGAGGAAGTATTTTCTGTAAACGCAAGCGCCAAAGCAAGTGTTGCGTTGTTTTTTTCTTCTATGAGTGCCGATATTTCATTGCTCACGGATGTGGCGATAGAGTTAAATTGTTTTTGTTTATATTCCAAAATTTGATGATTTTTATAGGCATGAGCACCATAAAAAGCTATGCTAGCCATGATAAAAAAAGTAGAAGATAGAAAAATGTTTTTAACTCCCATGAGCCCTCACTAAATATGTTATCTACAAAAGTATAACAAAGTTTGTATCAAAGCCTCCTCACACAAAAAGAGGATAAATTTTAAAATCTTATATAAATATTACCTTAATGTAAGAATTATTACACTACACTCATGTTTATGAAAAAACACAGCGTAGTTGCAAAAAAGAAGTACGGACAGAATTTTCTTCAAGATGAAGGGGTTTTGCGCAAAATCGTCGAAGCGATGCCCAAGAACGATAATAAAATCGTTGAGATTGGACCTGGCTTAGGTGATTTAACTAAATTTTTAGTTGATGTCAAAAGTGTGGAAGCTTTTGAGGTCGATACCGATTTATGTAAACTGTTACAAAGCACATTTAAAGAAGAGATCGTTACCAAGCGACTCCGCATCCACTGCGGAGATGTTTTAGAAGCTTGGCAGAGTAGCCTGATTGATGAGCCGTATGATTTGGTGGCAAATTTGCCCTATTATATAGCAACAAACATCATACTAAAAGCACTCGCAGATCCAATGTGTAAAAATATGCTTGTAATGGTACAGCTTGAAGTAGCAGAAAAATTTTGTGCTGATTCTGGTGATAGCGTTTTTGGAGCTTTGAGTATTATTACTCAAAGTATTGGGGAGTCTAACATTATTGTTAAAGTCCCTCCGACTGCGTTTGATCCTCAGCCAAAGGTTGATTCTGCGGTTTTTCTCATAGAAAAAAGAAGTGATAGAAGTGATAAGGATTTCGAGGATATGCTTAGAGTTGCATTTTCGCAGCCTCGAAAGACACTTATAAAAAACCTCTCTTCCAAATATGACAAAAACTCTTTGGCTGAATTTTTCCAGGACCTGGAACTTACATTGACGATACGCCCTCATCAAGTCGCAACCGGAGACTATCACCAACTCTATAAAAAAATACAAAGGAGTTTGGATGACAGAAGAGAATCAAGGGACACAAGGCAATAGCAGTCCCGCAGCTAATCGCAGACCAAATAATAGAAGACCAAATAACAGACCCAAGCCAAATACACCAAGAGTAGAAGGCGAAAAAGCTCCAAATGCTAGACCTGCAAATGCAAGTGCTAACACAAACACAAACGCAGCAAACGCAAACCGCAACAAAAACAGCGGTAAAAACCGTAACCGTCGTCAAAGTGCTCCTATAGACGAAGTTCTCAAAGACTTTGTTGTAAAAAATCAAGAAGCACACAAACAAAGACTCAACCCTCACTATAAACTTGATCTCAATTCAAACGCAAAAGTGCGTATCACTCCTCTGGGAGGTTTGGGTGAAATCGGTGGTAATATAGCTGTTTTTGAGACAGAAAAAGAGGCGATTCTTATCGACGTCGGTATGAGTTTCCCTGATGAAGATATGCACGGTGTGGATATTCTTATCCCTGATTTCACTTATCTGCGTGAAATAAAACATAAGATAGTCGGTGTTATCATCACACACGCTCATGAGGATCATATCGGGGCGATGCCGTATCTTTATAAAGAGATGCAGTTTCCTATCTATGGCACACCGCTTCCTCTTGCGATGATTGGCAATAAGTTTGATGAACACCATATTTCGGACCATAGAAAATATTTCAATCCTATCGAAAAAAGAGTTGTTTATAAAATTGGAAATGATTTTGAAGTAGAATGGATGCACATGACGCACTCTATCATCGACTCCTCTTCAGTGGCAATTACCACGGATGCGGGAACGATTATCCACACGGGTGACTTTAAGATAGATTATACTCCGGTTGATGGATATACGGCAGACTTACACAGACTTGCAGCTTATGGAGAAAAAGGTGTTTTATGTCTTTTAAGTGACTCTACAAACTCCTATAACACTGTAGCAACTCCTTCGGAACTCAGTGTTGCTCCTGCATTGGATCGTATATTTTCAAAAGCAGAAGGAAGAGTCCTTCTCTCAACATTTAGTTCAAACATTCACCGTGTACAACAAGCTATCCAGTACGGTATCAAATATGGCCGTAAAGTGTGTGTAATCGGGCGTTCTATGGAGAGAAATCTTGAAGTTGCGATGCAGTATGATTATTTGAAATTTCCTAAAAATATCTTTATTGATGCCGAAGAGGTTGCACATTGTAATGATAAAGAAGTTCTTATCGTTACAACAGGCTCACAAGGTGAACCAAATTCGGCACTTTTTAGAATGTCTATAGGTGAACACAGACATATCAAAATCAAGCCGACAGATCTTGTAATACTCTCTTCCCGTGCTATTCCGGGGAATGAAGGTTCTATCTCGGGAATGTTAAATCATCTCCAGCGTGCAGGTGCAAGAGTTGCAACAGATAGAGATATCCACGTTTCAGGTCACGCTTCCATGGAAGAGCAGAAGCTCATGCTGCGTTTAGTAAATCCTAAATTCTTTTTACCGATTCACGGTGAGTACAACCATGTTATGAAGCATAAAGAGACGGGAATGATGTGTGGTATTCCTGAGAGAAATATTATTCTCATGACAGACGGTGAACAGATAGAAGTTGCACCGAAATATATGAGAAAAGTCAAAACAGTCAAAACGGGTAAAACATATATCGACAACCAAAATAACCATCAAATCGAGGATGACATCGTACTTGATCGTCAAAAGCTTGCGACTGATGGTATTGTTATGATCGTTGCTCAGGTTGATGGTAAACACTCAAAAATGATAGATAAACCTAAAGTTACTACGTTTGGTCTTGTTGCGGATAGAAAAGACAAAGCTTTTGCAAAAGAGATGGAAGATATTTTAGAGCACTTCTTGCTTCATCTCAAAGAAGGTATGATAGAAAATCCAAGAGCGCTTGAGAACGATTTGCGCCAAGTTGTAAGAAAACATATCTATAGAAAAATGAAAAAATATCCTCTTATAGTACCTCACGTATTTGTATCATAAAAAGGACAAAGTGTGAAAAAAGAAGATTTGGACTTTGAAAACGCAGTAAAAAGCATGATGTTGCATGTCGGAGAAAATCCTGAGCGAGAAGGGCTTTTGGAGACTCCAAAGCGTGTGAGAAAAGCTTACGAGTTTATATTTGGCGGCTACAAAGAAAATCCAAAAGAGATTTTAGAAAAAGCACTTTTTACAAGCAGTAACGATGAGATGGTACTTATCAAAGATATCGAATTCTATTCGACATGTGAACACCACTTATTGCCTATTATCGGGCGTGTTCATGTGGCGTATATCCCAGATGGCAAGGTAGTCGGCCTCTCTAAGATACCACGCGTGGTGAACGTTTTTGCACGTCGTATGCAGATTCAGGAACAACTCACAGAACAGATTGCCGATGCCATCATGAGCACGATAGAACCAAAAGGCGTGGCAGTTGTCATCCAAGCACGACATATGTGTATGGAGATGCGAGGTGTGGAAAAAATCAACTCTACAACGACATCTTCAGCGCTTCGCGGTCTTTTTAAAAAAGACGAAAAAACCAGAAGTGAATTTTTCTCCCTCATCAACTCCCCAACCGGGACGAGATACTAGGCACTCCTGAAATGCCACTCAAATCCCTCAAAGAAAAACTCTCCTCCAAAGATTACTCTGTAGCCTTTGGAGAGGTTGTCAAGATAAACGCAACTATTGTTACCGCTACAGGTCTCAAAGTCAGTATCAGCGATATGGTAAGAATTGTCTCAAACGCAACGGCTCAAGAGACTATAGGGATGGTGACAGAGATAGATGGCGCGACTTTTTTTATCACACCCTTTAGTTTTGTGGAGGGATTTTGTTCGGGGGATAGAGTATTTTTGGACTCAACGGGTTTAAATATTCCAGTAGGTGAATCTCTCTTGGGGCGTGTTGTAAACCCTTTTATGCAGCCTATAGACGGCAAAGGCAATATCAACAACTCTAAACTTTCCCCCATCATCAAAGCGCCTATAGCGCCCATGAAACGCGGCATGATTGATGAAGTTTTTAGTGTAGGTATCAAAAGCATAGATGGACTTTTGACATGCGGCAAAGGTCAGAAACTAGGTATATTTGCAGGAAGCGGTGTCGGTAAATCAACGCTTATGGGGATGATTGTCCGCGGAGCAGATGCACCTATAAAAGTTGTTGCACTCATAGGTGAGCGTGGTCGTGAAGTTCCTGAGTTTATCCAAAAAAATCTCGGAGGCAACCTCGAAAACACGGTTATCATAGCTGCAACAAGTGATGACTCTCCGCTCATGAGAAAATACGGTGCTTTTGCCGCGATGAGCGTGGCTGAATACTTCAAAGATCAAGGACTGGATGTTCTTTTTATCATGGACTCCGTGACGCGTTTTGCTATGGCACAAAGAGAAATCGGCTTGGCTTTGGGTGAACCGCCGACCTCAAAAGGGTATCCGCCCTCTTCTTTGACGTTATTACCGCAGCTCATGGAGCGTGCAGGAAAAGAAGACGGCAAAGGTTCTATTACTGCTTTTTTTACCGTTCTCATAGAGGGTGATGACATGAGCGACCCTATCGCCGATCAGTCTCGTTCTATTTTGGACGGTCATATCGTCCTCTCTCGTGAGCTTACCGATTTTGGTATCTATCCGCCTATTCATGTACTCAATTCTGCTTCAAGAGTTATGAATGATCTTATCAGTGATGAGCACCTAAACTCGGTGATGAAGTTTAGGCGTTACCATACACTGCTCAAAGAAAACGACGTCCTGATCCGTATCGGTGCATATACAAAAGGCAGTGATCAAGAACTCGACAAAGCAATCGCCAAAAAAGAGGATATGGAAGCGTTTTTAACACAAAAATCAACCTTACAAATCCCTTTTGAAGACACACTCAATACACTTGTTGAAATCATGAAATAGTTTTGGAAAACTCCATAATAAGTTCTGAGCTTAACCACGCATCCCTTGGTGTTCTTTCTCCTTGTTCAAAAGTTATCGCAAGCTTTTGTGAAGAGAGATATTCATACGTTTTCATCAAAGATTTCATTTCATTATCGTTTCCAAATATATCTATGTAGGAGTAGATGATATTATGTGCGCTCGTATAGTTTTTTGCAAAAAGTGATGCTTTTATTTTTGATTGAAAACTTACACGAAGTAAGTCACCTATTTTGTCTGTTCTCGTACTGATACTGATGAGATTTGCCAAAGCTAACTTGATACTTTTTGCGTCTCCTTGAAGCGCATACTCTTCACATTTACTTACAAGCAAAGCCCAGCGTTTGTTTAAAAGTATCCCTAATTTACTTGCGTTTAAGCTTTTATTTGTATCAAGTATCTCATAACAAGTTTTTAAATTATTCGATTTATATGCATTTTGCAGGCGTATCATAGCGTTCAAACTTGCAATAAGTCTCTTGAGCTCTTCTTGCATAAAAGAGCTGTTTTTAAAGAGTTTAAGATGTTCTTTCGCCTTTTGTAACTCTCCTTGTTTAATGAAACGCTCTATCTTTTTGATATTTTTTTCTATACTTTGATTGAGACTTATGTAGGTAGGTGCTTCTAAAAATATTTTGTTTGTATGGCTGAGTTCATCCACTGTTTGAAAATCATTTGCTTCAACTGCGCGTAAAAAGCTCATGAAATCATTATCTTGTTCTAAAAGGAGTTTGATAATCTCGCGTTTATTTAAAACAGTGAGATATTCGTGCAGGAGTGCTTTGGCACTTTGTGTATCATTAACGGAAAGATATTTATAAGCATTTTTAAAGCTTTCTCGCCATGCCTCTTCAATTTTTTCATATAAAGGGGTTTGTTTAAGCGCCTCGTATTTTGAACACATTGCAAAACAGAGTGCATATTTTTTCTCTGAATAGAGAATTTTGAATCGATTAAAATGCTCAAATGCTTTGAATAGATTAGAAATTTCACGTTCTTTAGAGCGTATGCCTTTAAGAGGAGCAATACATTGCTGAGCAGTTGTTAGATTTTGGTTGATGAGTGCATTTAGAGCTTCTTTATAGATATCTTTGTAGCGTTTTTCTAAAAGTTTATATTCGATAGTAGCATCAAGAATAGGTTCATTTTCTATGAGCCTATAGGCCTCATAAAGAGCATTTTTCATCACAAGCTCTTTCAGTTCCTCCCTATTTGGAAGTTTAACATTAAGAATTTCGGAGTCTTCTAAGGCTACAAAAAGGGACTCATCATGCAAAAGGGTGATTTTATTTACTTTTTTCTCAAACGTTATATATTTTGCATGGGCTACTTTGCCTTTTTTGATATCTAAAAGAGCCACATAGTTTGTATCGCCGCTTACTATAACGTAATCACGGTTAGGTGTTTGAACAATATCTTGTATATTTTTAAAAGGTGCGTCTATGCGCTTGAGTTCTTGGAGATTTTGTAGTGAGTGAACAATTACATCCCCGTCAATATTCGCGCTAATAAGGGTATTTTCATCTATAAAACACAGAGCATTCACTCTACTCCCCTGCTCTATTAAGACATCTCTTTGAATTTTTGAATGTAAATCTATAAGAAAAATAGCACCCCCTTGCCCAGAGCAAGCAAGTTTATCATTATGCATAGCAAATGAACTTACAAAATTATACTTAGTATCTCTGGCTTTATGAGGAAAAGAACACAGACGAGATAGTATTGCTGAGTGGTTATATCTATATTGATATACTCTCCCGCAATCTGTTCCTGCGATGACATAGGTAGATGTAGGGCAGAAGCTGAGTAGTTCTATCTTTTCGTTGGGTATTTTTATATTTTTAACAAGCCCTTTTGTCTCCAAATCTACCACATAAATGATGTTTGTATTGGCAAAAGCCATCATTTTAGCATCTCGGCTGAAACAAATAGCGGTAGTTAGAGAACCTAATTCTTTGTGCACAAGTTTGAGAATAGTAGTGTGTTTGTGTATATCTAAAATCTTAGCACCACTATACTTTGTTGCAAAAGCTAAAGAACTTTTATTGAGGCGATTAAAACTTATTATTTCGGAACGTTCTTTTGTGTAAGGGTATATTTTGGGCATAGCAAACCATTTGTCTCAAGATTTAAACATTATAATTAAAAAAAGTTATGGATTAGTTGAAAGG
>JAQTWZ010000014.1:0-4077 GCA_028689055.1 Sulfurimonas sp. | reverse complement strand
ATTGAGGCGATTAAAACTTATTATTTCGGAACGTTCTTTTGTGTAAGGGTATATTTTGGGCATAGCAAACCATTTGTCTCAAGATTTAAACATTATAATTAAAAAAAGTTATGGATTAGTTGAAAGGTGACTAAGTTGAGAGGCTTTTTCTCTCTAAAAAAGTTTAGAGAGAAAAAAGAGGGATTAACAAGCTGGAACGTTCCCGCTGTCACTTCCGTATTCGTGGAAAAAGTCTAAATAATGCTCAAGATATTCTTCTTTTACATCACCATCAGTAGCAGCAGGACAGATTTTTTTGATTTCTTCTGCGCCTTTTCCGTCTTCTTTGATTTCAGCCCACTCAGCTTGAGTGTGTTTACCAGCCATTGCAGCACCTGTGATACCACATGGTTTTTTCAATTTTTTTGTAAAAAGTTTTTGACCTTTATCTGCGCTTGCAAATGAAGATGTAGCACCTACACTTAAGATTAAAGCAGAGCTTAGAGCGATTTTAATTAGCTTATTCATATATTCTCCTATTTTAGAATGCGTTTATTTTATCTCACTAAAAATAAAAATACTATTTATTATAAAGTTAATCTATAATATTTATAATAAATGTAACTATTTTGTATATAAAATCCTCAAAAATGAGGATTTTTGATTTACGCTTTGCCTGAGAGCATACCAATCATAGTCATTGGTTTTAGTGCGTAAACTTTGAGTAACCACCATATCCATCTTTCTTTTGTCGGATCAAGTGGAAATGAAGGAGTTGGTTTCGCGCTCCAGTCAAACTCTGCTAGCATAACAGTACCGATGCTTGTGATAAGTGGACATACTGTATATCCGCCATACGCAGCAGGTAGCTCAGTTTTTCCTTCCATTGCAGCAATCATATTGTCAACAAGTACTTTATATTGTTTACGAACCGATCCGCCTGTTTTACCCATTGGCACAGCCGCAACGTCACCAAGTGACCATACATTTGCATATTTAACATGTTGTAGTGTCTCTTTTTTGACAGGAACCCATCCTTTATCTGACCCAACTGCTGATTTTCCTACAACATCTGGAGCTTTCATCGGAGGTGTTACATGGATAAAGTCATATTTTGCTTCTACACGTTCGCTTTTTTTAACAATTTCAAACTCTTCCAAGTCTTTATCGTAAGCGCCCTTTTCTTCCCAGTGTTTGTTAAATACAGCTACTTTAGCTTCTGTATCAATCTCAACGAGGTTGTGTTTGTAGTTCCATTTAAAATCTCTATCTTTGAACTGCTGTAAGATAGCTTCATGGTATTCAGGAACACCGAACATTTTCCCGCCGTCTGGATAAAAAGTAAGTTCTACTTTATCACGAACACCAGCTTCTTCAAGTCTTGCATGTGTAAGATACATGATTTTTTTAGGAGCACCACCACATTTGATTGGTGTGTTAGGGTCTGTAAAGAGTGCTTGAAGTTTTTCCGGTCCTGTGTGCGCTTTTGCTTTTTCTACAAGCTCTTGAATACCTTTCCACGTATCTGATGCACCGTCTGCGAAGTAGATAGAATAAACGCCATTTTTACCGACTTTTTCTTTTACGATTGCGTTATCAGCTCCAGAAGAAGTGATAACACCGTCTAACCCTTTAATAGCAGCATAATTAAGCACTAAACCTGTAGCAACAATCATTTGATCATAAGAAATCTCATCTTTACCGTCCACGACAACTTTGTTGTTTTCAGGGTCAAACGCAGTGACACTTCCTTTGATAAGTTTAACACCTGCAGGGAGTTTGTCATCTCTTTTATATACGATTTCATCTTGTGTCCAGATACCTGATGCAACAAGTGTTTGTCCCGGTTGGTAGGATACAGAAAGAGGATCTGGCTCAATAACAGTGATGTCCGGATTGGAAAGAGTGTTTGAGAGACGAGCAGCAGTACTCATACCTGCTAATCCACCACCAACGATAACGATTTTGCCTTTTGCATCAGATGCAACTGCAGCTGTAGCGCCAGCAGTTGTACCAGCTAGGATAGATGCAGCCAGAGGAGAGATACTCATATATTTCAAAGCTTCACGACGAGACATAATCTCAGGATGCTTGTCAACTTCAGCTAATATCTCTTCTAAAATTTGATTTTTACTCATGGGTTTCCTTTTTTTATTTTGGATAAAGTGCATCCATTTTACAAGCTTAGGGCTTAAGGTAAGTTTTAAATATCAGTATTTTTTAAGAAGTGTGTCTAAAGTAAACAAGTGAAAAGAAGAAGAAGGTGAAAATAAAAGTTCTGCTTATAGGTTATATAAGCAGAACGAAACTAAAGAGAAAAACTCTTGCGTTTTTAGTATCTGTATCTGAAATAAACGCGAAGGTCGGAAGCAGTTTTTACAGCGCCACCATCAATAGCCTCATTTGAATCAATAGCGTAAGGAGTACTATAATCTCCAAAGAAAGCATTTGAACCTGTATAGTCATAATCTATTCTTGTATATCTTACTTGCATAGAGAAGACATCACTAACAATCGGTTGTGTCCAGTATGCTTCATAAGCATTACCACGAGCTGCAATTTTAGAACCTATCATAGTATCTTCACCATAAGTAAACGGTCTCCAGTTACTTGAACCGTGATTAAATTCAACTCCAAATTTACCGCCTGTTAAGTTTGGCATCTGTGTACCGATCCAGTAAGAGTAACCGTTTTTGCTATCAAAACTGCCTAGCATTGTTTTGCCGCTGTCAGGATGAGAAGTTGACATTGCAAATGATGCAAATACGATTGTCTCATCCAAGAAGTCATTAATCTCATCACCTATACCGTTAGACATAAGTGAAACAGCTGCACCATCCATATCTCCACGAGTTTCAAGCTTGTCATCTGTTGTAATCGCTGGATTAACCATATCGACACCCGGCATATTCATCCCTCTATACCATGTAGTTTTTACAGAGTATTGACCGTCATTGTATGGAACGAAAATAAATCCGTACATATCAGCAGTATCGAGAACACCATTATCGATGTAGTTCCTCCCCGTACTATCTGCCCAAGCTCCAGCATTTGTTAAGCCACGACCTAAACAAACTTTAAAAGACATCCCTTGCGCAATTTGATCAAGCTTCACACTTGCAGATGCTCCGTCAAACTCCATATTGATAACATGACCAAGTGGAGATTGCTCTTTGTCATCGTCTCTTAGGTTGATAAGGCTACCATTTGTAGATGGACGACGACCAACGCTTAGAGTTGTTTGTAAACCGCCAACAGTCGGCATCCATAACCAGTACGCTTCTCTTACTTTTACACTGTCATCAGTCAGTGTTTCATTTACAACCCAGTCAAAGGTATCATAACCCATACCTGTGCCACGCTGACCATAACTTGCACCAAACGCTTTGTTAAACGCAAGCTGACCTTTGAAAATCATCTCATCCGTAGGCGCGTATCCCATACCTAACCAAAGGCGGTTAGAGTAAAGCGCATCGTTATGAAATTTCTCACCACTCGCAGTTTCATAGCTTAGTGCATCAACTGAAGTTCTAAAATCCACATCAAACTTGATGTTGTCTTTTGCTGATTGTATGTTTACTTTGGAGATTTGTTTCTCTTGAGAGTTTTGCATTTTTTCAAGTTTTTCTAGCTGTGCTTTGAGATCGTCGATCTGTTTTTGCATATCAGTATCTGCAAAAGCAAGCGTGCTTAAAAAAGCGAGACTCGAGAGAGCTAGTATCTTTTTCATTGTCTATCCTTGTTTTAATATTTGCGAAATGGTAACATAAATTTCTTATAAAGTGACTATCTGATTATTCTTAGTATAATAATAACTTATACTAATAGATTTTATTTACAAGCAATTGTAGGGATATTTTGTTGTTAAATTCATTTTTTGCGATTGTATAGGAACAGCTGATTTTTCTATCTTCAGGCATTTCAAAAACGGTTCTAAACGCAACTAATTCAAGCGTTTTTCTCTCGTGTGCCTCTTGGCGTATTTCTATTTTTGAGTGAGATTTGTCTGCGCCTAAGAGTTTTATACTTACAACTTCGGCATCCAACATAAGAAAACGCGGTCGTAGATTTGCCTCTCCATAAGGTTCAAAAGATTCC
>JAQTWZ010000057.1 GCA_028689055.1 Sulfurimonas sp. | reverse complement strand
TAAGGAAGAGATGATAATAAAATATGTAAAGAATCAAGGTTGTGAGTACGAAAAAATACATCAAGGAAAATTGAACTTCGATCTAGCCTGAGGATACCCCACACCCTTTGGTCGGGGAGGCTTCATTACGGTACTCTTAGCAAATGCTAGACTTATGTTCTCAAGAAATTGTTGCTTCCAATTTTTGAGCCTTTGGAAGAGTAAACTTTTGTGTGATGAGTTCGCCTTCGTTGTTAAAAAAGAGATAATAAAGCATATCTTTTTTTACGCTCAGACCCGCAAGATATCGCAGAGCTAGATTTGCCTCAAGTGAGGCGATGTGCATCACGATAGGGGCTGCGATACCGGCAGGTGTTTTTTGGATGATTTTAAATGCATCCGAAAAAGAGGAGTTTTCTATAAACGCAACTTGCCCGTGAAAAGCCTCAACGCTGCCATAAACCCAAGGTAGATTTTTGCTTTTTGCATAGGTATTTATCTCGGCACGAGAGGGAAGGTTGTCTGTTGCATCAATGAGCAAATCTACTTCGATATTTTTTTTGCTCCACGCTTCAAAGTTGCACTCATGAGCGATAGCTTTGACAAAAGGGCATCTCTGCTCTATAATCTCTGCGTTTATCATGGCCTTGTTTTTGCCTTCATCACCGCTTTTAAAGGCGATTTGTCTGTGGATATTGTGCAGACTTACCGTGTCAAAATCTATCATATGGATCTCACCGATACCGCTTGCACCGAGTGCAAACGCAAGAGAACTTCCAAGACCTCCAGAGCCTATGATGGCTATTTTTTTGCCTGCAAGAAGTTGTTGTGTCTCTTCTCCCCAAAGTTGTACTTGTCTGTGAAAATAGTGCATCATAACTCACTCCTTTTGTGTAACATCTCTTTAAAGCCCCAGATTCTGCGTGCATGACGCACTTCACTATGGTTCATGTCAACTATCATGAGCTCTTCTTTGTTGCCGAGGTGTTCAAGCATTTCGCCATTTGGAGAAGCCAAAAGTGAATCCCCGTAAAACTTCCATGTATATTCTTTATCCTGATATTCACCGATACGATTGGCACGCAAAACATAGCAGTTGTTTGTGAAGGCGCGTGAGAGGATGAGGTTTTTCCACCGTTCATACGACTCAAAAGTAGAGACACTCGGCAGTAAAACGCAGTCCACATTTTTGTTTTTTATCTCACTCCAAAGCTCATCAAAATGAAGTTCAAACCCGCTCATGATGGCAAATTTGAAACCATCAATATTGAAGATAAGAGGAGATTCAAGTGCTTTTATCTCATTTGAAAAAAACTTCTCTTCGTTCCAGTGTGCGTAGTTTATGAGTAGTTGCTGTTTATAATAAGAAGTCGAATTTGGCGCAAATTTAGCGATAGTTTTGTAAACTTTTTTCCCTTTGACAAGAATAAGCGGTGCGACAATCGTCATATTGTAGGTTTTAGAAAGCTCTTTGAGTATTTTTATCTGCTGATTCGCTTGCTCTTGTATCATAGAGACGGACATACTTTCTAGCTCTTTAAAAAAAGGATTGAGGATATATTCTCCCAAAAGAAGAACTTTGATACCTTTTGTATTTGCAACGCGGATATAGTTATAAAGTTTTGTGCTGCTGAGCCCTTGTGCGCTCAGTTGGAGTACGGCGGCTCTCACTAGGATGCTTTGATTTCTTGGATTTTTATTTGTGCGTCTTGAAGCATTTTTTGCGCTTCTTGAAGCTCTTTCATCCCTTTTTCATAAGCTTTTACGCTCTCTTCAAGGGTGATGTCTTGGTTCATCAGTATCTCAAGAGTCTCTTTTGCACTCTGGAGTTTTGCTTCAAAGCCTGCGTTTTCTTCTTTCTTAGCCATGTAAAACTTCCTTTATATAAGTATCAAATTTATCTAGTTCGACCAAAAATGCATCATGACCATAGTCGCTGTCTATATCGATATAAGTGTGATTTTTATTGCCTATCGTATCGAGCGTATCAGATATCTCTTTCATCTCAAAGTTTTTAAAAAGCATATCGTTTTTAAAACTGATAAGATGCAATTGGGCTTGTACTTTTTTCATCGCTTCGGCTAGAGAGTCAAATCCACGCGAGAGATCAAAGATATTGATAGCTTTTGTGATGTAAAGATAACTCAGCGGATCGAACCATTTTGTAAAGTTGTAGCTGTTGTATTCCAGATAAGACTCAACTTGAAATTTTCCAAAAAGTTCATAAAGACCGTCATCTTTTTTGTACTCTCGTCCAAATTTTTTTTCCATAGACTCATGTGAGAGAAAGCTGATATGTCCTGCCATACGACCTATCGCCATACCGGAGAGCCCATGTTCTTTGAGCAGTTCAGGGTCATAATAGCCTTGTTTGAAATCAGGATCTTTGAGGATAGCTTCTTGTGCTACTTTGTTAAACGCAATAGCCCATGGTTGTGTGGCGTGTGTTGCTGCAAGAGAGATGATTTTTTGTGCGAAGTTTGGATAGTGTATCGCAAACAAAAGTGCCTGCATACCGCCCATAGAACCACCGATGATAGCGTGAACTCTATGGATATCAAGTTTGTCAAAGAGGATGCGCTGGGCTTTTACCATATCTTTGATGGTGATTACGGGAAATTTGTATCGGTACGGCTCATGATGCGGATGTTTCGGGCTCATTGGACCTGTTGAGCCAAAACAGCTTCCTATGACATTTGTACAGATGACAAAAAATTTATCCGTATCTACGGCTTTGCCCGGACCGATAAGTCCATCCCACCAACCGGGTTTGTTCTCACCTTCATAAACACCGGCACAATGGTGTGAACCGGTAAGCGCATGACAGATAACTACCACATTGCTTTTGTCTTCATTAAGCGTCCCATAGGTCTCATAAGCGATATCGTATGGTTCTAAAATACGACCGCTTTCAAGATAAAGAGGATTGGTAAAATGTTCTGTATGCGTTTGTAGGTTTAATGACAAATTTAAGCTCTTTTAAAAATAATAGAGTATTTTAGCGAAAATGACTTAATAGTAATTTTATTTGTAGAAGAAGTTTGTAATAGCCCCAGTAATTGGGCTATTGCTTTGAAAGATTAGGCATCAAGAGCTTGCTTCATATCGGCTATAAGATCGGCTGCACTCTCAAGTCCGCAAGAGATACGGATAAGTCCCGATGGAACGCCGCACGCGATAAGTTCTTCCTCGTTAAGTTGCTGGTGTGTCGTCGAAGCAGGGTGGGTGATGATGGATTTGGAGTCACCTATGTTTACGACCAAAGAGTAAAGTTTCGTTGCGTTTACGATTTTCGTCGCCGTTTCAAGACTCTCTACTTCAAAACTCAGTAGTCCAGAACACGCACCACCTTCAAAATATTTTTGTGCATTTGCATAATTTGAGTTACTTTTTAAACCTGGATAGTTTACTTTTTTGACTTTTGCATGGGACTCAAGATACTCTGCAAGTGCAAGAGCATTTTTGGAATGTTCACGCATACGCAGTGCCAAAGTCTCCATACCTTGGATAAAAAGCCATGAGTTAAACGGAGAAGAGACCGCGCCCAAATCACGTAAAAGCGCTAATCGTGCACGCAGAGAATAAGGAGGAAGCGGAATATCAGTATAAACAAGACCATGATACGAAGCATCTGGCTCATTAAAATGTGCATATCTTGGGTTGTTTTTGAGTTTTTCTACGAGATTTTTTCTCTCTACCATGATACCGCCGATAGCGAGACCTTGTCCTGTTGTGTATTTTGAAGCACTGTGAACTGTGATGTCAACGCCAAACTCAAAGGGACGGCACAAAACAGGTGTTGCAACCGTATTGTCCACTACCGTGAGGATATTGTGTTTATTGGCGATGGCTGTGATAGCTTCGATATCTGCTACATCGATGCTTGGGTTTGTCAAAGACTCAAAAAATATGACTTTTGTTTTTGCATCCACAAGTGCTTCAATCTGCTGGGGTTGATGCACATCAAAAAATCTCGCTTCAATACCAAAACGTTTGAGTGTGTGTGCTGTTTGTGTCAAAGTACCGCCGTAGAGCTGTTTTGCACAGACGATATTGTCACCCGCTTCGGCTGCGTTTACTATAGCAAAAAAGATGGCGCTCATACCGCTTGAAGTGGCGATAGCTGCCGCTCCGCCTTCAAGTTCGGCAAAACGCTTTTCAAAGACATCTGTAGTCGGGTTGTTGAGGCGCGTATAGATATTTCCAAGTTCTTTGAGGGCAAAAAGATTTGCGGCATGTTCTACATCACGAAATTCGTATGCCGTTGTCATATAAATAGGAACTGCCATAGTTCCCTGGGTATCTTTTTCGTAGCCTGCATGTAGTGCTATTGTCTGTAAATCCATCTTTTTCACCTTAAGTATAATAAAAATTTATCTTGAGATTTTAGCGAAAATCACTTAGAGATGCCCTTAAGTAAAGTCTCTTAAATTTAAAAATATTTGCTATGATTTTATTGAAAAAAATATAAGGTTTCACAATGTCTAACAATCAAAAAATAGCTTGGGATAACTCCTACAGACTTGGTATAAAAAAGATAGACCAACAACATAAAAAACTCTTTGAACTTGTCAATAGACTTTATGACCTTGAAGAGGGTGTAAATACAAAAGAAGAACTTCGTGTGATACTGTATGAATTTAGCGATTATGTCAAAGTGCATTTTCAGGATGAAGAGGATTATATGACCTCTATAGCTTTTCCTGATTTGAAAAATCATAAACTTTTACATGAGCATCTCGTGGATAGTTTGAGTAAAATTATCCAAACACCTGCAAAACTTGACATCATCAAAACCAAGATGCGTGTCTTGGCAAAAAGAGTTCTTATAGATCATATCTTGCAAGAGGATACAAAAATAAAACTTTATGCGCTACAAAATTGTGATGAAGAGATTTTTGATATTTCAGATATTGAGTGAGTTTTCATCGTAAATTACGGCAGTTCCGGCTAAAACATCATGCAAAGAGCGTTTGTCTTCTCTAAACGCAACCATAAAAAAACCTACTAAAAAAAGAAGTGTAGAGACGATATAACCAAAAGAACGCGTAATAGCCTGCTTATTATCAAGCTCTTGAAAACTTTTCGCATCTACTATCTTGATATGGACAAATTTTTTCCCAGGCGTAGCACCCCTCCATTTTCTCCAAAACATCATACTCACAAGCAAAACAGAAATCTCAAAGAGAAGTTCCCATCGTAAAGAGGTCTGAGGTTGGGCGGCCAATGCTTTTTGCGCATTGCCGCTCATGGCGTATGCGATGTTTTGTTGGTATTGTGAAAAGTCAAACCACGCTCCATCACTTACAAAATAGATAAGGATTCCCACAGGCAGGGCCAAAAAAAGCGTATCCAAAAAAGATGCAACAAAACGCACCCAAAAGCCTGCATAGACTATCTGGGAACTTGCAGATATATCATGCATAGGTATCCAAAAGGGGAGCGTCTTGTATTGTTGGTTTGACCTCTTTCGTTTGTGAAGCTTGAAAATTTTGTGCTTTTTCAAGTGTAGGATTTGGTGTGTTAAGAGCCTCTTTACCTGCGTTTTGCTGGTTTGCAGCACTCGTATCAGGTCTGCCTATTTGCATCTGACTATGATAAGGGGATTGAAATATATAACTTGAGACATTCATAATATACTCCTTTTGCGTTTGGATATATTATAGCATAGAAAAAAAATCAGGAAAATAAATTTTATTTTGTAAAGAAATGAAAAGAAAAAAAAATCATTACATCCAAATGAAATTTTGGATGTATGAGAGTAGATTTAGATGTGGTAGTTAGGAGCTTCTTGTGTGATGATAACATCGTGAACGTGAGACTCTTTGAGTCCTGCGCTTGTGATCTCGACGAATTCTGCTTTGTCCCAGAATACTTCAATACTTTCACTGCCGCAGTAACCCATAGACGAGCGAAGTCCGCCCATCATTTGGTGTACGATACCGGCGATAGAACCTCTAAAAGGTACGCGTCCTTCGATACCTTCCGGTACGAGTTTGTCCGCTGCCGTACCTTCTTGGAAATATCTGTCAGTTGAGCCTGTTTGCATCGCACCGATACTTCCCATACCGCGGTATGATTTGTATTGACGACCTTGGAACATGATAGTATCACCCGGTGATTCTTCTGTTCCTGCAAGGAGTGAACCAGCCATGATACAGCTAGCACCGACTGCAAGAGCTTTTGCAATGTCGCCTGAATATCTGATACCGCCATCTGCGATAACCGGTACACCGTGTTTGCGTGCCGCTTCTGCACACTCAGAGATAGCAGAGATTTGAGGTACGCCCACACCTGCTACGATACGCGTTGTACAGATAGAACCCGGTCCGATACCGACTTTGACACCGTCTGCTCCAGCTTCGATGAGAGACTCGACAGCCTCTTTTGTAGCGATATTACCTGCGATAACATCTACGCTAAGCGTCTCTTTTATTTTTCTTACCGTATCAAGAATACCTTTGGAATGTCCATGAGCAGAGTCAAGAACAAGTACATCACAGCCTGCGTTTACGAGGGCAGTAGCGCGGTCAAGTTGTCCAACACCGATAGCAGCACCTACGACAAGTCTTCCAAACGCATCTTTATTTGAGTTTGGATATTCGATGCGTTTTTTGATATCTTTGATAGTGATAAGACCTTTGAGATATCCTTCTTCATCGATGATAGGAAGTTTTTCTATCTTGTTTTTGTGCATGATATCTGCTGCTTCATCTAAAGAGATGCCGTTGTGTGCAGTGATAAGAGGCATTTTTGTCATCACTTCTTCAGCTTGTTTATTCATATCTTTTTCAAAACGCATATCACGGTTTGTCAAAATACCTAAAAGCTTATTGTGTGAGTTGATGACTGGTACACCGGAAATTTTATACTCCGCCATAAGCGCATTTGCTTCGGCAAGTGTTGCATCTGGGTGGACATAAATAGGGTCTATGATGATACCGCTCTCAGATTTTTTTACTTTTTTTACCTGTTTGCACTGCGTTTCGATATCCATGTTTTTGTGGATGATACCGATACCGCCGAGTCTTGCCATAGCGATTGCTGCGCGGTACTCTGTTACGGTATCCATAGCAGCTGAAACCATAGGAATTTTTAAACTGATGTTGCGTGTGAGTTTCGTCTCAAGTGAAACTTCTTTAGGGAGTACTTCAGAGTATTGTGGTACTAAAAGTACATCTTCAAATGTGAGGGCGCGTTTACGAATTCTCATGGGTGTCCTTTGATGCAAAAGTAAATATATCTATTTCTTTGAAATTTTTGGATTATATCTTTTTTGTGGTTAAAAACAGGTAAAGCCTTTTGCTTAAAACGCTATTTCCTGTCAAAATGGTAGATGGAACTCTCTGCTTTTGGCTTTTTATTTTCCCAGCTGAGATAGGAACTTTTGAGATGTTTGCCCTTGTCTGATATCTCATGGATGATCTGGTGCACATGGTCTTCATCAGAGTTACACAGCTCCGTGCTCATGTCACAGTCAAAAACCATACGCTCTTTTGTGCTAAGGGAAAGATTGGCGATAAATTCCGGCTGATTCATCTTGACGCAATAGTGTGTCGCTTTTATCATATTGCACTCCAAGTCTTTACAGTGGTACATTGTGACCATTTGTTTTGGAGAATTTGGTAGAAGATCTTCTTGGACTGTACTGTTTCTGCCAATGGATTTAAAAGAGATACCCGTTGCGTTTGTCTTTAATAGCGGCAATACGGCTTCATGTTTGTAAGAGTCTGTACCTGTTTGTTTTTCTGCAGGAGAGAGAGTCCATTCGCCGCCCAGAGATGCCATCCAGTCGTAGAGGGTAAAGGCATCGACATCTTCTGCATGAGCAGAAAAGCTCAGAGTACAGACAAGCAAAAAAGAGAGGGCAGGTTTGAACATTTTAGGCCTTGTAAGCTATCTCTTTTTCAAGGCTCATAGCACCGTCAAAAAGTGTTTGTTCGTTATAGGCTTTTGCGATAAGTTGCAATCCAACCGGCATTCCATCTGCGTTTTTAGAGATAGGAAGTGCTAGGGCAGGAAGTCCCGCAAGGTTTACGCTGATGGTATAAATATCGCTGAGATACATCTCCATCGGGTTTGAAAGCTCTCCAAATTTATTTGCGACTGTAGGTGCAACAGGTGAGAGTATCAAATCCACATCTTCAAATATTTTTTCGTACTCATCTTTGATGATATGACGCGTTTTTTGTGCTTTTACATAATAAGCTTCGTAGTATCCGCTTGAGAGTACGAAGTTTCCAAGAAGGATACGGCGTTTTACTTCATCGCCAAAACCGTTGGAGCGTGTCTGGATAAAAGTATCTTCGAGGTTTTTGCCCTCTACACGGTTACCGTAACGGATACCGTCGTAGCGTGCGAGGTTTGTCGTAGCTTCAGCAGTCGCAGTGATATAATAAGCTGAGATGTCAAATTTTGCATCCATGAGCTCATGTTCGACTATCTCATGACCACAGGCTTTGAGTGCTTCGATAGCTTTGGCATAGGCATCTTTTATATCTTCACTTGCGTTTTCAATGTATTTTGGTAAAACTGCTATACGCAGTTTTCTCTCAGGATTGAGTTTGTCAGAGACTTTGTCGTTCATGTCGGCTGAAGTCGAATCTTTTTCGTCATGACCGCTGATGATATCATAGAGGATTGCTGCATCTTCGACATTTTGTGTCATCGGTCCGATTTGGTCTAGCGAAGAAGCATACGCACCAAGACCGTAGCGGCTCACGCGACCATAAGTAGGTTTCATCCCGACGATACCGCAAAACGCAGCAGGTTGACGGATAGATCCGCCCGTGTCACTCCCAAGAGCAGCGATAGCAAGACCGGCACCAACGGCTGCAGCGCTTCCACCTGAACTTCCACCCGGAACACACTCTGCGTTTATAGGATTGAGTGTTTTGCCGTAGAAGCTTGACTCAGTCGTGCTTCCCATAGCAAATTCATCCATGTTTGTTCGTCCAAAAGGACTAAGACCTGCGTTTAACATTTTCTCAATAACCGTTGCATTGTAAGGTGCGATATAGCCTTGGAGGATGTTTGAGCCTGAAGTCACAGACCAATCTTTGACCTGAATGTTGTCCTTGATAGCGATAGGAATACCTTCACCGACATTATTGACATCAATATATGCGTTTAGTTCTGGATTTGCAGCAATCTTTGCTTGTAAATCTTCTTTAAATTTGTTGAGTTCTTCTTTACTTAATTTGAGGGCTTCTTTTAATGTAATCACTACTTTTCCTATCTTCGTAAATATGGTGAGTATTATAGCAAAATGAGTTTATTTTTTCTTTAGCGGCGTACTATAAGCGAGAGCAGATGATATTTTTGTGCTAAAGCCTATGTTGACATTTTGTGAAACTCTCTCTTTTTTTTGTCTCAAAAACTCTTGGTTTACGAGTTCAAAGATCAATTTTGAATTAAACGCAGAGACATCCATAACACCTTTTGCACTGAGTTCTTGGGCTTGAATTTTATAATCCATCGGAATGTTTCTCACCACTCCATTGAGATAGATGTCAACAGAAAATTTCCCTGTTTTTGGCTTGCCTTTTATAAGCGGATTTGCTTTTATGGCAACTATTCTGGCTCCTATGTTGGTTATCTTCATATTCTCAAAGAAAAATGTCATGAGTTCGCTCTCCTTTTCTTTTTTTTTGGAGTGTATAACTGCACTTCTTGAGCTTATCATAAAAGATGCCCCTAGAAAAGCCTCACGAAAACTCTTTGCGTTTTCATGAGCCGGTGTAAATTTCACCTCTTCAAACTGACCTTTGACACTCTTCTTGGAAGGTGTTTTTTGCGCTTCAAATGTAACAAGAACTTTGCCGTACTCAGACAAGCTAGTGCTGTTTTTTGGTTTTGGTTCAGCAGAATTTGCCACTGCAACTGCCAAAATGAGAGAAATGATGAGTTTTAACACCTCTATTCCTTAGATGATTTTTTTTGAGATGAGATTTCACCATTTTCTGCGCGTCTAATTCCATTTTTGATTTTTTCTATAACATAAATGTGGTACTGAATATCTTCATATGTACAGTTCTCAAGAAGATTTGAATCATATTTTGTGCTTCTTGTTTTACAGCTACTGTAACCCTCCCCAATTTTTAGACCAGGTTTAGGCTGATAATTTCTTGTTCTGATTATGCCTTTCTAAGAATTTGATAGGACTTAAATTGTCCAATGCCTCATGTGGTCTGTAGTAATTATAGTCAT
>JAQTWZ010000081.1 GCA_028689055.1 Sulfurimonas sp. | reverse complement strand
AGAAGCTATAACTTTTGATTTGACTGATGTGAACATGAAAATCCCTAATTATTCGATATTTTTTGCTACAAAGATTTTTATTGTACTGCATAGTATCTTGTTTTAGTCTAAAAAATTTCTCCGAAAAGAGGTAATTTAAAGAGAATAAATTTTTTTGAGACAAGATTATTTTGCTAAAATTGCAAAATAATTTTAGGTAACCAAGCTGTTGTAAGAAACAGCTCCTGTGCCTTCACAAGGAAAAAACATGAAAGCAATCGCACTCTTTAGCGGCGGACTTGACTCAACTTTGGCTATGAAACTCATCATCGACCAAGGTATAGAAGTCCTCGCAGTCAACATCAACACAGGTTTTGGAAGTACAAAAGATAGACTTGAACATATGCAAAATATGTGTGAGCAGGTCGGGGCAGAGCTTCGTATCATCGATATCCAAAGCGAATATCTTCAAGATGTTCTTTTTGATCCAAAACACGGATACGGTAAAAACTTCAATCCTTGTATCGACTGCCATGCAAAGATGTTTGCGGTTGCAAAACGTGTTATGGAAGGCGAAGGCGCTTCTTTCTTGATAAGCGGTGAGGTTTTGGGACAGCGTCCTATGAGTCAGAACAAAGATTCACTTCAGAAAGTTTTGGATGAGAGTAACTGCGAGGGACTTCTTTTACGTCCTATGAGTGCAAAGATGTTGGCCCCTACTATTGCAGAACTTGAAGGCTGGGTTGATAGAGAAAGACTCGAAGGTATCACGGGCAGAAACCGAGAGAGACAAATGGAACTTGCCCGCGAAATAGGCTTGGAAAACTTTGAGAGTCCCGGTGGCGGATGTCTTTTGACGGATGAAAATTTTGCTAAAAAAATGTTTGATTTTATCAAGTATGACAAGTTTGAGCTTGAAGATATCCCTGTTATCAAATATGGTCGTCATTTCCGCCTCAGTGATGGCGCGAAACTTGTTATCGGCCGTAGTCTTGAAGACAACATCCATCTTGAAGCGGTTGCAAGTGAAAAATATATACATATCAAAACACTCAATATGAACGGTCCACACACACTTATCAGCAAAGGTGCAAGCGAAAATGATTTGGAGTTTGCAAGAAGGGCCGTTTTAACCTACTGCAAAACAACACCTCATGAGCGCTATAGCGTCAGTTGTGATGGTGAAGCTGTAGAAGTCTCTCCGCTAGATTCACGAGATGCACTCAAACCTTTTAGCGTTTTATAATATTTTCGATATACTTTAGGAAAAACAGAGGAGCAGAGGTATGGCTGGAGTACATTTTAGTTTTGATAGTTTTAAAGAGTTGATGCAGTTAAATATAGGCATTTCGGATAGATTGGATCAAAATAGAGCAGAGAGTTTTACAATTCTTTACTGTGATTTTTCAGAGATACCTACGGAAATCGTCGATGCTTCGCTCAAGCAGATTCTCAGAACTTCCGATTCTATTGTAAACAGTGAAAGTGATTATTTTTTTGTATTGCCATACACTGACAAATACGGTGCGGAAATAGTGAAAAAAATGTTTGATGAGTTTTTTGCCAAGTATTTAAAAGCATTTTTACTCAGTTATCCTGCGGACGGTGAGACTGCCGAAGAGCTTTTTAGTACGATGCAGGATTCAACAAGTTTGTTTTTGAAAAACGAACTGCATTGTTTGGATAGATTTTCCAATCATCTTTAAGAGAGATTACTCTTTAAATTTATACTCTTTTGCATTTTTATAAAAGGAGACGGCATTGTCTATCTCCTTCTCTTTATATATCTTCTTATCGCAAACATAGCGGCACTTTATCTTTTTATTTTCATCTGCTAGCTCATGTATCTTAGAGCCTTTTGTTTCAAACGCAGAGAGATCAAAATGCTGCGACTTTTGAACATCAAAAGGTCCAGCTGCAAACAAAAAAAGCGGCATCAGTAAAATCAATATCTTTTTCATGTTTCACATATCGGCAAATAAATGGAATACATTATGCTTTAGTAAGAAAAAAATCCCTTCTATTATTGAAGGAAATTGGGAGTCTAAGGTGATTTCATTACTCGCAAAATCTGAACCAAAAGTTGCGTCACCGCTTGGTCTATCCGCTAAAAAAGAAGAAACTGCCCTCTCTTTTTCTGAGCTTCTCAAAGGAGCCGGTGCAAAAAAAGAGGGAAAAACTATCCAAAACGGCGCTTTAGTTTTGTCATTGAAAGAGCCGGAAACATCGCCAAAAACAAGCGTAAAAAGTAATGTGCCTTTGACACAAAAAGAGACTCTAAGTTCTCTGCTCAAAGGAGAGGAAAAACCTGCTCCGCTGAGAGCTAAAGAGCCACTTGAGCTTAATCCTAAACTCACGCAAAATCTTTCTGTAGCAGAGCTAAAAGTCATCATCAAAGATGCAAAAGAGTATCTTAAAGAGAAGATTTTAGAGAGTGACGGCTATAAAAAAGCACAGATAAAAGAGTTGCCAAACACACTCAAAGGTTTAGTCGAAGTCGCGAAAAAGTTTGATATCGATATCTCAAAAATCACACTCGAACAAGTTCAAACGAAATCATCCAAAACGCAGCCGATAAAAGAAGTATTGAGCGCAGCAGATGTTTCCAAAGAA